>JBCDGW010000003.1:0-86022 GCA_038750765.1 Pseudomonadota bacterium | reverse complement strand
GAGCGCGAATCCAACGCCGCGTACTTCCTGCAAGACCAGGATATGACGCGCTACGATGCGGTGAACTTCATTGCCCACGGCGTTGCCAAGGACCCCTCCTTTGGTGAGACGCGGCCGGTACAGGGCGCGTCCGACCTGGAAGAGGAAGCGCAAGCAGCCGATGACGACCAAAAGAGCGAAAGCGCCTTGGCGAAGTACTGCGTTGACCTCAACGCCAAGTCGCGCAAAGGCGATGTCGATCCGCTGATCGGCCGCGATCATGAGGTTGAGCGCTGCATCCAGGTGCTGTGCCGCCGACGCAAGAATAACCCACTTCTCGTGGGTGACCCAGGTGTCGGGAAAACTGCGATTGCGGAAGGCCTCGCGCACAAGATTGTGGGCGGCGAAACGCCCGAGGTGCTCCAGGGCGCGACGATTTACTCGCTGGATATGGGCGCGCTTCTCGCCGGTACACGCTACCGCGGTGATTTCGAAGAGCGGTTGAAAGCCGTGGTTTCGGAGTTGGAAGAGCATCCCGACGCGATCCTGTTTATCGACGAAATCCACACCGTTATCGGGGCGGGCGCCACCTCTGGCGGTGCGATGGATGCATCAAACCTGCTAAAGCCGGCGCTTCAGGGCGGCAAACTTCGCTGCATGGGGTCAACGACCTACAAAGAGTTCCGCCAGCACTTCGAGAAAGACCGGGCCCTCAGCCGTCGGTTCCAGAAGATCGACGTGAATGAGCCGACGGTGGACGATTCGGTGAAAATCCTCAAAGGGCTGAAGCCTTACTTTGAGGAGCATCATGAGATTAAGTACACGTCCGACGCGATAAAAACCGCGGTTGAGCTGTCGGCGCGCTACATCCATGACCGCAAGTTGCCCGACAAGGCAATCGACGTGATCGACGAGGCCGGCGCGGCCCAGCATCTGCTGACCGACTCGAAACGGCGCAAGACCATTGGCGCGAAAGAGATCGAGGCGGTGGTCGCCAAAATCGCACGGATCCCGCCGAAGAACGTTTCGAAGGACGACGCCGAAGTGCTTAAAGACCTGCAGTCGACGCTTAAGCGCGTGGTGTTCGGCCAAGACCCGGCCATTGAGGCGCTGTCGTCGGCGATCAAGTTGGCCCGTGCGGGTCTGCGAGAGCCGGAAAAGCCCATTGGCAACTACCTGTTCGCGGGCCCGACCGGGGTCGGCAAAACCGAGGTGGCCAAGCAATTGGCCGACACGCTTGGCGTTGAGCTGCTGCGGTTCGACATGTCCGAATACATGGAGAAGCACGCGGTATCACGGCTGATCGGCGCGCCTCCGGGCTATGTTGGCTTTGATCAAGGCGGCCTGCTGACCGATGGCGTTGATCAGCACCCCCATTGCGTGCTGCTGCTCGACGAGATCGAGAAGGCGCATCCTGACGTCTACAACATCTTGCTGCAGGTGATGGATCACGGCAAGCTCACCGACCACAACGGGCGGCAAGTCGATTTCCGCAATGTGATCTTGATCATGACCACCAATGCCGGCGCTGCTGAGCAGGCTAAGGAGGCGATGGGCTTTGGTCGGGATCGCCGCGAGGGCGAGGATCAGGCCGCGATTGAACGGCAGTTCACGCCTGAATTCCGCAATCGCCTCGACGCGGTGATCTCGTTCGGGCCGCTCTCGAAAGAGGTCATCATGCAGGTGGTGGAGAAGTTCGTGCTGCAACTCGAGGCGCAGCTTCTGGACCGCAATGTCACCATCGAGCTGACCAAGCCAGCCGCCGAATGGCTGGGCGAGAAGGGCTATGATGACAAGATGGGTGCGCGTCCGCTGGGCCGCGTGATCCAAGAAAACATCAAAAAGCCACTCGCCGAAGAGTTGTTGTTTGGCAAGTTAGCGAAAGGCGGCGTTGTCAAAGTCGCGGTCAAAGACGGTCAGATCGATCTGCGCATCGAGGAGGCCAAGCCGCCGCGGCTCGCCACCAAGAAACCGCCGCTTCTCACCGCCGATTAAACCGACTCAAAAGACGACGGTAAAGGGCCACGCCAACGCGTGGCCTTTTCGCTTGGTTGCCTGCGTTGGACTGTGCTACCCACCCGCACGGTCGGCAGACACCGAGGCGTCACTGCTCATCTTGAGGCTAAACCTGCCACTGACCAACGCAGTCGACATGTTTGTCCTGTGCCGCGTCGTAAGACAGTGACCACGACCCTTGCTGGCACGCGAAAGGATCAGACCATGTCGAAAGACGCAATCTCGCTCACCACGGGCGACGTCACCGCATTTGCGCGCGCGCTCGCCCGGCAACTCAACGGCCATCAGGGCACGCCGTCGCATCTCACCTTGCTGAACATGCTGGCCCGCAGTGCCGGATTTCGCAATTTTCAACACTTGCGGGCGTCACACGCAGCTGACCGACGCTTGAGCACAGAGCCCGCGGAAGCCGTCGACCATGCGCTTGTCGAACGGGCGCTCAACCAGTTCAGTGCAGACGGTCATCTCCAGCAATGGCCGTCGCGCCGCGCCGTACAGGACTTGTGCCTTTGGCCCCTTTGGAGCCGCATCCCAGCGAGGCGCGACCTGACCGAAAAGGACGTCAACAGCGCTTTGAACGAGGCGCATGATTTCGGCGATCCGGCTATCTTGCGTCGCAGCCTGGTGACCGTGAATCTGCTGACGCGGCGCATCGATGGGTCTCAATATCGCCGCGTTGAGAGGCGCCCGCCGCCAGAAGCGCGGGCTTTGATGGAACGACTACCGAAGCGGCACCGTGCCAATAGCGTCGGCTCGTGAGATCGAAACCGCGCGCTGGGGCTTTTGTCTTGCGCTAATGCTCAGTAGACCATGCCGACGGAGGGCTGGCGATGAGCTTCAACACGTTCGGACATCTGTTTCGCGTCACGACTTGGGGCGAAAGCCATGGGCCAGCCCTGGGCGCCACGATCGATGGCTGCCCGCCCGGCATACCGCTCACGCCAGATGCCCTGCAGCCCTGGCTCGATCAGCGCAAGCCGGGGCAGTCGCGATACACGACGCAAAGGCGCGAAGCCGATACGGTCGAAATCCTGTCGGGCGTGTTCGAAGGGGCCACGACAGGCACGCCGATCCAGTTGATGATCCGCAACACCGATCAGCGCTCGAAAGACTATGGCGACATCGTTGAGAAGTTTCGCCCCGGGCATGCTGACATCAGCTACTGGCAGAAATACGGCATCCGCGATTATCGCGGCGGTGGCAGGTCATCGGCGCGCGAGACGGCGGCCCGGGTCGCTGCAGGCGGGGTGGCGCGCCTGGCGCTTGCACAGCTTTTGCCGGAGGCGTCCATTACCGGCTATATGGTGCAGATGGGCCCGCACCCAATTGATCGGGCCCGTTTTGACTGGGCAGAGATCCCGCGCAACCCGTTTTGGACCCCTGACGCAATCACCGCGAAGGAGTGGGCCAGCTACCTAGACGGTTTGCGTAAGGCAGGCGATTCAGCAGGCGCGCTGATCGAAGTCGTTGGGCGTGGCTTCCCGCCAGGTTTAGGCGCCCCGATCTACGGCAAGCTCGACACCGAGCTTGGCTCGGCGATGCTCTCAATCAATGCGGTGAAGGGTGTCGAGATCGGTGAAGGCATGGCGGCCGCCGCGTTGACGGGAAGCGCCAATGCCGATGAGATCGACATCCACGCTGACGGGACGCCCGCGTTCAATTCCAATCATGCCGGTGGGATCCTGGGCGGCATTTCGACAGGCCAAGATATCGTGGTGCGGTTCGCTGTGAAGCCAACCTCCTCGATCCTTACGCCGAGACGGACGATCACCAAAAGCGGCGAGCCTACCGAGATCATAACCAAGGGCCGGCACGACCCTTGTGTCGGGATCCGTGCCGTGCCGGTAGCGGAGGCGATGATGGCCTGCGTCCTGCTCGACCACCTGCTCCTCGATCGGGGCCAAACAGGTGGCGTTCGCGGCCCGATTGGCGCTTAGGCCGAGGCGGCCGCCAGAGCAGTATCCAAAAGCGCCTTGATGTCGGATTGCGCGGTGCCGGCGACGATGCGGCCCAATTCCTCATCGCCTTTGAGAACGACCAGCGTCGACCGGCGCGGGATGTTGAGCGCACGCACGAGCGCACCCGACCGGTGTTGATCCCAGTCGACGTTGATAAAGCTGATCGCTTCGTCATAGGACGGGTTTTCCGTCCGCAGGGCATTGATCACCTGCTCCTGCACCGCGCAGGTCGAGCACCAGGCCGCTTTAAAGTCCAGGAAAACGGTCTTGCCCGCATCGAGCTCCTGCTGCACCAGACCGGGGGTATACTCGACAGCGGCCAGTGCAGGACCTGCAACCAGTATCGCCGCGGATGACATCAAAAAGTGACGACGTTTCATCAAGTCTCTCCTAGACTGAAACAGACAATTCAAGAAGCCAGGGCGGCAGATTTTGTATCGCCCAGAACTCCAGCATGTGGTGCACCCGCAGAAGCAAGCCGACGCCCACGACGATAAAAACGCCGCCCAGAATCGGCTTTGACTTCGACGCAATCGCGCGCATCCAGGCTTGGCGGCGTTGGATCACCGACCGGGCGCCGTAGCCGAGAGCGACCACGATTGTCGACACGCCGAGCGCGAAAAACACCATGATCGCGCCAGCGCGGAACAGGCTTTCGCCCTGGCTAGCAAGTGAGATCGCCCCACCTAGAGTTGGCCCAATGCACGGGCTCCAAACGGCGCCCAGAAGCATCCCGCCCAGAAACTGGCCGCGCAGCGATGAGCGGTCGAGATCGTCGATCCCCGCGTCGGCACTGGCGGCGACTCCGGCGGTCACGGCTTCAAAACGCACGGCGAACTGCGGCACCAGCAAGACCAGCCCGAACAGGATCATCAGAACAGCACCTGCGTCGGCGACCATCTCCGGCGTGAGGCCGACGAACCGACCGAGGGCGGTGATCCCGAGGCCGAGCGCAACGAAAGAAACGCTGAGCCCGGCGGCCACGACAAGGGGCCCGTGCCGCCCGGCCTGCAAGGCGCTCGCCAACACGATTGGCAAGATCGGCAGCACGCACGGGTTGATCAGGGTTAACAGCCCAGCGGTGTAAGCAAGGAGCATTTCCATGGCGCACAGATGTATCGAGGATGCGCGCCTGTCACCTCACATCCGCGTGGGCTTTGCTTTGTTTGGCTTTTTGCACCGCGAATATACCGATCATCACGATTGCAACGCCGACAACGTCCCAAATTGTAAGCCGTTCGCCCAGTAAAAGCGCAGCGATGGTCACACCAAAAAAAGGCGTGAGGAAATGAAACGTAGCGGCACGGACAGCGCCGATCCGATTGACCAGCGTGAACCAGATCCAGGTGGCGGCCAATCCGGGGATCAGCGTTGTATAGGCGAAAGCGGCCAGCAACGTGCCGCTCCACCTTACATCCCATGTCTCAAACAGGAGTGCCGGGACAGCCAGACAGGCGGCCCCGATAAGCATCTGCACGCCAACGATCATCAATTCGCTACCGCGTGAGCCGGTTTCGCGCACCGCGAGTGTGGCGATCACCAGGCAAAGCACGCCGAGGACGCAAAACCAGAGGCCCTGGGCGTCAACTCCGGCCGAGAGGCGCGACCCCATGATCAGGGCAACACCTGCGATGCCAATGACGAGGCCGGCGCCGCCTAAAGGGGTGATGCGCTCACCAAACACGGCCCAACCGCCCAAAGCGACCAGAAGCGGCATCGTGGATGCAATGATTGCCGCGAGTGAGGCCTCAATCGTCTGCATCGCGATGAAATAGAGGCCGAGATACAGCGCGTTTTGGCAGATCCCGAATATCGCTGTGGCGACCCATTGGCGACGGGTGAGCGGGAGCTTTTGGCCCAGATAGGCTGCGAGGCTGATACCGATGGCGCCGGATATCAGAAACCGCAGCGCCAAAGCAGTGAGCGGCGGTGCATCCGCCACAATCAGCCGCGCCGATGAGAACGCCGACGCCCACGTCAGCGCAAAAATCGTGCCCATGGCAACCGCGCGAAGATCCAAACCGTTGCCTCTCTGCCGACACGCCTTCCAACAAAGCCTTATGGCATCGCGCAAACCAGCGAAATGAGATTGCGCTTTTCAAGTATCGGATCTGCGGGCTACCAGGGCTCAATTGGTCTGCGCGTGATACGGTTCTGCGATGAATGCCTGGTCGATCCTTTTGGTTTTGTTTCTAGCGCGGCTGACCATGGGCTTTCAGTTTCAGGCCGTGGCCGCGCTGTCTCCTGATTTTGTCGCGGGTTTCGGGATTGGTCTGGCCGAGCTTGGTCTGCTTGTCGGATTGTACGTGACACCCGGCGTTGTGATCGCGATCCCTGGCGGCGCGATCGGGCAACACTTTGGCGAAACCCGCGTGGTGATCATTTCCATGGCGATGATGGTCGTAGGCGGTGTGCTGATGGCATCGGTGCCTGTGTGGGAGGTACAACTGTTCGCGCGTCTGTTGGCGGGCACAGGCGGCGTCGTGCTGAACGTGATCATGGCGAAGCTTGTTACCGACTGGTTTGCAGGCGGGTCTCTTGCGACAGCCATGGCGATTTACACCAATTCCTGGCCTTTGGGCATCGGCCTTGCCTTGGTGGTCCTGCCGCCGGTGTCCAGCGCCTACGGTTTGAGCGCGGCGATGTGGGTAATGCCTGCCCTATGCAGCCTTGGACTGATCTTGTTTTGGCGCGGATACCGCCAGCCCTCCCGCCTGAAAGCCGCACCGGCCCCTAGCTTTCGCTTGGAGCGGCGGGCGATGGCGGGCGTGGTCTCAACCGGGATGATCTGGGGGTTGTTCAACGGCGGTCTGGTCATCGTGTTCGCCTTCGGCCCCGCACTGTTGGTTGAGCGGGGCTGGAGCGAAGACGGGGCGAGCGCCCGCACCAGCTTCGTGCTTTGGGCAATCGCGATTTTTTCGCCCATTGGCGGCGCAATCTCAGATCGGTCGGGCCGCCCTGACATGGTCGTTTATACCGGCCTTGGCGCGTTTGCCCTCTTGATGCTGATCACCCCTTATGTGGCAGCCCCGGTGCTCTGTTACATCGCGATTGGCGCCGCAGTCGGCCTTGTGCCTGGTGTCATAATGAGCATGCCGTCCGCCCACTTAACCGACAGCAACCGCGCGTATGGCATCGGCATTTTCTTCGCGCTTTACTATGTGGGGATTTGTACTTCGCCAATCATCATTGGCGCGATCGCCGAGGCGCGGGGCACGACTGCAGCCGCCTTTAACAGCGGTGCGGTGATGGTGGCAGCCGCGATGATTTTTGTGCTGATCAACCAGCGGCTGCGGGCGGGTCCGCAGGCCACTAAGCCCGCCTGACCCGCTTTTGTAAGGCCGGTTTAGAGACCCGCCTCGATCAGCTCGCTCAAAGCGGCATAGGGCTGGTTACCGGTCACCTTTTCACCGTTGATGATGAAGGTGGGCGTGGATTGAACGCCGTCAGCCGCCCGATTTTCTTCATAGACAGCGATCAGAGCCCGAGCAAAGTCAGCATCCTGGAGGCAAGCATCGACTTGCTCGGCGCCGAGCCCCGCCGTGCGACCGAATTTTGCCAGGTTCTCGGCGATATCTGCCGGACCCTCACCCTCGAGCCACTCGGACTGTTGTTCGAACACCATGTCCATGATCGCGAAGTACCGCTTGGAGGCGGTTTCCATCTCCGGCGCGTTCGCGTCAACCGGCATGCCACAGCGCGCCACCATCGCCGCCCAAAGGCCGAAACGGTCAAAATACACTTCGCGGTAAATGAAGCGTACCTTGCCGGTATCGATGTAGTCGGACTTGAGTTGCTTGAAGCTGCCGAGGTGGAAGTTTTTACAATGCGGGCACGTCGATGAGGCGTACTCGATCATGGTGACAGGCGCATCTTCGGCGCCGAGCACCATCTCATGCACCATGGAGGTGTCGACGTCTTCGCTGGCCTCTTGCGCAACCGCGGCGCCAGGCAAGGACAGGTTGGTGCTGGACGGCGACGTTTGCGTGCCGCCCCAGAAAAACGCAGCGCCCATCGCGAGCACTGCGACAACGGCAATCGGGATCAGTTTCTTCATGGTTGAGCCTTATGTCTCTCGTTTACGGGACAGAACATTTGCACCCAGCGCTGAAAGCGCCTGGCGTAAGTCAGCGTTCGCGACACCGGCCGCGCTTTGCGCCGCGACACGACGCGCTTCTGCAACTGCTATATCAGCGTTGGCATCGGTTTTTTCACGGGGGGCATGATCAAATAGCACCGCGCCGTCCTGAAATCCGACCGGCGCGGTTTGCGTGATGTAAATACGCTTGATGGCGGCGTAGCCATACGCCGCGTTTACCCGCTCGCGAAGCGTTTCCTTTTGCATCTCCAACATCGGTGCCTGCGCGCCTGTGGTCAGGACTGTCAGGGTCGCCCCAAAGCCGCCGCGCGCGTAGCTGACATTCACGGGTCGGGCGATGGAGGCAAGATCTGCACCTGCGATCTCTTCCCAATGGGTCAAAACCCTGGAAACGGCGAAACCGCGGCTCTCGCCGGCCTTTCGGATCGGCGCCGATAGCAAGCCGGCCGCGCGCTCAAAACCCCGCTTGCGGCGGGGCGCTTTTTTGGGCGGTTTCAGCGGCGCTTCGGCCATTGCTTCAACTCCTGGTATGGGTAGCGGCGCGTCGCAGGCAGTGATGCGCGTGGTTGTGGCACTTGGGTTCTGGCTATCGCCGAATGGGTTCTGGCTATCGCGACAATCGCCGCTATCCTACCGTTGAGGGCAGGCATCAGGCCAGCATAAAGCCGATAGCAGGGTCATAAACATTGCGTGACGAGAGTTACAGCGAACGCCTTCTGATTTGGTATGATCGCCACGCGCGGGTCATGCCCTGGCGGGTTGGGCCGTCCGACAAAGCGGCGGGTGTGCGGCCCGATCCTTACGCGGTTTGGCTCTCGGAGGTCATGCTGCAACAGACCACTGTCGCCACTGTGCGAGACCGGTTTCGCCGCTTTTTGGAGCGGTGGCCCACCGTGCGCGACTTGGCAGCTGCCGAAGACGGCGATGTGATGGGCGAGTGGGCGGGCCTTGGCTACTACGCGCGGGCGCGCAATCTGATCAAATGTGCCCGGACTGTGGTGGAGCGGCATGGCGGTAGGTTTCCCGACACCTATGACGCGCTGATCGAGTTGCCGGGGATTGGGCGCTATACCGCCGCCGCGATCTCGGCCATTGCATTCGATCGCGCCGAGACCGTTGTCGATGGCAATGTCGAGCGGGTCATGTCGCGGCTGTTTCGCATCGAGGTGCCCCTTCCGGCTGGCAAGACCGAGATGACCGAAGCCGCTGCCAGTCTGACCCCAGATCACCGGCCCGGGGATTATGCGCAAGCGGTGATGGATCTTGGGGCTACGATTTGCACCCCGCGCGCACCGGCCTGCGGTATCTGCCCATGGATCGACCCCTGTCATGCCCGTGCTGCCGGGGTACAGGCAGAGCTGCCGCGCAAACTGCCGAAAAAGCGCAAACCAACGCGTTTTGGCTATGTGTATCTCGCGCGCCGGGCAGACGATGCTTGGCTGCTTGAGCGGCGACCAGACAAGGGTTTGCTCGGCGGGATGCTAGGCTGGCCTGGTTCAGAATGGTGCGAGGCGCCGATGGACACCCCACCGCTCGCCGCCCAGTGGCGCGATCCAGGCGCTGAAGTGCGGCACACCTTCACGCATTTTCATCTCCGCCTCGCGGTGCGGGTTGCTGAGGTGCCCACCACCGCGCACGCCTCTGTCGGGCAGTTTCTGCCGCGCGGCGCTTTTCGCCCAAGCGATTTGCCGACAGTGATGCGCAAGGCCTTCGATCTTGCCGCGCCGGTCTTCGCTTAGCGCAACCCGGCTAAAGCTTGACTTTCGCGCTGCATCCGATGAGGTAGCGGCTGGATGGCAATTATTTGCGCGGCCCCCGGATCATGGAAAAGATACCGCTCACCCGCGCGGGCTACACCGCGCTCAATTCCGAATTGAAAGAGCTTAAATCAGTCGAGCGACCGGCCGTGATCCGTGCGATCGCGGAGGCCCGCGAGCACGGGGATCTTTCGGAAAACGCTGAATATCACGCCGCGCGCGAAAAGCAGGGCTTCATCGAGACCCGCATCAAAGAGCTAGAAGCGATTATTGGCCGAGCCGACGTATTCGACCCTGAGAAACTATCTGGCACGATAAAGTTCGGCGCCACGGTGACGCTCGTGGACGAGGACACCGACGAAGAGAAAACCTATCAGATCGTCGGCGAGGCAGAGGCCGATATCAACAATGGCAGGCTCAACATCGCGTCACCCTTAGCACGCGCGCTGATTGGTAAAGATGAGGGCGACAGCATCGAAGTGCGCACCCCGGGCGGCGAAAAGAGCTACGAAATTTTGGCGATTGCCTACAAATAAAGCCGCGAGCCCCGTTTATGGCACCGCAACGAGATGCGTTTTTGGACAGTCAACTTGAGGTTGCGTCGAGCCGGCGCGGCCTGAGCGCGGCAGAGATCGTTGGCGCGATGCTGTCGATTGTTTGGGTCGCCGGTGTCGGGCTGTTCTTCTTGTTTAGCGATATTCAGCCGCAAAATCTGGACCGGCTCAACTTCGTAATGACACTGATCGCCATCTTCATGCCGGTGGCGATGATTTGGGTGGCTGTGGTGGCGGCGCGTTCAAATCGGATCATGCGGGAGGAATCGGCTCGTTTGCAGGCGGCGCTTGATGCCATTCAAACCCGCTATGAAAAGGCAAAAGAAAGCCCCGCAAACACACCCACCGTGGAAGCCAAACTTGAAGAGATTGCCCGCGCCGCCCGCAAAACCGAGACCGCTCTGGCAACCTTCACCTCGATCCGCCAGCCGCTTGAAATTCGCGCGCCCGAGAGCGCCGCGATGCCGGTGTCCGACGACATGGAAAGCGACGCGCAGCCCGCCTTGGCCCTGGAAACCCCTGTCGAGGCCACGCCGCAAGATCCGGTCACTGTTGGCGAATTTCTGCGCTCACTGAATTTTCCGCAGAACGCAGACGACGCCGAAGGGTTTCGCGCGTTGCGCCGGGCGTTGCGCGACCGCCAGACCGCGCAGTTGATCACGGCAGCAAAGGATGTTTTGGCCCGGCTGGCCGAGGACGGCATCTACATGGATGATATGACCCCTGAGCGCGCGCGGCCGGAGATTTGGCGTCGCTTTGCGCGCGGAGAGCGCGGCCGCCCAGTAGCCGGGCTCGGCGGCATCCGTGATCGTTCGTCGATGGCGCTATCGGCGTCGCGGATGCGTGAAGACCCGGTTTTTCGTGACGCTGTACACCAGTTTCTGCGCCGGTTCGATGATATGCTGGTGTCATTTGAGCCGATGGCTACCGATGCCGAAATCGCCGAATTGTCCGACACGCGTACCGCCCGCGCCTTTATGTTGCTGGGCCGGGTCACCGGCACCTTCGCGTGACCACGCAGCCAGAGACGGTTCGGCGCGCCTACTTCCGAGGCATGCGCGCGGCGGTGCCGTTCATCGTGATCCTGGTGCCTTTTGCTCTGCTGTTTGGCGTGGTGGCGACGGAAGCCGGGCTTTCAATTGCGCAAGTGATGGGATTTGCGGTTTTGGTGATCGCGGGCGCTTCACAGTTTACCGCGGTGCAACTCCTCAATGAGAATGCCCCGGCGGTCTTGGTCCTTCTGGCCTCGCTGGCTGTGAACCTGCGCATGGCGATGTATTCCGCCGCGCTGACGCCCGAAGTAGGGGCCGCGCCGCTACGGATCCGCGCGTTGATGGCCTATGTGATGGTCGATCAGGTCTACGTTATGGCGCAAAACGAGTATGACGCGCGGCCCAAGGCACCGGTCCCGAACAAAGTTGCCTTTTATCTCGGGTCGGCCAGCTTGGTGATCGTGCCCTGGTATGTGTTTACCTGGGTCGGTGCTGTGTCAGGCCAACAGATCCCGCCGGAATTTGCGCTCGATTTCGCGCTCCCAATCGTCTTTATCGCGATGATCGCGCCGGCTTTGCGTACGCGGGCGCATATCGCGGCGGCCGGAACGTCGGTGGTTTTTTCACTTTTGTTCGCGGGCCTCCCCTCGGGTCTCGGCCTGCTTTTGGCGGGGATCCTCGCCATGCATGTGGGCGCCCGCCTTGAGGCACGGCAGAAACCAAAGCCATGACGTTCAGCGACACCACCATCTGGTTCATTATCGTGGTTCTGGGCCTGGGAACCTACGCGATCCGCTTCTCGTTTTTGGGGCTGATCGGTGATCAAAAGCTTCCCGATTGGTTGCTACGGCACCTGCGCTATACCCCAGTTGCGTTGATCCCCGGGCTGGTCGCGCCGCTTGTGATCTGGCCCACCGCTACAGACGGCGTGCTCGATTTTCCGCGCCTGAGCGCTGCGATCGTCACTGGGTTGGTGGGATACTTCACCAAGAGCTTGTTCATCGCCGTGATCGCTGGCGGGGCCACGCTCTACGCCCTCTTGAACCTAACGGTCTAAAGCACCGCGGGCGCCTCGATGGTGCGGTTGCTGTCGGGGGAATCGTCGTAGAACGTGTCTTTCTTCACACCGGCGAGGGCGTCAAAGTCTCGCATGACGTTAAGCGGGAACCATGACCGGCGCACTGTCTCAAACCCTGGCAGGCCGCTCACGATGGTCGACGTCGATATCGCGCACATTGCCTGGGAAACCGCGCCGTATTCCTGCGCTTTGACCAAAGCCGCTTCGGCCACATCGTGCGAAACCGCCACCTCCTGGCTGACCACGTGCCAACTCACCCGTGCGTGATAGTCTTTGTAAAACGCCACGGCCTTTTCAGTCATGCCGAACACCACATCGTTGCGCTCGGGCAAAGCCGGGTGCTTGAACGTGCCGGCGGGGTCGAACACGACGCGCTGTGATCCATTGATCAGCAGAGCGGTGTGGCCGCCAGTGCCGTTGTGATTGGACACGACGGTAAATAGCGTCAGCGCCGGTGGACCGTCATGACGGTAGATTGCGCGTTGTACGTCGGGCGTTGGCGCCCAAACTCTTTCAGACGCACATCCCATCAAGGCGGCGGGCATGGCGATTAGAAAAGTGCGCCGACGCATTTTGCTACCCCGCCTCGCGTAGGCCGCCTTATCCGTTCACGAGGGCGAGCAGGACCAGCGACACGATAATGATCGCCGCGCCCCAGGTCACCCAACGCACGAACCCCTCGAAGGTCACCTCTTGGACAGAGACATCCATCGTGCCGTGTTCATGCTCTTGTTCTTGATCGGGCTTGTGTTTGTCACTCATGACCACCGCTCCCATTCTAAAGTTCCAATATCGCGCCCATCAAAAATGGTTCGCATCGGCATCTGCGCATCAAGCTATTCGCCCTCTTCTAAATCCTCAGCCAGGCGAAATCCAATGCGACGTGGCGCCTCGTCGTCAACAGCTTTCGGCAAGGCTCGCAACAACACGTTCAACTGGCTCACATGCTGAACAAGCTGAGTGCGCGCCCCGGTCGCGTCGCTGCCGTAGAATGTGATGATGTCCGGGTCGTAGTACCCGACGCCCTCGATCCGCAGCACGCCCGCATCCGCGCCGGCAAATCCCATGGCCACTTCCTGGGACGTCTCAAGCTGCGCTTCGAAGTTTTTGATGTAGAGAATGACGCGCTCGTAAGCCCAGCGCGCGGGGCTTTTCTGCGCCACAGGTTTTGTCGCGACTGCCTGCGGCACAGCCAAATCACCGCACCCTTTTTGGGCATCCGGGTCGGTATGGGCCACATGCACCTGCGGCATCGCCTCCGTCTCGGCTAATTCAGCGGTTGTTTTAATCTCGGTCGTCATCCGTGGCTCGTCCGCTCCCATAACCAGACCCCGTCGCCGCCGCGACGATAGCGCCGCACAGCACCAGCATGCAGTAAGTGCGTGAGGCACGCCATGGTCTCGCTGAGTGCGAGGGTATAATTTTCGTCATCGATGATCGAGCGGAACAGGATCGGGAAACAAGCCGTTGCGGTTTTCGGTTCTTTGAGAAAGCCGCGCAGCTTGGCTAAGGTCGCGCGGTGCTCTCGATCCAACGCATCTAGCCGGTCCGCGAGGCCGATGAAGGGGAGCTTGTGGCCGCAGAGGACCAGCTGATCGGCAGTTGCGTGCGGCCGCAGCTCCGCCAGCGACGCGAGATAGTCGCCCACCGGGTCCGCTGATGGCTCGGTAGGGTAAAGGCCTAGGATCGGCGTTATCGTCGGCAAGACTTGATCGGCGGCGATCACCAAGGCGTCATCCCGGCTCCACAGCGTCACATGTTCGGGCGCGTGGCCTTCGCTAAGCCGAACCTGCCAATCGCGCCCGCCGAGGCGGACCACATCGCCTGCGCGCAGGCGGGTGAAACCCTGATCAAGCGGGGACGCGATATCGCACATGTTAAATGGTCGCTCGGCAGCGCGCTTGTCCAACCAATGCGCATCTGCACCGGCAGCGCGGGCAAACTCCAAACTCGCGCGCGTCGGTCGCTTCTGTTCATCCAGGATCAACGCCCGCGCCGTGAGCCAAGCAGCACGGGACATCTGCAGATCAGCGCCGTGCGCGGTTTGAAACCACCCGGCAAGGCCAACATGGTCAGGATGATGGTGGGTGACAACAACGCGACCGACAGGCTTGCCGCCGAGCGGCCCTTGCAAGAGCGTTGTCCAGACATCGCGGCTCTTCGCGGTGTCCATGCCGGTGTCAATGAGCGTCCAACTCTCGCCTTCATCGAGGGCGTAGACATTCACATGGTCGAGCCGCAACGGAAGTGGCAAGCGCATCCAAAGGATCCCTTCGGCCACCTGCACCGCTTGCCCGGGCTCTGGCGGCGTCGGGAATGGATAGGTTAGCGGATGATCCCCACAATCTGTCAAACCGCCGCCGCGCTCGGCTCCCAATTGTAGAGGTCTTCGGCGCCTTCGCGGGCCACAGCGCACAGACTGCTATGCTCGGGGAGCAGACGCCGGACATGAAAGCGCGCGAGCGGCAAGCGCGCAGGATCCGCGATGGCGGCTTTCAGAAGATAATGCGCGCCCAGCACGCGCGCGAACGCCCGCAAGTAGGGGACAGCGCCCGCGAAACGATCATTGGGCGCCTGCTTGACCAACCACTCAGTCGCCTCGCGGACAGTCTCCGCTGCTTCCCAGATCGGCGATCTTAGCGCAGCGGCATCGCTATCTGCCACGGCGTCGAAAGCCTGGATCTCATCCAGAAGCAGGAACGCGGCCTCGCCCGCATCCGCCAGCTTGCGACCGACCAGATCCATCGCCTGGATGCCGTTGGTTCCCTCATAAATGGCGGTCACCCGCACATCGCGCAGAAACTGGGCCGCGCCCGTCTCCTCAATGTAGCCCATGCCGCCATGCACCTGGACGCCAAGATCAGCCACCGCGACGCCAGTATCGGTACCGTAGGCTTTGGTGATCGGGGTCAAAAGCGCCGCGCGCGCTGCCCAAACCGGATCATCGGTTGCACGCGCCATGTCGATAGCCACTGCATTCGCCAGAGCAATCGCACGGGCCGCGGCAGTCTCGGCGCGCATTGTCATCAACATCCGGCGCACATCGGCATGATCGGAGATTGTCCCGGCGCCATTCTCGATCAGAGCGGGGCCCTGTCGACGGTCGGCTGCAAATGCGACGGCCGCTTGCGTCGCCGCTTCCGCGACCGCGACGCCCTGTACGCCAACACCGAGGCGCGCATTGTTCATCATCGTAAACATCGCCGCCATGCCGCCATGTTCGCTGCCGACAAGCCAACCGGTGGCCCCGTCATACTGCATCACCGCGGTGGGCGAGCCGTGCAGCCCCATCTTATGTTCTAAACTGACCACCCGCAGCGCGTTCGCAACCCCTGGGTTACCGGCAGCATCGGGCAACCGCTTGGGCACAAGGAAAAGGCTGATGCCCTTCGTGCCCGCTACACCATCGGGCAGCCGCGCCAGCACCAAGTGGCAGACATTCTCGGAAAAATCATTGTCGCCCCACGAGATGTAAATCTTCTGGCCCGTCACCGAATAGGTGCCGTCCCCGTTGGGCACTGCCTTACTGCGCAAGGCACCCACATCCGAGCCCGCTTGCGGTTCGGTGAGGTTCATCGTGCCGCACCATGCCCCGCTGGTCAGCTTGGGCAAGTAAAGCGCCTTGATCTCTTCGGAGGCATGCGCTTCGAGCGCCTCGATCTGCCCCTGGGTCATCAGCGGGTTTAGCTGCAGCGAAAGGCACGCAGACCCCATCATCTCATTGACCGCGCTGGTAATCACACTGGGCAGGCCCATGCCACCGAAGTCAGGGCTTGCGCTGGTCGCGACCCACCCGCCAACAGCAATAGCGCGATAAGCATCATCGAAGCCGGGCGACGTGCGCACGACCCCGTTCTCTAGCCGAGCGGGATGAAGATCGCCGACCCGTTGCAGCGGCGCCAAAACCTCTTCGCAAAGCCGACCAGCCTCATTGAGGATCGCATCAACGACATCGCTATCCGCTTTTTGGTAGCGTTTGGTGCGTTGAACCGCCTGAAATCCGACGACATGATCGAAAAGGAACTTAAACTCAGCGGTTGGCGCTCGGTAAGGCATGATGTCTCCGCTTTCACATCGAAAAAGGGCTGCGCTTGTGGCAAGCACACGCGCCCGTTAGATCCACGGTTAGCACACAGAACCGGCTAACCGCAGCAAGGACGCCACGTCACATCCATGGCGCAGACCGAGCACCTTACCCCAAGCCCCGAAGGATTGCGCTGGGCGACCGATTTGCTGCGCAAAGGCGCTCTGGTCGCGTTCCCAACAGAGACGGTGTACGGTCTCGGGGGCCTTGCCAGCCGCGATACCGCCGTTGCGCGGATCTACGATGCGAAGGCCCGGCCGCGGCGCAACCCTTTGATTATCCATGTCGCCGACCTTGAGGCGGCGCAGGCGATTGCCGAGTTCGACGCGCTAGCCCATGATTTAGCCACCGCGTATTGGCCAGGCCCGCTGACCCTGGTTCTGCCGCTAAAGGCTGACTGCGCTGTGTCGCAACTGGCCACAGCCGGTTTGACCACGGTAGCGCTGCGCGTTCCGGACCAGCCTGTGGCGTTGGACCTGCTACAACGCGTCGGTGAACCCCTGGCCGCCCCCTCCGCAAACCCCTCGGGACGGATGAGCCCGACCAGCGCCACGCATGTATTGGCGAACCTGGGCGGTCGCATTGCCGCGGTGTTGGACGGGGGTTCTTGTGACGTTGGCTTGGAATCGACGATCGTCCAAACCCATCCAGAGCCGCGCTTGCTGCGCCCTGGCGCGCTTACCCAGGCGCAAATCGAGGCAGTGCTCGGCCATCCGCTGAGCATGCGCGACCCGGCTGTAATCAACGCACCCGGCCAATTAGCCTCCCATTACGCGCCCCAAAATCCGCTGCGGATGAACGTCTGCGCACCAGACCCTGGCGAGCGGCTATTGGGTTTTGGCGCGGTGGATGGAGATATGAACCTCTCGCCGTCAGGTGATCTGTCGGAGGCGGCCCGTAACCTCTTTCATTACTTGCACCAATTGGATGCCAAACCGGGTGCGCTTGCCGTCGCGCCGATCCCGAATGAAGGCTTGGGAGTCGCGATCAATGACCGCCTGCGACGCGCCGCCGCTGACCGTTAGCCAGTAGGGTACCTGAGTGGCAGGCGCCTTGGTCACTCAAGGTCGCGCGGAACGATGAAAGCCATCGCCTCGCCTTCGCCCGGCCGGATATCAGCCCAGCGTTCAACCGCGAAATCCACGATCAGCGTCGCGGCTGTCGGATAGTCGGCAAACCGCGGATGCGCAGGCGGTGAGGCGACAAGTGCGTGGGCGAGCGCGGCGATCCCGGGGTTATGGGCCAGAAGCAAGACGGGGCTTTGCCCATCAAGCCGCCGCAGATGATCAAAGAGCTGTGTGGGCGCCGCCAGATAGAGCCCCGGCTCCCAGCGAATTTCAGGGGCGTTCTGCACCGCAGGGCTGAGGCAAAGCCACGTCTCCCGCGTGCGCGCCGCGTCGGAGGATAAGACCAACGCGGGCTGGGCATGCTGATCTATCAACCAGCGACCAATCGATGCTGCCGCCAGGCGACCGCGTTCGTTGAGAGGTCGGGCGTGATCATCCTGGGTCGCGTTGGCCCAACTGGATTTGGCGTGGCGCATTAAGACGAGGCGTAAACTCATGCTGCGCGCTCTTCAGTCCCGGATCAGCGTGCCGGCGCCGTGCTCGGTGAACAACTCCAAAAGACAGGCATTCGGTGCGCGACCATCCACGATAACCACCGCCCGAACGCCCGCCGCAACCGCCGCCAGCGCGGTTTCCGTTTTTGGGATCATCCCGTCGGCAATGACGCCAGACTCGGTTAGGGCGCGCACATCATCGCGGGAAAGCTGTGTAAGCACCGCCCCGCTTGCATCCTTGACGCCAGCCACATCCGTCAACAGCAACAGCCGATCCGCTGCCAGCGCACCGGCAATGGCTCCCGCTGCGGTGTCGCCATTGATGTTGAACGTCTCACCATCGCGCCCAGCGCCAATCGGCGCAATCACAGGGATCATGCCGCAATCATGCAGGTTTCGAATAACTGAGGGGTCTATCTCCACTGGTTCACCCACAAAGCCTAGCGCGGCATCAGCGGGATCACACACGATCATATTGGCATCCTTGCCAGAAAGGCCAATGGCCCGACCGCCCGCATTGTTGATTGCCTGCACAATGCGCTTGCCGACGCTCCCTGAGAGGACCATCTCAACGATCTCGACCATCGCGGCATCAGTCACCCGTTTACCGCGCACGAATTCGGACTGAATGTTGAGGCGCGCGAGCAAGCTGTTGATCATCGGGCCGCCGCCATGCACTACAACGGGCCGCACACCCACCTGCTGCATCAGCACAATGTCGCGCGCAAATGAGGCCATCGCAGCGGGATCGCCCATCGCATGGCCGCCAAATTTGATCACCACGGTCGCGCCGGCATAACGCTGGAGGAAAGGGAGCGCCTGATTAAGGGTCCGCGCCGCTGCGATCCAATCTCGGTTCATAGGGCGGTTGTTCATCGCGCGCTCCTTGTCGCGCGCCGTGATACGAAGCGCAGCCCTCAGGATCAAGCGGCGCCAAGGCGAAACCCCGATGCGCACGCCAAAATCGCCGCATCTTAACTTGGCGTGCAGGAATTTGGTTTAGCGATCATGCGAGCGGCATAAGCCCCAAGCATGAGGGTTGATTAATGAAGCATTGGTTGAAAGGTCTCGGCTACACTTTAAAGGCCAGCGCTCGCATTGCGTTTGTCGGACCGCAGCTTTTGGCCTTTGTACCGGCGCTCACCTTGGGCGGCTACTGGTTCGGCGGTGAAATGCTTCTTGTTTTCTTGGCGGTTTTGCTTCCTGCAATCCTTGGTTTGGTGACCTGGTTCGTACCCGAAACCTTGCGCATGCCAGGGCCGAAACCCGCGCAAGAGCCGGACTTGGTGGGTCGTGAGGCACTCGTGCGCGCCCTTGATGATGTGCTGACTGGACAACCGGACGCGACGCTGCGCACCGCGGCCTTCGCAATTGAGCTGGACGGCCTTGACGAGATACGGCGCGAGCACGGTGCCGCATTCGCGGACCACGCGCTCGCAATCACGGGCGAGCGCCTAAAATCCCATACCCGCCGCGGGGATATCGTTGCGCGGAGCAAGGCAGGCACATTTCTGATGGCGCTCTCGCCGCTGGGCCGTCCGGACCTGGAGGCAGCCATGCAGGTGTCGCGGCGCATCCAACGGTCGCTGGCGGCACAGATTAGTCTCGGCAACACTGAACTATCTATGACCGCCTCTATTGGCTTTTGTCAGCTGAGCGACGGTGACACCATGGCAGGCGCCGACTACATCCAATGCGCCGAGGCGGCTCTTCGCGATGCGCAGGCAAGCGGTACAAACGCCGTCCGAGCCTACACAAACTGGGGCAAGCGTCGGAAAAACCGGCGATCAACCATGGCTGACGAAGTGGCCAACGCGCTTGAAGCGGGGCAGATACAGCCCTGGTTCCAACCGCAGATAAACACCGATACCGGCGCGATATCCGGGATGGAGGCGCTCGCGCGTTGGCAACATCCCGAGCGCGGCATGATCCTGCCCGGGGTCTTTCTTCCCACTCTTTCGGCAGCGGGGCTCACCCGGCGGCTGGGTGAGTGCATTCTGAGCGCGAGCCTGCAATCCCTTAAGGCATGGGAAGAACACGCGCTGAACATCCCCAATGTCTCGGTGAACTTCAGCCACGAAGAGCTGGCCGACCCAACCCTGCAAGACCGGATCACCTGGGAATTGGACAGACATGGGCTCGAGCCCGATCGTCTTGTGATCGAAATCTTGGAGACTGTCGTGTCCGATTCAGACAGCGATATCGTGGCACGCAACATCAACCAATTACACGCGCTCGGCTGCGCCATTGACCTGGATGATTTTGGCACCGGCCACGCCTCAATTGCCAGCATTCGGCGCTTCAGCGTCGGTCGTATCAAGATTGACCGTTCGTTTGTTGCCCGGCTCGACGCCGATCCTGAACAGCAAAGCCTGTTTACCGCGATCCTGGAGATGGCAGAACGCCTCGGCGTTGAAACCCTAGCGGAAGGGGTCGAGACTGTCGGCGAGCATGCTCTGCTGGCACAACTTGGATGTCGGTATGTGCAAGGCTACCTTTTTGCGCGCCCGATGCCGTTTGAAGATACGCTCGATTGGATCGCCGATCACAACGCGCAAATCGCGTCAACACCGCGCATCGCGCGCGAAGCTAGCTGAGGTGCTATGCGCGACCGCTTTGCTTGAAACCACCGCGCTTTCGCAAGGACCCGACACTGGCGAAGGCCTGCATGCCTGCTTGTTGAGGCTTGGCAGCGCGCCGGGCAGGCTTCCCCCGGCACTGTCACGCAATGCCCCTCGAAGCCATGCTGTGCGAAACAGCGCATTCTAGTGCAAGGCCCCCAAAAGCAGCGCTGATCGGTGCATCAAAGGGCCGGGATGCCGCGATTGGAATGTGTCAGCGGAGCTTAAGCAACGCTTACCCATTCCGCGCGACCCGCGCATCAAGATCGCTGACGCAACGCAATGGCCCCTCCAATGCAATGGCCCCCCGCGCATCCAAGCTCCATTGCCCCGCGCAAACCGTCCGGACGTTGACGCGTCTTAACTGAGCCGCGACACCAAAAAACCTTGACGTTTCCGCCCGCGGATAGTTCAACCTGCCCCGACCAACCCCATCGAGATGGCGACCAGTCTATGGACGAGCAGAACAAGAACCTCATCCTCGCGACGGTGCTTTCGCTTCTGGTAATCCTGGTGTGGTTTTGGCTGTTTCCGCCCGAGGACACCACGTTGGTGTCCGAAACCCCGGGCACCAGCGAAACACTCCTGCCACCTCAGGGTGACACCGCCCCGATACCGCCCGCCACACCCGGACAAACAGGCGGTGGCGCAGCGACACCTGAAACGGTGGCTGACCTTCCCCGCATTGAGGTCGAAACGCCGCGCCTCGCCGGGGCGATTTCACTGCTGGGCGGCCGCATCGACACGCTGACGCTGAACGATTACCGCGTCGAGAATGAGCCTGACAGCCCTAATGTCACGCTTCTTGCCCCGGTCGGCGGTAACAATGCCTACTACGCCCTTTACGGTTGGACCCCTGGCGGAGATCTGTCCTTCGATGACGTGCCAGACGCGAATACTGAGTGGTCCATCGAGTCGGGCACCCGCCTGACACCCGAAAACCCGATCACCTTGGTTTGGGAGAATAGCCGCGGCGGTATCTTCCGGCGCACAATCTCCATTGACGAGAATTACCTCTTCACCGTCACGCAGAGCGTCGAAAACACTGGCACTTCGCCGATCCGCTTGGCCCCGTACGGCATCGTCGCGCGCCACGGCGAGCCCGAGACGATCAACTTTTTCATCGTCCATGAGGGTGTGGTCCGCCAAAACGACGATGAATTGGAAGAGATCAACTACAGCGATATGCCCGACATGGACTTCGTCGAACGCGAAGGCGCCCGGGTGGAAACCTATGACGTGACCGAGAACGGTTGGGTTGGTTTCACCGATCACTATTGGATGACCACGCTTATTCCCGCGCCCGGGCAAGCGTTCCAATCTGTGGTGAAGTATGTCGCGTCCGCCGATATCTATCAGGTGGAAAGCCGCCTGCCCACGCAAACCGTTGAGCCCGGGGCGCGCGTCTCGGTGGAAACGCATCTGTTTGCTGGCGCGAAAGAATGGGAAACGATCCGCGAATACGAGAACGGGCTTGGGATCAAGAACTTCGTCGACTCGATCGATTGGGGTTGGTTCTTCTTCCTCACCAAACCGATCTTTGCCGCGCTCCATTGGCTCAACGCGCTGATCGGGAATATGGGCTGGGCAATCCTGGCGTTGACCTTGGTTATAAAGGCGGTCCTTTTCCCCTTGGCCTATCGCTCCTACGTGTCGATGGCCAAGATGAAAGAGCTGCAGCCGGAGATGGAGAAGATCAAAGAGCGCTCCGGCGATGACCGGCAGAAGCTGCAAAAAGAGATGATGGAGTTGTACAAAACCGAGAAGGTAAACCCCGCATCCGGCTGCCTACCGATCCTGCTCCAAATCCCAATCTTTTTCTCCCTCTATAAGGTGATCTTTGTCACCATTGAGTTGCGCCACGCGCCGTGGCTCGGACCGTTCCAAGACCTGTCCGCCCCTGATCCCACGTCGATTGCAAACCTCTTTGGTTTGTTGCCGTGGAGCGGGCCCGAACCCGGCTCTCTGCTCGCGCTGCTACTGATCGGGATCCTGCCGCTGCTATTGGGCATCTCCATGTGGCTGCAACAAAAGCTCAATCCAGCACCCACCGATCCAACCCAAAAGATGATCTTTGCCTGGATGCCCTGGGTTTTCATGTTCATGCTCGGCAGCTTCGCCAGCGGGCTGGTGCTGTATTGGATCGCCAACAACACCATCACCTTCGTGCAGCAATATTTGATCATGCGGGCGAACGGCACCCGGCCCGACGTCTTTGGCAACATTCGCGAGAGCTTCAAGAAGACCGCTGCACGCACAAGCGGCGCGACCACGGCGAATCCAAAACCCGCCAATGGTAAACCAAAGAAAAAATGAGCGCCTTGATTGAGGCAATCTGGCGCTACCCAATCAAAAGCCATGGCCGAGAACGGCTTACACACACAGAGCTTGAAGCAGGGTCCGGCATTCCATGGGATCGCGCCTGGGCCGTCGCGCACGAAAAGTCCCGCGCTAGCAACAACGCCTGGGCACCCTGCGGCAACTTCGGCCGCGTCGCCGACGTTCCAAAACTAGCTCAGATAACGGCCATATTGGACGCGGCGCGCGCTGAAATCACGCTCCGTCATCCTGATCGGCCCGACATCACGGTGCAGCCTGACCAAGCCGGCCAAGCGCTCGTCGATTGGGTGACGCCTCTCACGCCGCCGGGCCAACCAAAGCCGGCCCGCATCATCCGCGTCTCGGGTCGCGGCATGACCGACAGTCCGTTTCCGTCGATCTCGCTGTGTAACCTGGCCTCACATCGCGCCGTGGAAGATCGCGTGGGTCATGCGCTTTCAGTGCATCGCTGGCGCGGCAACATCTGGTTCGACGGACTTTCCGCGTGGGCCGAGTTTGATTGGATTGGCCGCGCGATCCGCGTCGGGGGAGCACGATGTGTGGTGCGCGAAGCGGCTGCCCGGTGTCCAACGATTATGGCCAATCCGGAAACCGGCAACCGCGATGTCGATATGCTCGGCGCGCTGGCCCATTGGGGACATAGCGACTTTAGCGTTTTAGCCGAGGTCGTCGAAAGCGGCCCGGTCGCGCAAGGCGACGTGCTTGAGCTACTATGACCCGATTTCCATTGATCGAAGCCAGTTCTGACCAGGTGGCGGCCGGCGCCGCGCTCTTTCGGGCTGACATCGACTTCCTGAAAGGCGTGGTGGCGATGGATGGGCTGCCAGCCGACGACCGTATCGAAGTGGCCTTCGCGGGGCGATCAAATGTTGGGAAATCCAGCTTGATCAATGCGCTCACGAACCGCCGAAGCCTCGCGCGCACCTCGAACACGCCAGGGCGGACTCAAGAGATTAACTTCTTTACGCTCAGCGATAGCCATTACTTGGTAGACCTTCCTGGTTATGGCTTTGCCAAGGCCCCGGTGGCAGTTGTCGAGCGCTGGCAAGCCCTCCTGCAACGCTATTTGGCCGGGCGCGTCACGCTGCGCCGGGTGTTTGTGCTTGTTGATGCGCGCCACGGGATCAAAAAGGTCGATCGTGAGATCATGGAGGCCTTGGACCGTGCAGCAGTCACCTTCCAGGTCGTCCTGACGAAGATCGATAAGATGAAGGACGCCGCCCTGGCAGAGACAATCGATAAAACACGCGATGATCTCTCACAGCACCCCGCCGCCTTTCCCGGTCTCCTCGTCACATCTTCCGAGAAAAGACTTGGCTTCGATGCTCTCAGGGCCGTGATTGCGGGGCTCGTCTAACCCGATAAGCGCGGCGTTTTTTGCCGTGCATGGCTATATGAAAAACCGAGATCGGTGAGTATCTGCCACCGTGACAGCTGCGCATTCCAGCCTGGTCTACACGCCTTGTCGCAACCCCATTTTCGCTTGCGCGCCCGCGCCACAACCCTTATGCCCCGCGCCAATGCCGGTGTAGCTCAGCTGGTAGAGCACGTCATTCGTAATGATGGGGTCGTAGGTTCGAGTCCTATCACCGGCACCATTTTTCTAAGTAATTCTCAATGGTTATTAGACCTCTGGCGAACGCGTTCGCTGCGCGATAACGGTAGGGTTTGGACCACCCTGTACGCGCCTCGCCTATCCAAAGCAGCTAATCGGCCACCTTTCACTCCGGCATTGATCTTGATGATTGCGGGGATGATTGACGGCTAGACCGTTTCGGGAACGCAGCGCGACCCTGTCCATTCAGGGCGACAACATCAGAGCGGGTCTTTTGCTAACCGTACCCGCGCGCGTGACGCGCTACAGGTTTGCGGGGTCTAGTTGGAAGGGATCCTTGCCGAGCGCGACATCATGGATCACTGGGTTTGACGACGCAATCTTGCGCCCTTTGCGCACAACGGCGAGACGATGCGCGCGCAACCTAATCGCGTCGATAGGGTCTCTGGCTTGAAGCAGCACAAAATCCGCATCGCATCCTTCAGCAACACCATATTTCTCCAATTGCATTATCTTGGCAGAGGTTTCCGTTACCGCTTGAAAGCACCAAGCCATATCGTCACGGCTGGAGAGTTGCCCCACATGCAATCCCATAAACGCCACATCCAGCATGTCTGCCTTCCCCAACGAGTACCAAGGATCCATCATACAATCAGAGCCAAATCCAACTGTGACGCCGGCGTCGCGTAACTCTCGGACGCGTGTTTGCCCTCGGCGCTTTGGATAAGTGTCATGGCGCCCTTGCAGCATGATGTTAATCAATGGATTTGGGATCGCATTCACACCGGCCTCAACGATCAGGGGGATAAGCTTAGACACATAGTAATTGTCCATTGAGTGCATCGAGGTCAGATGCGAGCCGGTGACGCGCCCTTCCAGACCAAGCCTTTTGCTCTCGGATGCCAAAGTCTCAATGTGGCGACTCAACGGGTCGTCGCTTTCGTCGCAATGTATGTCGACAAGCAAGCCGCGCTCTGCCGCCAATTCGCACAAGATCCGCAGGCTTTCGGCACCATCGGACATGGTCCGTTCAAAATGCGGAATACCGCCAACGACATCGACACCGAGATCCAGAGCCCGCTTTGTGTTCTCAAGGGCGTTGGGTGATCGGAGAAGACCATCTTGCGGGAAGGCAACAAGTTGAAGGTCCAGGTAATCCTTCACCCTGTTTCGCACCTCTAGCAGTGCGCGAACTCCTGTTAAGGGATCGTCGCACGTGTCTACATGGGTGCGTATCGCACCGATGCCGTTGGCCACAGCAAGTTTGCAGTACCTTATTGCCCGTTCGACAATGTCATCGACCGATTGCAGCGTTTTGAGTTCGCCCCACAGAGAGATGCCCTCTAGCAGCGTCCCCGATTCATTCATGCGCGGTGTGCCGAGCGAGAGCGTTGCATCCAAGTGAAAGTGCGGGTCAACAAACGGAGGGGAAACCAGATAGCCTTGCGCATCCAGCGTCTCGTTGGCCTCGGCCATGATGTTGCGTTCAACGGCGACAATCGAGCCATCGCGACACGCGATGTCGATCCCTTTACGACCGTCGGTGAGTTCGGCGTTTTTTACGAGTAGGTCAAACATTTTTCCCCCAAAATCCAAATGTCCGAAAATGCGGCATGCCTTCGGTCTCGTGTGGGAATTTCCCTCGGATCACAAGAGGCTAGGATACCGTTAGCGCTGCTACTTGGGGTGTATCTTCCGACAGTGCCGCACGCGTGGCATATGGATAGCGCCGCCAGCGCACTTGATCGCCGCGGCTCGTCATCGATCACCAAGCTTCATTTGGGCTGGGTATCTTGTATGGGCGGCACGGGATCAAACCCGGATCCACCCCATGGATTGCATCGCGCCAGCCGATACAGCGTCAGCCAAAGGCCGCGAATGGGCCCGTGGGTTTCGAGCGCTTCGATCGCATAGACGGAACAGCTCGGTTCAAATCGGCAGGAGTGACCAAGCCAGGGCGACAGGAATAGCCGGTAGCCGCGGATCGGAAGGATCAGGAGCCAGATGAAGAAAGCCCTCATATACACATCCGCCAACTGCCTTGACCGATAGAGTCCTCTACTTCAACGCCCAGTTTTGACAGCTCATCGCGCACGGTGTCTGCGGGCTTCCAGTCGCGATCCAGGCGCACTTGTGCGCGTTCAGCAACCAGAGCCTCGATCTGATCAACCTCGCCAGCCCCGGCGTGAGCCCAAGCAATCGGATTTTGCTGAAGAAGACCGAGGCAGCCGCCCGCCTCGCGCCGACCTGCCGCGACAATCTTGTCACCCACGTCCGTGATGGTGCGGGGGGCATAGGGGAGCTTTGGCATTTGCCCGCGCAGCAGCCATGCCACAACGTCAAACACCACGGCAACTCGGGCATCCCCGATATCGGCATGAGGATAAACAGTGGGGCCGCAGACATACATGCGGGCTTGATCAGCATCGCGCGGGATAAACGGTTCGACCTCGTGGCCCATGGAAGCGAAGAGGTGCCGCATCGTTTAGAATGGCACCTCAACGGTTTCGAGCGTCATGCCGTCTTCGCTCGCCTCTATCTCGGTCGGCTTCATCCGTAGCATGTTCAGGCTGGCGTCAAGGTCGTCCCGGCTCATGTTTCGCGCGATAACGACCACACGCGTGATTGGGTCTTGCCCGCTCCAGGATTTGAGCGGCACAGGGTCGTCAAAGATATGTTGGACGCCATGGAACACGAAGGGCCAATCCATACCTTCGACATGCACAATGCCCTTTATCCGCAAGAGATCAGGGCCTTTGATCGCAAGCAGCATATCGAGCCAAAAGTCAAAAACGTTTGCGGGGACCGGGTCAGACAATTCGATTGAGGCTGAAACGATCTGGCTATCGTGGTGATGCTCATTGCTATGATGGTCATGGGTTTGGGGCTTTGCGCCTTTCCCAAGCCAAGCTGCCATGTCATCCGTGCCCACGTCTTCCCGCAAAGCCGACAATCCGAACAATGCGCCTATTGGCACTTCTCCGTGCTGGGCGTGGATGCGTCGCGCAGTGTTGTTGATGCTGCTCAAGCGCGCCTCATAAGCCGCAAGATCGGTTTCAGGGACCAAATCCGTCTTGGTCACAACGATCAAGTCGGCCAGCGCGATCTGATTGACGGCTTCGACCTGCGTATCAAGCGTCCTTGCTCCTGTTGCGGCGTCGGCAACGGTCACAATCCCGTCCATGCGGTAGTAGTGCGGCATCAGTTGATCAACGACCAGCGTATGGACGATGGGCGCGGGCTCTGCGATGCCCGTTGTCTCTATCACGATGCGGTCAAACGAAAGCGCGCCGCTGTGTTTGCGGGCCATAAGCTTTCCAAGCGTTTTGGCGATGTCGCCCCGGAACGTGCAGCACAAGCACCCTGACTGCATCAAGATCGTTTCTTCGGTGGACGCCTCGATCAGGTCGTGGTCCAAGCCCGCGGCCCCAAACTCGTTCATGATCACCGCGATGCGCCCCGCTTCAGGGTCGTTGATCAGGCGATTGAGTAATGTCGTTTTCCCGGCGCCAAGGAACCCTGTAAGCAACGTGACCGGGATACGCTCATCTTCGATGTCCATGGTGCCGCGCATCCTCTTTACAGACCGACGATCCTGCGGGAAAAATTTATGTTATAAAGTAACATCCCACAAGGCGAGCGCATGAGCAAAATTGACTTTAAGGCCCGAACATCGATCGAGCAGGTTGAAGAGGGCACGGACTTCGCCCCAAAATTCGACGAGCATGGTCTGCTGCCTTGCATCACCACGGACGCGATCAGCGGTGAAGTGCTGATGTTGGGCTGGATGAACGAAGACGCTTTGAGGCTGACGGTTGAAACAGGCGAGGCGCATTACTTCAGTCGCGCGCGCCAGGTGCTTTGGCACAAAGGGGCGACGTCTGGCTTGGTCCAGAAAGTGGTTGAGGCAAGGATCGACGACGACCAAGACGCAATCTGGCTGAAGGTCGAGGTGGCCGGCTCTGGCGCGTCTTGTCACGTGGGCTACCGGTCGTGCTTCTACCGCGCTGTCCCAACGGCTGAAGACGCCGGCCAACCGCTTCAATTCCTCGAAGACCAAAAAACCTTTGACCCATTGGAAGTCTATGGCGATGTCCCAAACCCCACCCAGCTCTGATCTAACCTGGATGGAACGCGCGCTGGTCTTGGCACGGGAGGCACGCGGGCATGTCTGGCCCAACCCGCCGGTGGGGTGCGTTATTGTCAAAGACAGTGACGTACTTGCCGAGGCAGCGACCCATCCGGGAGGGCGCCCCCATGCAGAGCGCAAAGCAATTGACCAAGCGGGAGAGGCAGCGTCCGGTGCCACGCTCTATGTGACGCTCGAACCATGTTGCCACTGGGGTAAGACACCACCCTGCACTGAAGCGATTATTGCTGCAGGCATTGCGCGTGTGATCTGCGCGGTCCAAGACCCTGATCCACGCGTAAACGGCGGCGGGTTTGCGAAGCTCCGAGATGCTGGGGTTGAGGTTGCGGTGGGTCTGTGCCGCGAGGACGCTCAGGAAGTGATGTCGGGGTTCTTTCACCGCATTCACACGGGCGCACCCAAAATCGTACAGACGCCTGTTGGGCTTTCCGCCGTACCGCACGGTGTTGATGCCCTACTCCAAACGACGCAGAGGGGCCTGACGCTGAGAACGCGAACTGGTGTGCAGGATTGCCCTTACCGAGCGACCGATGCGGTGATGCGCTGGATGGGTGACCTTGGGCTGACGACAGTTGCTGTGACCAAGGACGATCCATTTCTGGTGGGCTTCCTTACATCCTCAGATGTCGCGCCCTGTTCAGATGTCCGCGACGCGGCCTTTGAAACCGGCCCTTAGCCGGGGGCGCCTCGCTTGGGGAACGGGTCAGATCGATCTAGCATGCCCAAACGGTCAAAGCCCCTTTTGGAGATCGGCCGGGTAAAGCGGCCCGTGCCTCATCTCTGTCAGCGATACGGTATGTGCTGGCCCAGGCAGTATCGGCTTGGCGCCGGAATTCATACCGCCTAGGCCGCGCCAGCAAGCGGGATCTGCAACATGCGCTTTGCCAAGTCGTCCAAGTCGCCATCGCTGAGGGGGCATGCAGCATTCTGCGACATGCCGATATTGGCGGGCTTCTTCATCTCATTTGCCAGCGTTTCTGGCGCGATGTTCGCGCATTCCGCCGGCAGTTCGTGGGCAACACCGCATGCGCGCATAAGTTTCGAAAGCGCGCCGGGCAGTGCTTGCGGTTGTGACGCCCCCCCAAGCGCCACCGAGGCCCTCGCATAGTTTTCCGCGCCTTCAGGCCGCATGGTGAGGACAGGCAAGCTCGCCTCCAAGGCCAGCCCGGTTGCCAAACCATGATGCACGCGCGCCAGGGAGCCTAAGGCATGGCTGATATTGTGGCCCATATGCGTATTACAATTGTGCAGCGCCAAACCGGCGACGAGGCTGGCCCACAGGACGCGCGCCCGCGTCTCAACGTCTTGTCCATCTTCGATCGCTCTCGGCAGGTGCTGGGCAAGAATATTTAGCGCTTCAAGTCCGTAAAGCTGGCCTGCGGGGCTCGTGGTCCGGGATGTTGCGCCTTCTAGCGCATGTGCGATCGCATCTATCCCTGTCCAGGCTGTGATGTGCGGTGGCAAACTGACTGTCAATTCAGGGTCCAACACGGCCTGTGAGAACATCAGCTCTTCGCCCCAAAACCAGGATTTTGATCCATCGGCCGTCGAGATCACAGAGGTCCGCGTGACCTCTGAGCCGGTGCCCGCCGTGGTTGGGACAGCGATCGCCGGGATCCCGTTGGTTGGCAGGGGCCGCGTCGCAAGCGCGAACGTCTCGGCTGGTTGGCCAGATCGTGCAATCGCGGCCACAAGCTTGCCCGCATCCATCGCTGCGCCACCGCCAATCGCGACAACCACAGCGGCGTCCGCCTCGCGTGCCTGCGCGCAAAGACTGTCGATTAAGGCAAACTTGGGCTCGCCGGAAACCGATGCCGCCAACGCATGGGGAATGTTCTGAGCCTGCAGGAGAGATGTAAGATGCTGCGTTACGCCAAGCTCCTCAAGAATAGCATCTGACACGATGAAAACCGGACCATCCGCCAAGTTCGCCGCGAGCTTGGGGACCTTGGAGATATGCCCCGGGCCAAACGTCATGGGAGGAACAGCGGCCATTAGAAAGGGATGCATGTCAGACCTTACGCAGAGTTTCGATACGCTAGATTGCCCATCGCATGCGGGTTGTGAAGATGGTTTGTGCAACGCGCGCTCTCGCCAAGCGTCAGCGATCGTGCCGGCGTTTGGGATACCCGCCCCTCGGCAGTGACTACGCTGGCTCCGTGTGCTTCATCGAGGCGCCTTCAGCCATGGCCGCGATTTTGGCGTAGGCAATCTCAGGATCAACAGCCCCGTAACCTGCGAAAGTCCCAAAGCCGCAATCGCTGCACGCAATCACGCGGTCTTCCCCGACGATATCGGTAAAGCGCGCAATACGGTCTGCGACCAGCTCGGGATGCTCGACAAAGTTGGTTGTCGTGTCGATCACACCAGGCAGCAGCACCTTGTCTTCCGGGATCTCATCTTTGCGTTTGCGGAAAACCTTCCACTCATGCCCATGGCGCGGATTGGCGTTTTCAAATGTCAGATATTTGCAATCAATCGACATCAACGTGCTGAAAATCGTGTCCATCGGCAAGTCGAGCACATGCGGCCCCTCGTAGTTTCCCCAGCACGCGTGAACCCGAATTCGGTTGCGCGGCAGGTCTCGCAACGCATGGTTCATGACCTCCACATTCTTTTGGGCAACCTTGATGAACTCATCATCGGTCAAATGTGAAAACAGCATGTGACGGGAGAGAGCGAGATCAGGACAATCCAGTTGAACGTCCAGCCCTGAGGCCACAATCGTCTCGTATTCCGACTTTAGCGCGTCGGCCAACGCTTCGAGGTACGCCTCTCGAGAAGGGTAGTACTGGTTTGGCAAAAACAGCGCGACGACGCCCGGCGACGCCGCATTCATGAAACCGCGCTTCACACCGTGTTTATCCATCGCGCGCTTGAGGTTGGCGATGTCTTTGTTCAACTCGTCATGTCCGATGGACGTTATCTCACCGGTGCATTGCGGGCGCGCGTAGTCTGCCGTCCCGCCGCTCTTCGCGAGCCGTTCCAAAAAGGTTGGGAACAGCTTGAGATCGCCAGGCGCGTTGCGCGGACTGTCGCCAGAAAATCCGGTGTAACGATCTTTGACATAGGTAGAGTAGGAAATCTTTGACGTCTCACCATCGCTCACAATGTCCACCCCGGCCTCGACCTGACGGCGGACATTTTCGTCAACCGCTTTTGTCATCGCGGCGTCGAAGGCGGCCTGATCGTAGTCTTCACCACGTTCCCGCGCGAACAGGAAATCGACTACTTCTTGGCTGCGTGGAAGGGATCCAACATGTGTGGTGAGAACTGGCATCGCTGTTTTATGTACCCTGATTTTCGTTATGTCATCGAAGGCCTCTGCGTCTGTCACAGACTGGATTGATAGGGCGCGTGTTTCAAGCCAAAGACGCTGCGGCGGTAACCAATCTCCTTGCGTCGCCTAATGGGTTATGCGCTTCCGGGCAGGGCGACCTAGCGCCAGCCAAAACGTGGGCGTCAAAAATTCCTTGCGTGTAAACTGTCACTGGCGTCTGCATTAGGAGCGGCGTTCAGGCATTTTGACATGCCCTCTTCAGCAACAATAGAGACACCGCGCGGTATCTGAGGAGCGATCAAAGCAAAGGTCTTTCGCGCCCATGCCGCGCCCATACAAATGTGCGCCAAGCAAAAGCGCGAGCTGCAATACCAGGTTGGCGCTCCAGGCGAAGCCGAAACGCGGTTCCGTTCTTCCCCCGAGGTTACGAATAGCTGCGGCTGTCTTTTTCTTCGCGTTCGCTTGGCAGAAACATCACGCCGATGCCGAGCAAGATGATCGCAAAGCCGATCCCCATCTGCTTCAAGCCGTATTGCAACGTCGCGCCCTTGGACGGGTCGGCATACTCAGTCACATTGGACGCCACCGTCACTTCGAGCGTGTTACCCGCTTGGAGATTGTGCCAGGCGTGGTACCCCACATTGGCACGCCAAGTATCACCGCCCGATTGCCCCGACGGTGAAACCGTTGCGAAATATGAATTGAAGTAGGTCCGGATCGACCTCGCCTTCGTTCCGTTAACGGAAATGCTCTCGACACGGGCACCAGCCCTTCTGGTGGGCCGTTCGACGTTTTTGTCGACCACCTCCACGAGCGCCGTTTCATCGGAATTCAGAAGGCGAAGGCCATCGCGAACAACGTCAAAGTTGCTGGCGACCATGGATAGGCCAGCGATGGAAAAAACGAGGCTCGCAGCCAGACTGAGAAAACCGTTTTGCGCCATGACATCCCCTTTCGACTTCAATCGTTTAGGGGGCCGAACGTGGCACAAAGAAATCCTAACGATGAAATTCATGCGGCATTGAGGCTGGCTTCCAAGAACACGTGCCCAGCGAACCGCTAAGCCGCGAGGAGGTCTTCGGTGGCTTGCGCAAAAATGTTCGGGTCGCCTGCGGACCGGGCGATCAGCATGGCGCCTTCCAACTGCGATAGGATGCGCACGCCCTCACCGGGCCTCGCTTCGTCAAGGGATGCGATGCCAAACTCGAGGAACGCGCGCGCCTCGTCAGCGACCTGTTCGGGCAGGCTAGTCCCCTCAACGGCTAGGATCCCGCACAGGCACATCAGCCCATCCTGCGTGATCGCGCGATGGAAAAGCATCCGCCAGGCTTTGACCCGCGCGGTGCCCTCCTGCTCTTCGGCCTCCAATGCCTGGGCAAAGCGCTCGCGGTATCGCTTGGCAACTGCCGCGGCTAAGTCCGGCTTAGTCGGGAAGTGATAATGCACGCTTGCCGACTTGATCCCAACGTCCCGCGCCACCTCCCGAAAGGAAAAACCGCTATAGCCGTGCGCACGGATCAGCCGCTCGGCCACATCTAAAATTGCATCGTGTCGGTCTGCCATTGGTTTTGCCTTTGCACCCTCAACTCGTGTCCATTGGCTGGAAAATCACTGCCTCAGCGGTAAGCTGCCTCTCTCCTTGTGACCCGCTGTAGCGCGGCCTCGGCAGCCTCCAGCGCGCCTTCGATATAGCCGCCATAACCACTCGCAACTTCAGTACCCGCAAAAACGAGGCGCCCATCCCAAAGACCCTCGAGCGACATTGGCAGGCCATAAGACGGGTGCGCATACTGAGGGGCTGCATCCGCGGGCGTTGCGGTCAGCGCGTCAAAGGCCCAGTCTTTTAGGAAAAGCGCACGTGGCGCAGCGGCGTGCTCGCCAAAGAGGCGGACCAACTGTGCCTCTACGGCTTGGCGCAACGCCTGTTGGTCAGCGCGGGCTCTGGGCGGCACACCGATAAAGCCAAAGAGAGCGTAAGGCCCACCCGCGGCTGGCGAGGCATCGTGCATTTCGACCATGGGGCCGCGTCGGCTCATCGCGTCTCCCGATAGACCCGCCTCGCGCCAGAATGGCGTGTCATAAACGGCCACTGCCTTGGCTTGCCCCGCCATCCATGTGGGCACACTCTCCAATGCCTCTACCGCGCCGCTGGGCAGAGCCGGGGTGAACTCAAGACCAGCAGCAAGGCGTGGCGGCAGGGCGAGGACCACACGCTCCGCTTCGATCCTGCTGCCATCGCTCAGCGTGGCGGTGACAGTGCTGCCGCTCTGCTGAAGCCTTTTGACGACCGCATTCAACTGCTTGCGCGCATCTGGCAGGCGCGCCTGGAGAGCCTCCGTCAGCGCGCAAAGCCCACCTTCCAAGCGCCAGGAGCCTTGCATTGAAGCAAAGCCAACCCCTCGTTGAACACCGCCCGCTTCATCCTCAAAGGTCAACGCGCCCGCGGCATGCTGATCGAATCTGTTCAGCCCAAACCGCGTGATCAAAGCGTCAATGCGCGGCTGTCCCGGCCAAAACCAAGCAGGGCCCATGTCGAAGTAGCCGCCCTGCAGCTGTTCCGTCATGATCCGCCCGCCAAAACGGTCGCGGGCCTCCAACAGGTGATACGCTTGCCCCTGCATCTCCAGGCTTTCTGCGAGAGCAAGCCCCGACAGGCCGCCTCCGATGATGAGTGTCGTCATGGGTTAAAAACTTTCCGAGGCGGGACGCAGATCAAGCTCATGGGTCCAGGTCGATTGCGGTTGCTGGGCGATCTGCCAATAGGCTTCCGCGATGTCCGCAGGGCGCATCATTTTGCTGGGGTCGAGGCTGTGGAGCGCGCGCGACCGTTCCGTGTCGATGATGCCGTCAAGGATGGTGTGGCAGACATGCACGCCCGCGGGCTGGAATTCCCGCGCGAGCGACTGGGTCAGACCGCGCAGCGCGAATTTTGCACTGGCAAAAGCTGAAAAACGCGCGCCGCCGCGCAAGGATGCCGTCGCCCCCGAGACAATGAAAGCCCCGCCACCTGCGCGCACCATCGGTTTCAGCGTCGCTTGGGCCAACAGGACGCATGACTTTACCATAGAGGACCATGTCCGCTCATAATCGCTCACGTGTCCGTCTTCGAACGGCGAAATCACCAATTCTGCGGCGTTGTGCACGACAACCTTCGGCGGGCCGTGCGCGTCGATGACGTGTCCAAGCGTCGCACGCATTTCCTCTTCATCCGCCAGATCCAGCGCGTGGAACACCCCAATCGGCGCTTTCGGTCGGCTGCGACCAAGACCGACCGGGGCAAACCCGCCTTGCTCAAACCGGGCCAGAAGCGCCTGACCGAGGCCCGCGCCTGCGCCTGCGACAAGGACGAGAGGTGCTTGATCGACCATCAAAGCGACGGTGCCTTCGCATGGGCGAGATGGCCGGTTTTAACCCAGATTTTCGCCCCCTCACCGCCGGCGGTAGCGGAAAACCTGTCTCCTTGCGGCAGACGCAACCACCCGCCCTTGCCAAGCGTATCTGCGCTTTCGGTCACGCTACCGGCAAGGATCAAGGCTTCGGTGCCTCCGGCCTCGTCAATCGTCAGCGTCGCCCCCGGAGACACTTCGTGATACGCCACCGTTTCCCGCGCGTCCCGGTGTAGTTCGGCTGTTGCGACGCCATCGACCGGTGCTGCGAGTTCCTCGGCCATTGTCTTGCGAAACTGGTTGCGGTCGGCCATGTCGAATTGCCACAGCTTTACGAAGATCGTGCATCCTTGATCCGACCCTGGCGTATGCGCTGTCGTCGGCGGATTGCGCACATAGGTCCCAGCAGGAAAGTCACCGTGCTCGTCCTGGAAAACACCGTCCAGGACAATGAACTCTTCCCCGCCAGTATGCGTGTGTTGCGAAAAATGACTGCCGGGCGCATACCGCACAATCGACGTTGCGCGCGCCACCTCATCACCCATGCGGTCAAGCATGCGCCGGTCCACACCCGGCATCGGGGATGCGATCCAATCCAGCGCGTCCGAATGCACCACCACGCGGGCGTCAAAGTCTGCATTTAACTGCATCGTCATTCCTGCCTTGTCCGATTTTTGCATGACGGCTCTATCATGCCGATGTGAGCGCCTACCTATCGATAGATAGACAAAACTGCAAGTCGCTTGATCTCAACGTTGCGAAATGCGCGTTGGATGGTAACTCGTCGTGCCATGTCGAAAGACTGGCGGTTAGATGAAAATGCCCAGAGGCCGCAGCGCACAGAGCACACCCAAAGTGCAGAGGAGGATACCCATAGGCGCGAACGACAGGTGACCCGCAGCTTGACGCGCCTTCAAGGACGCCAACCCGATGCTGGGGACACCCAAACTCAGGGCAACTTTTATTGCCAATGCATGGCCGTAGACGGTTAGGTAAAGGCCGGGAACGGCCCAATCCTGGTGAAAGGTTACGATGAGAGTTGCGGGCCCAAGCTCAAACAAAAAGGTGCGTTTCACCACGCCGGCGTAACCCTCGCGCGCCAGACCCTCGAACACATCATGCCAGAGCAGCGGTTGCGTCAGGTGACTGATGCCGATGATTAAAAATGGCAGACAAAAGAGGGCCTCAACAGCCAGTATGGTCTGTGGTGTCGAAACCATCCTGTTTGCGACCCTCTTCTCACGATCCTTCGTTGCGATTGCGCGTATCTCAGATGAAAGCCAGCGCGGGCTGTGATGAGCGACGAGGCCCTAAGCGCGGCTTTGCCTAGCCGCCATTGCCGAGCACAGCCATTGGCTGAACCCTTCAGACAACGCTTCAAACCGTGCGATGAAATCGGGATGTGCCAAATAGAGCGCCGAGAGTTGGCGATAAGCCTGATCGTCGCATGGCTTGCCCCACATTTCTGCCACCCAAGCTTGATGCGCGGACAAGTCGGCAGCGTCCGGCGATACGCCACCTTCGTATGAAGCAACCAAGTCCGCCTCGATGGCGCGGAGTTTGTGTAGGCCTGCTTGGTAAGCATCTGCTTGCTGCAGATCCTCTCGCTGGCGCGCTTCGGCAATTCTCTTAGCCATTTCGGGCCCGTAGGTATCAATGAGCCATTGCTCATATTGATCCTGCTTTTCGGGTGAAAACGGTTTGTATAGGTCTTCGATTGTCATGGGTTCTTCTCCCGCTAGATGAGCGATCGTTCGATCGAGAGTGGCAATCATCGACGCATGATCTGCGAGCCTTTGCGCAAGGTTTTCGCGATGCGCTATCAGACGCTCCAGTTGAAGTCCTTGATCCAAAGCCGATGCGATGTCTTTGAGCGACATGCCAGCAGCCCGGTAGAACAGGATTTCTTGAAGCCTCAGCGCTTCGGGCCGACGGTAAAGTCGGTACCCGTTAGCCGCGACATGGGCCGGTTTAAGCAGTCCGATGGCATCATAGTGATGCAGCATCCGAATGCTCACGCCGGAATTGCGTGCCAGCTCGCCAACCGTAAATTCTTCGATTCGATGATCCATGACAGGGTCATAGGGCCTCACGCAATGTGAGGGTCAACACATCAATTTCAGGTTCTCCTGCCTTCGGGGGCGTCATGATGCAGCGACCAAACGCACGATACGCATCTCCGCGCGCAGCTCAAATCCAAGGCGCTCGTACAATTCGATGGCGCGCCTATTGCTGGCATATGTATGCAGAAATGGTGTCTCACCCCGATCCCCGATCGTGCGCGCGACGTGCTGAATGAGCGCTCCCGCTAGTCGGCGGCCGCGGAAACGCGGATGCGTGCACACGGCGCTGATCTCAGCAAAGCTCGTCATTTTCAAACGCTCGCCCGCCATAGCGACCAGATGCCCGTTGACCTTGATCCCGACGTAATCGCCGGTTTGAAACGTCTCGCGCTTGAAGGGGCCGGGTTTGGCCAGGGCTACGAGCGATAGCATTGAAGGGATATCCTCGCGACAGAGCACAGTGATGCCCGGGTGTTCGACAGGCGCAAAGCTGCGAGAGGCAACCATTTGCACGCCAGCAAATGTCTCGGCGACCTGGAGTTTAGGCCCGGCGGGGGCATTGCCAGCCTGCATGAGGACCAACCCCTCCGGACGCCCTTTGGCCAGCGTTGCAAGATCAGCGGCTTCGGGGTCAGCGCGCGGGTCGATCGCGGCAAACTGAGCCACGTCTCGACGGAAGGCGCGTGCATGCGCTTGTTGCACGCCGAGATGAGCCTGCCGCGATGACAAAGTCGACCAAACAGGCCGATCCAATAACCGCGCGTCTGGCAACACCTCTGTATCGGCGGCCATCATTTCTCGACCCCTTGCGGCTTTGGTGCTGGCGGTTTTCGCATCCACGTTGGGAGATATCCCATCGGATCCGCCACTGGTCGCTCGGTGATCGGTTTCGGCAATTCTGCGAGCCGCGCCGGCAAGGTGCCATCGCTGAAGGCTGAGAGGACCTCCGTGGCGCCGCCGACCAAGTCTCCGCCCACAAAAACCTGCGGCACGGTCCGTTGCCCGGTCTAATCGAACAGCGCGCGCAAGACCTCGCCGCCCCAATCGTTTTCGCGAAACGCCGCACCATCGACATCGACAGAGCGAAAAGGCACGCCCGCGCGGTCAAACAAGCGCCTTACGGACCAGCAGAACTCACACCACTCAAATCCGAACATGACGATTTGAGCGTTAGGGTCCGCTTTAGCCTGCGCGACAAACTCGGCGGCTGGCTGAGAAATGTCTGTTCTGCTTGCAGCGGTTTTGCCGGGCTTGCGCGCCGTCAGCTTGCCCGACGAAAGGATAGCTTCCTCCTCTGGCGACATGTCATCCGTTATGGTGTCGAAGAGGAGAGTGGAGAGGTATCGCTCGCCCGTATCAGGCACCATGGCAAGGATATTCGCGCCGGAAGGTGCCTCCTTGGCGACAGTGATCGCAGCGGCCACGGTAGCGCCGCCGCTAATGCCGCAAAAGATCCCCTCCCGCTGCGCCAGATCTCGCGTTACCTGCAACGCGTCGGTCCCGGATACAGGCTGAAGGCGGTCGATAAGGCCTTCAGCCATCGCATCCCCGGCGAGCTTAGGAATGAAATCTGGCGACCATCCCTGGATCGGGTGCGCACGTGCGTTCGGATGGCTGCTTGCCGGCGCGCCGTCTGCCCGGCGCAGTTGGCCCACGCCGCTCGACAAGAGCGCGGCATTCTCCGGCTCGACCGCGACAATCTCGGTCAAGGGGCTTGCCAGTTTCAGTGCCCGTGCCGTGCCCTTCAGCGTGCCGCCGGTTCCAAACCCGCTCACCCAGGCATCGAGGCGACGGTCGGCGAAGTCCTGCAGGATCTCAAAGCCGGTCGTATCCTGATGCGCATGCGCGTTGGCCTCGTTCTCGAACTGGCGGCACAGGAACCAGCCGTGTTCTTCGGCCAGCGCCTCAGCCAGCCTGAACATGCCGGTGCCGCGCGCGGCAGCGGATGTAAGCACCACCCGGGCACCCAAAAAGCGGAGCATGCGCCGCCGTTCGAGACTAAAGTTCTCGGCCATAACGATCACAAGTGGATAGCCCTTCTGGGCGCAGACCATAGCAAGACCAATGCCGGTATTGCCGGAAGTCGCCTCGATAACCGTCTGCCCAGGTTTTAGGTGACCGTCGCGTTCGGCCGCTTCGATGACGGCCAGCGCCATCCGATCCTTAACGGAGCCCATAGGATTAAACGCTTCGAGCTTGAGGAAGATGTTTGCGTGGCGCGGCCCGAGCTTGTTTAGCCGTACAATGGGCGTCTGGCCGATGGTTTCTAAGATGGACGCTTTCAGGCGCCTTGAGGTTGCATCGCGTTGTCGGTCTTCGGACCGTTCGCTTGCGCGAGAAAAGGTATCCATTGTTCGTTCCTGTGGTGATGGTCAGGCCGCGGATCGGGCCTTGAGATGGCATTCGAGAAGAGAGGCGAGGTCGCGGGCGTCAGCGGCGGCCCCGGAAATGTGGTGCGACCGGCGTCGCCGCAAAAACGGCAGCCCGAGCACGTAAAGGCCCGGCACAGCACAAACGCCGCCGTCATGCATCAAGCGCCCGCGGCGGTCGAAAACCGGCATGTCGAGGATCGAGAAATCCGGCGCAAATCCTGTTGCCCAGATCACCGACTTGATGTTGCCGCCCACCAGCGGCAGCGACAGCACTGGGTCGGCGGGCAATTGTGTGGGCGCCGGTCGATCCGGGTGTGCCGCCGTCGCGCCAGTATCGGCAATCCAAGCGTCGATGAGATCGAAAAGCCGATGCATCTTCAGGTCGGCTGCTGTGGCGAGATGCGCCAAGCCACCGGAGAAAAGCGCCATGCCGTCTCGGACAGCGGCTAGCCGCCCAACAAGCTTTACGCCAATTGCCTGCAATGCGTTGAGGTCCACATCGCTTTGACCACCCATCAATTGCGGCGAAGGCAGCTTCATCGCGCGGGCCAGGTCATAGATCTCTTCGGTGTTCTGATCGAGGACACCCGTGACATGCAGCCAATATTCAATGTCGCGACCCCGATACCGACGGGGCAAGCGGACATGGCTGCCCACCGCCAGAGTCACGCCCCATCCCGCAAGCCGCAGCTCACGCGCCAATTGCACACCGGTTGCCGAGGCACCCACGACAAGCACGTCTCCGTCTGGCACGTCCAACGGGCTGCGATACCGATCCGGTGTGATCTGCACGATGTCATCGGGGATTTGATGCGCAAGCTTCGGCACAACCGGCTGCGCAGCGGCACCGGTAGCGAGTACAACCGTTTCGGCGGATAGAACGCCGCGATCGCACCGCACTTCGAACAGCCCGCCCTTTTGAGTGACAGCCTCAACATGGGTTTTCGTCTTGATGTTCGATCGCGAAGGAGCGGCGAACGCCTCTAGTTGCGACAGGAATTCGGCAGGTTTCATAAACCCGTCAGGCTCGGCATGGGCCATGCCCGGCAGCATATTGGCCCAATTTGGGGTCAGCATTCTGAGGCTGTCCCATCGTTCCGATCGCCAGCTTTCGCCAATGTCACCGCGCTCCAAAACGAGGTGGTCGATGGCGCGCGACGAAAGCTCCCAGCTCATGGTGAGGCCGCATTGACCGGCACCAATGATGATTGTGCGCGCGTCTGGGATGACCACGCTCCTTCTATACTTGTGGCCGGAACTCAGGCCGTTTTTTTGGGGTGATGGGGCTAAGGCGACGCGCGCTTACCGGGCCGCCTTAGCCTTAATCGGTTTATCGCAATCTCACCGGACCGTGACGTTTACGCTTCCAGGGTTGGTGATGATGTCGAAGACGGCCGACCGCTTTTGTGATTGCGCCACAAGGGCAGCAATTTCGTCATCGGTTGCGTCGGCATGGATGTCGAACTTGACGCGGATGGCGTGGAAGCCGTTACGCACGTCGCTGTCGATTCCGAGAATGCCCGCCAAATCCATATCACCTTCAACGCTTGCCTTCACCGAATGCAGCTGGATGCCGCGGTTTTGCGCGACGGTTGCGATCCCCGCGGTCAAACAACTTGCAAGGCCAGTCAGCACCAACTCCACCGGCGTGACACCTGCGTCAGTTGCCGCGAATTGAGGCGGGTGGTCAGCGTCAATGGTGAACGCTTTCGAGTGCTTTTGTTCCTCACCAAGACCGAAGAAGCCTTCGATCTTTGAGCGGCTATGAACACCTTCGACCCATTCGCAACTTGCCCGCCAGGTGAATTGCGCGGCTTCGGGTGCGCTTTCCAATGCCGCGCGGGCATCGAGGAGCGCGGCCACGTCAACGCCGTTGTCTACGGCCCGTGTTTGTACGTCTGTCATTTTGTTTCCTTTTGAATCGTCGTGTTTGGCGCGCTCAGCCGCCATCGGCGGTACAGGGCTGAACGCGTGGGAGTTAGCTTCCCGTTTGAGCAGGAAGGTCGGCATAGAGCTGGATGTGGGCGTTGTGGCCGAACATGCCGGGCAGCACGCCGTAGGTCTGACCGTCGCTATGCCAATTGAGTGCCAGACCCGCCATCAGCTGCGGCCCGCGCAACTGGAGGCATGAGGCGAAGGTCTGATCAAACATCGCATTGCCTTGCGCATTCGCAGTCACAATCGACTGGCTTCCGTCAAAGGCGCCAATCGGCAAATCGAACGTGCCGATGAAAGGCTCGGTCGCGCCATTGGCCATGAAGAAGTGCCAGATGGTGTACACGCCGTTCGGGACGAGATCTTCGAATGCGACCATCAGGCGGCCTTTGCCGTTCTCACAATGATAGCGACCGGTGCCCGAAGCGCCGAGCCAATCGTTCAGTGTGATCCCGAGATCGGCACCTTTCGGAAATGGCCCCGTCGCATCAGGGTCGCCCGGGGCGTGGGCTTGCGGCACCGCCGAGGCGAAAAGGTTCGCGTCCAAGCTGATTACGTTTGGACCGGGGCGAACCACGCCACCGGTGCCCAAGACATACACATCCTGTTCGTTGAGTCCGTCCTGAACGTGGTTCCGAAAGGTGATATCAAAGCTCACATCGTCTGCGAAGGCAGGCGATGCAGCTAAGACCACCGCGGCTATAAATCTATAGTGCATTTTGTTTCTCTTTCTGAGCATGGTTGGCGGCCCTAAAGAGCCGCGCAGGTATCCCGCCCGTTCAGGCGAGCCTGAGCGGTCCCAACTAAGCCGGGCGAGGAATTTCGATTGATTGTCGGGCGACTGTCGCGCCCAGGCAGCCCTCTCAACGTGAACGAGAGAGGCAAATCCTTATTTTTAGCTCTTGGTGCGAGCTTTTATTTTCTTCATCATCTTTGTCCTTCTCAAATCTAGTCCGTCTCACCTAGCAATGATTTTCAATTATCAAAATGACGTAATCTCCAAAGAACTTGATCAAACGGGCACTTTTGAAAATCATGTCCCAGTACTGGAGATAACAGTATTTTCACTGTGACGGTTTTTGGCGGCCGCGAAACATAATTCAACGATATCACGTCACAAAAAAGCGTTGTTTGAAGCACCAAAGTAAGAGCAGCTTCAGCAGACAGGCGTTGCCGCGTGGTCTTGAGCGCATCCTACCCGCCAATGCCGCGGCGCAAGACCGTACTGCCTTTTAAAGGCGCGGGAGAACGCTTCCGGCGCGTCATAGCCCACGCGCAACGCAATTTCAGACGCGGTAAGCTGGCCATCGCGCAGAAGGGCGGCCGCCAGCTTCATGCGCTCATCCAGCATGTACTGACGCGGACCGACGCCTAGCACCTCGGTGAACCTTTCGACGAAGGCGGAGCGGGACATACCCACCTCGCGCGCAAGTTCCGCCACGCTAGGCGGGCATTCCAATGCGCTATGGATGCGCGCGAGCGCTTTTGCCATACGAGGATGCGCCATGCCGTTGAGCCAGCCATTGTGCTCGGCCGCGGACGCCACGCTGATGCGCAAGGCTTCCGCAAGCAACAACTCACACATGCCATTGATCAACGTTGTGCTCCGCCGCTGATCGCTCGAAAGCCTGTTGGCCGCCATCGTGACCGAGGATCGGATCCAGTTGCGCGTGTCCGAGCGGTCGACTGGAATGACCATCATGGCCGGCAGGGTGTCTAAAAGCGGCGAGGCGCCGCTATTGCTGCCCATGAAACCGCACCAAATGCGTGTCTTATCACCCCCGCCGCCATGCCTGATCTGCTCAAAGCCGTCCTCCATGGTTGGCAAAACAAGATCGGTACCATTCACGGCTGGGAGGCCTGGCTCGCTCGCCAGAAAATGCGGTGTGTTATGGGGAAAAATCAGTACATCCCCAGCCTTCGCCCAATGGCGATACTGGCGACCCGCCGTGTCAGTGACGGAAACGAAGCAACAGCCTTCGAGCACCACATGATAGGCGATCAATTGGCGCGGCATCGGCATAAAGTCTGCGCAATCCCGCTCATCGACGTGGGCGTTGATTGCCCAAGGCGCCGAGAAATCTGCGTGCAGGAAAACCGCGCCGGTCACGCCTATCGATTTAACGATGTCAACGATCGGATCGGGTCGCATGTTAGCACCAACAGCGATCAGTTAGGCGCGCGCTCAGCTGCGGTCCTTCGCGATAACGACGACGCGGCATTCCAACGGCCATGAGTGGGGTGTGTCTGAGCAAAACTCGTGCATCGTGGTAACCCGCCAGCCCGACACGCCGCCCGTATGAGCTGACAGGTTGCTCACCTCCGTTTTGTTCGGCTTGAAATTCCATGATGGCTCCTGGGGCCTCACATGAGGCTAGGGTCGAACGTCAATGTTCGTTCAGTTATCACGACGATGCGCGACGCTCAGATCAAGTGGTCTGGCTCATGGCGTGCTTCGGCTCACATGATCGCGCTCACGATGCAGCGCTTCTCGCAAAACGCATGCTGAAAGCAGGCCATCGCGCGTCAGATCCGAGCGGCTCAAACCGATATCCGCCAGTTGGTGATCGCTCAAAACACTGAGGTCATTGATCGCGCGCCGATGACCCAACTCTTTCGCAATTAAGCGCACGATCCGACCGACCCATAAATCAATACGGAAGATGGGCCGACTCTGCGTCTTTGGGGCCGCGTCTGAAAAAGTCATAGTTTTTTTCCTTTATAAAAGCCGCATGCCCCCTGGGTATTGGCTGCGTCGCGGCGCTTGAATGATCGGTTGCCTAAAGGTCATGACCAAACCTCCGTGCACGAACACGGACGTGTGAAGGATGCGCTTTGGCGTTGGGGAGCCGAGGCGAGGCCCGGCAAATGTGGCGGTGATTTACACGCCTGAGAAATGCACAAAAATAAACAAATTTTGGGATCGAGGAACAAAAGTGTATAGCTTCAAGCCATGCTCAACTGGAACGATTACCGATATCTTCTTGCGGTCGAGGCGGCAGGTAGTTTGGCCGCAGCCGCTCGACGTTTGCAGGTTTCTCAGCCGACCGTGGGCCGACGTCTCACAGCGTTATCCGAGGAATTGGGAGTGCCGCTTGTGGTCGTCTCTGTCGATGGCACGCGTCTCTCAGAGCAGGGGCGCCGTGTATGCCAGCAAGCGCGCATCCTCGAACAGCAAGCGGCGCTCATCGAGATTTCGGCCCGCGAAAGCCAAAGCAGCGAAGCAAAAAGGATCCGCTTGGCGGCGCTAGAGCCGTTCGCGCATGTGCTGCTGGTACGCTTGCTCGCCGAATTTCAGCTTGCCAATCCGCTCATCCATTTTGATCTGATTTCGGGCACCCGGATATCTGATGTCCGGCACAGCGAAGCAGATGTCGCGCTCCGGGTCGGGGATCCAATGGACGATCAATTGCTCGGTCGGATCGTTGGCAAGGTTGAGTACGGCCTTTACGTTCATGAAAGCTATCTCGAGCGCTCAGGGCCGATTGAAACGGTCGATGACCTTAATCGATGCGCCATCATCGAGAGCACTGGCGACATCGCAAACATGCCGCAAGCGCGACGTCTCCGTGAATTGGCGCCGCAGGCACGTGTCGGGCTTTCGTCGAACTCACAGTTCAATCAAATTGACGCCATGGTGAACGGATTTGGGCTGCTACCCCTTTCCAATTATCGAGCTCAGGGAGTTCCGGGCATTCGCCGCATCCTCAAACAGGACTTTGTTTTGCAAAGCGACATCTGGTTGCTTTATCGCGCGGACGTCCGTGAGCGGCCCGAAGTCCGGGCTTTGATCGAGTACCTTGCTCGCGTCCTGCCGAAAGAGATCAGGACCCATAGCGCCCAAGCGTGAGTAGGAGGTGAGATGCAAACTCAGCTGGCAGGGCTCACCATGCTGAAAACCAATTGAGACGCGCCGGCTGGTTTTGATGGGTTGAAAAGGTCCGACGCCTCCATGTCGCGCTGACGCGCAGGCCATGCGCGCAAGGGCCTATTGAGCGAAAAACCACGCCGCGCCCATGCTGAAGACAACACGAATCGCCACAGCAGGAGGGTACCAATGCTGATATCGCGCCTAAAGGTCGTGTTGAGCACCGCCATTCTCACCGCCAGTGCCGCGCAGGCCGACACGCCGCAGAGCTTCGGGGTTTTGGAGTTTGGCCCTGATAACACGCTGTTCGTAGCCAATTCTGCGCGCGGGGCTATTCAGGCCTTCGAGCTACCCAGCGGCGGCGCTGCCCCAGAGCAGGATGTCGCGTACAACATTTTGGATCTCGACGCGCTCGTGCGCGACGCCTTGGGCGCGGATGGGCGGATTATCTACGGCGATCTGGCGGTTCATCCGGTGACGCGCGAGGCATACGTTTCTGTCACGACCATGGTCGACGGGGTGGAAAGCAGCGCTGTCGTCACGGTTTCTCGCACCGGCGCGGTAGAACGGCTCGATCTCGCAAATCTCCCGTCTTCCAGCCACGCGCTGGACGATGTGGCGGACACCGACGTGACCTTTTGGCGTGACATTCCTGCGCCCTCCTTGACAGTCACCGATCTCGATTTTGCCGATGGTGAGCTCTTTGTTTCGGGCCTCTCAACAGGCGAGTTCGCCTCCACGTTGCGGCGCGTGCCCTATCCGTTCGATGGCTCGGCGTCGGCCAGCAGCATCGAGATTTACCACGCAGCCCATGGGCAAAATGAGACCCGTGCGCCGATCCGAGCGATGAGCGTGGTTGATCTCAGTGGCACCCCGACCGTCGTCGCGGCCTATACCTGCACGCCCCTGGTCACCATGCCAGTGTCAGATCTGGCGGACAGCGCGCACGTGACGGGTAAGACCATCGCAGAGCTCGGTTACGGCAATACGCCGCTAGACGTTGTGTCCTTCGCGGCAGCGGACATGCAGGGTAATGTGTCGAACTACGTGCTCGTGGTGAACCGCGAGATGGACGCTGACCTGATCAATATGGAGGCGTTGCAGGCTGCCGCAGCCGCGCCTGGCCTCAGCGAACCGATACCGTTTCTCGGCGCGACCGCCGGTGTGCAAACGGTGCCGTTACCGATGTCGGGCGTTCTGCATGTGGCAGATCAAGACAACCAGTTCCTTCTAGCGCTTCGCCGCGACCTCGACACCGGCGCGATGGAGCTTGTCTCTTTCCGCAAAGGCGCGTTCTTCCGGCTGAGCGACTTCATCAGCGAGTACAACTTCCCCGATTACGCGTATTCGGGCGACCAGAGCGCACAGGGCATCCGGATGTTCCAGAACATGCTCAAAGCGGATGAGGGATTTCCGGGACAAATCCGGCAATGATCAAATCGGCGGCTGCGGTTGCCCTCGCGGTCCTCTGGTCTGCGGGCGCAGCCGGGGCTGCATGTGACGATCCGGGCCCGGTAGAGATCTATCCGACCGCTGACGTGTTGCCGGAAAACCTCCTGCGCATTTACGTCTACTTCCCGCGTCCGATGGCCCTTGGGCAAGGGATTGAGATGGTGCGGTTAGTGGATGCTGTGGGAGACACTGTTGAGGGGGTTTTCCTCAGTAACCGGGAGGATTTGTGGTCACCCGATAGGCGTCGATTGACGCTCCTTCTGGACCCCGGCCGGGTGAAAACTGGCCTCGACGCCCATGAAAAACTGGGGCGCGCGTTGGTGCGCGGGAAAGCCTACGCCTTCGTGGTCTCGGGATCTGCGCGTTTCGCAGATGGGTGTGCGCTTGAGCATACGACGCGTCACGACTTCACGGTTGAACCGGCCGATATCGATCCGCCCCAGCCAACCGCCTGGGATCTGTCACAGCCGCGTGCCGCCAGTATAGACCCGCTCATCGTTGGCCTCGGCAGTTCGCATGACCACCTGTCTCTGGCGTACCGGCTGCGCATTCTAGACGCGAGCGGGGCCGTGGTGCCGGGGGCGATATCGCTTGGACCCGATGAGCAAAGCTGGCTCTTCACACCCCGCAAGGCCTGGAAAGACGCCCGCTACATGCTGGTCATAGATGAAAGGCTAGAGGATCTTGCGGGGAACCGGCCCGGCCTTTTGTTCGATCGGCCCTTGGATCAGCCGCCGCAGCCTTGGCAAGACACTTTGGCTTTCACACCTCGGCGGTAACGGCCTTCAGGCAGGACAGCATCGCTTGGATGCTATCGGTGCGATGCACGTCCACATGGGTGACCAGCCATGTACGCACCCGCCAGCTGCGCCTCGGCGGCACAATCTCAACCAGATCGGGTATTCGCCGCGCATAACTCATCGGCATGAAACCAATACCCTCACCCTGCAGGATCGCGCTCTCAACCACCCGCGCATCAGAGGATCGCAGGACGACTTGCTCAGGCGTCACCGCTTTGCCGAGCCACGCCTCAAACGGCGCTCGGCTATCGCGGTTGGGATTGCCGACAAAGAAATGCCCCTCAAGACGTTCAAAATCCGGGCGCCCATGCCGGTCGATGTAAGTCTGATGGGCGTAGAGGGTGAACTCGAGCGTGCGGAAGGGCTGAACCACATAATCGTTATGGCTGGGCTTGGGTCCGACGCGGAGCGCAACATGGGCCTCCGCCTTTTCTAACAGAGCTAGATCATTGCCAGCCTTCACGCTGACACGGGTTCGCGGGTAGCGGCGGCGAAATTCAAAAATCGCAGGCAAGATCCGCTCTGTAAGCGGGGTGAGCGTGGTTACCACAATCTCCCCCTCAAGCTCTGCGTTTTGAACTTGGACGCGCCCAAAGAACGCGTCGAGCATGTCATGGGCCCGGCTCGCGGTCGCCAAGAAATCGTGTCCGATATCGGTGAGCACATATCCGCGACGGTCGCGCAGGAATAGCTTCGCGCCCAGGCCAGCCTCTAGCGTGTCGATATGGCGATTTACCGTGGCACGGTGCACGCCCAGCCGCTCGGCAGCTTTGGTAACAGTGCCGGACTGAGCCACGCGCAAAGCGGTATACACTTCGGTCCAGTAATCCATTTCTGCTCCTCGCATACCGCATCTATGCGGCTCAATGGGCATCAACAGGGTGAGCATGTCGCATGAGCGCGCATCCCATGCGCGCCCGGTGCCATTGAGGCATCGACCTGACCGGCTTAGCTGCCCCTATCTGTTGAAGGAACGTCAGATGAAAACACTCGCCTTCGCCGCGTCAAACCATAGCCAATCGATCAACCGCGCCCTAGTCGGCTACGCCGCCGGGCGGTTGCAATCGATGTACCCGCAAGCCGAGGTCGAATTTATCGATATCAACGAGTACGAGATGCCAATCTACTCGATTGATCGCGAGCAGGCTGATGGCGTTCACCCCCTCGCGCAGGCTTTCTTCGAAAAGATCGGCGCGGCGGATGCTGTGCTTGTGTCTTTCGCCGAGCATAATGGCTACGTCACCGCAGCCTGGAAGAACATCTACGATTGGATGAGCCGGATCGACACAAAGGTCTGGCAAGATAAGCTGGTGGTTGCCCTTGCGGCGTCACCTGGGCCGCGCGCTGGCGCCAACGTTCTGAGCACGCAGGAATTTTCCGCGCCCTACTTTGGCATGACGCTGAAAGGGCAGCATGGCGTGGGCATTTGGGCCGAAGCGTGGGACGGCACCTCGCTGACAAAGGACGAAGACATCGCCGCCATCGATGCCGCCCTGTCTGCAATGATCGCGGCGTTTGACGATGGTTGAGCCTAAGGTCGCTGTCATCATCAGCTCAAGCAGCGGTATCGGCAGCGCTATTGCTAGCCAAATGGGTGCAGTGGGCTGAGTGCTCGTGATGGTGAAGCGCAACAGACCAAACACCCCTAAGATCGAGGGGCTTACCCGCGCGTTTGCCCCATCAAAACGCGGGCGGAACGGTATCTACGTCACCGACAGCAAGGAAAAGCCACTACCAAAGGGCGCCCCGGATCCGGCAATTCTAAAGGCACTGATGAATAAGCTTGTCGCGGACGCCGCGGCCACATGAGCCAGCGCGCCCGCGCCATCGATGACGCGGCCTTCGGGGTCATCTACGGCACGATCACGGTGATGGGCATCTTGGCAGCAACCGACCCCGCGGATTTTGACCCTCATACACTCGCGCTGACCCTCTTTGTGACGGTGCTGAGCGTGGCGCTCGCAAAAACCTACGCGACGCTGGCCGCCAAAACCTTAGAAACCGGCAAGCGCCACTCGCCAGCCTCAGTGCGATCGGTTTGGGAGCACAGCCGCACCACCCTCATCGCAGCTAATGGACCAACGTTGGCGATGCTCGGAGCGGCCTTTGAGCTATACGAGGCGTCCGTCGCAATGCTCCTGGCCCAGGCATGCGTGATGGCGCTCTTGCTCTTCTATGGCTGGCGGATCGGATGGCGCATCTCGCAGCGCGTCTTGCCGGCCACGCTCAGCGCACTTGGCATGGGAACCGGCGGTTTGGCGCTAACTGCGCTGAAATACGCGGTGCATTGAGCAGCGCCGGCACCCTGTTCCAAAACACCAAGTATGGTGGGCGCGCAAACCAAGCTGGGGTGGTAACGGCCCTATGGCAAACCAAAGAAAACGGCCCGCCAAAGTCAATTGGCGGGCCGCTATACTCTGTTCAATCCGGCCTATGTATCGAAGGACGAGATCGCCGCGAGGGTTTCGATCTGCTCTTGCGTCAGCACGCTGTCGTAGAACTCGACATCCGCGATTTCGCCGTCGAACGGGTTGGTGAAGCTAGCGCTGCCGGTATCCGAACTCCAACCAAGACCGCCCACATTGAGCCATTCGACATTCGTGCTCAGATCCGTTGTGACATCGCTGCTTGAGGCCATCAGAACACCGTCGATCCAAACGGCGACACCGGATGCGTCGAAGGTGGAAGCCACCTCGTATTCGGTGTCCTCTTCGATATCCATCTTGAACTCGAACTCGTCTACGCCGTCCTGGAAGCGGATGCGCAACTCGTCCTTGTCCACCATCGACATGAAGTGGTTGCCGCCGCCCTCGAATTGATTGGCATCCTTGACCACCAGACCTTGCCGGGCGCCGTCATTGTCTGTCTCGAACGAGAACGCGATCGTACCAGCAGGAATTTGCAGCGTGCTGTTGGGCGCGTAGTTGTCCACGGAACCGGACGAGCCGTTGTACTCGGTAAGCCCTGGCTGACTGAACACAGGCGTTGGGAAATCAGGCACGTCTTCGACTGTGACAGTGACCGTCGCCTGATCGGTGCCGCCCTGCCCGTCCGACACGTCGTAGGTGAAGCTATCTTCGCCCACAAAGTCCGCGTCAGGGGTGTAGGTGACATCTCCAGCGGTAAAGGTGACGGTACCATTTGCCCCCTGCCCGACACCGGCCACTGTCAGCGGATCCCCATCTGGATCACTGTCGTTGTCCAGAACGTCGATGGTGACCGCGGTGTTGACCTCGGTTGTGTCAGCATCGTTCACGGCCACTGGATCGTCGGCGACAGCGGCAACCGTGATTGTTGCCTCACCCACATCGGTGCCACCTTTGCCGTCATCAACGGTGTAGGTGAACGTGTCGGTGCCGTTGAACTCGGCATCGGGCGTGTAGGTGAAGCCGCCATCGGCGTCGAGCACCAAGGTACCGCTATCCACATCGTCGAGCACAGTGACCATAAGCGGATCACCATTGCTGTCGGTGTCGTTGGACGACACGCCCAGCGCTGCCTCGACGGTGAGGGTGGTATCCTCTGTCGCGTTGTAGCTGTCATCAACCGCTACCGGATCGGCATTCGGCTCGGCCAGAACAAGGACACTTACGCTGCCCGTTGCCTCGCCGCCATTGCCGTCGCTCACTGTGTAGGTGAAGCTATCGGTCCCGGTGAAGCCGCCGCTGGCCGTGTAAGTGACTGTTCCGTCGTTGTTATTGGCCACCGTGCCGTTGCTACCGTCGGTGACGCTGGCTACCATCAAGGTATCGCCGTCCACGTCGCTGTCATTGCCGACAACGTCGATGGTGACGCCCTCGCCTGTGACCGCCGTATCCTCGTCATCAACAGCGGTTGGGTCGTCATTTACAGGGTTCACTGTCACGAGCACCGTCGACGTCGCCGACCCGCCATTTCCGTCCTCGACGGTGATTTCGAACAGATCTTGCCCGTTGAAATCGTCATCCGGCGTGTAGGTCAGGTTGCCGCCAGCCACTTGGACAGAGCCGTTGCCGGGCTGAGAGGCGATACCGCCGAACGATACCGGGTCGCCATCGGGATCGCTGTCATTGGACAGCAGATCGGCGATTGCGATGACAGCATCATTGTCTTCATCGGTGGTTGCCGCGTCATTTGTTGGCGTCGGGTCACTGTTGGTGGCAGAGGACTTGCCCGCAAGCTCGGCCACCTCCTCCGCGGTCAGGACCACGTCAAACACGGCCAGATCGACGATCTTGCCATCGAGCGGATTGGTGAAGCTGCTATCGCCGTCATCCGAGCTCCAGCCCAGGCCACCGACGTTTAGCCACTGATCCGAGTTGGTCAGATCTGGGGTGACCGTTGGGTCGAAGCCCACCAAGACGCCGTCGAGATATAGGCCGACGCCATCTGGGCCGAAGAACGCCGCGACTTCGTACTCCTGGTCACCGTTGATGCCGGGAATAATGAATTCAGCGGAGTTGCTTTCATCTTGGAAGCGGACGCGCAGGGTGTCCTTTTCCACCATCGACATAAAGTGGTTGCCGCCGCCCTCGAACTGGTTGGCATCGCGCACCACGAGGCCTTGGCGATCACCCGGGTCGTCTGCACAGAACGAGAAGGTGATCGTGCCCTGCGGTATGTTCAGCGCCGGGTCGGGTGCGTAATTGTCCACGGCACCGGCCGAGCCGTTGTACTCGGTCACGCCATCCTGGGTGAAGACAGGCTGCGGGAAGTCCGGCACGTCGGTCACGGTGACCGTTACAGTCGCCGTATCGACCCCGCCTTCTCCGTCACTCACATCGTAGGTAAAGCTGTCTTCACCGGTGAAGCCTGGATCCGGCGTGTAGGTTACCTCGCTTCCGTCGGTGCCCACTGTACCGTTGGCGCCTTGCGTCACATCTGAAACCAACAGGTCATCGCCGTCAGCGTCTGTGTCATTGCCGAGCACATCGATGGATACGGTGATATCTTCCGCCGTCGTCGCCACGTCGTTATTTGCGACAGGGTCGTCATTGACCGGGTTCACGGTGATCGAGACTTCTGCGGTATCGATACCGCCTTTGCCATCATCCGCCGCGTAGGTGAACGTATCGGTGCCGTTAAAGTCAGCATCCGGCGTGTAGGTGAACGAGCCATCGCTGTTCAGCGCAAGCGTGCCGTTATCGACATCATCGGTAACGCTTGCGGTAAGCGGGTCACCGTTGGTGTCGGTATCGTTGTCCAAAACGCCCTCGGTCACCGCGACCGTCAGCGGCACGTCTTCATTGGTTGAATACGCGTCGTTCGCCGCAACCGGGTCGGCATTGGGCTCGGCCAGCACCAACATGGTTACCGATGCCGTCGCCTCGCCGCCATTTCCGTCAGAGATGGTGTAGCTAAAGGTGTCGGTCCCGGTAAACGCGCCGGTCGGCGTGTAGGTCACGGTGCCGTCGTTGTTGTTCACGACAGTACCGTTGGCGCCATCGCTAACGCTGGCCAGGATCAGGCCGTCGCCATCAACATCGCTGTCATTGGCAAGAAGGGCGACGACGACGCTGGTGCCGGTGACGACGCTTTCCTCGTCATTCACAGCTGTCGGGTCATCGTTCACAGCTGCGACCGTGACGAAGACGTTGCTTTGCGCCACCCCGCCATTGCCATCGCTCACAGTAATGGCAAAGCCGTCAGAGCCGTTGAAATTGGCGTCCGGCGTGTAGGTGAGCGTGCCGTCCAAGTTATCGACAAGCGCGCCATTGGCCGGCGGCACCACGATCCCGTCAAAGCTCACAGTGTCACCGTCGGGATCGCTGTCATTTGACAACAGATCAGCGAGGGCGATCACCGCAGCGGTGTCTTCGGTGGCGGCCACGTCATCATCAACCGGGGTCGGTGCGCTGTTGGTACCAGCGGAAGACCCGGCCAAAGCGGCGATCAGCGATGCATCGAGAACCGACGAATAGATCTGCTTGTCCGAGATCGTGCCTTCAAACGGCGCGTCGAAGCCAGCTTCGCCTGTGGCGCTGGACCATCCACGGCCACCCCACTGGACCCACTCGATGTTTGGCCCCTCAGTCCAGTCCATGACCAGCGGATCAGAGCCAACCAGATTGCCGTCGACCCATAGTTCGATGCCGTCGGCGCCGAACGTCGCTGCAACCTCGTACTCCACGCCCGCTTCGATACCTGGGAATTCCAGCAGAACCTGGTTTTCACCGTCTTGGAAGCGCGCAACGAGTGTCGACTTGTCGAGGTAGATCAGCGCATGGTTGCCGCCGCCCTCGAAGAAACTCGCGTCCTTCGTGAACAGACCCTGGTCTTTCGCGGTCGTCGCGGCGTTGAACGAGAAGGCGATCGTCCCTTCAGAGATCTCCCAATTCGGATCATGCGGCAACTCGATGACCGTGTTGGCGGTACCATCAAACGTCATCACGCCGGGGGCGTCGTAGACCAAGTCGGCCGATTGCTTGATCGTCAAGATGTTGCTTGCCGCGCTGGTGACAGTACCAACGGCGTAAGGCACTGCGCCGGTCGAAACCGCAATAAACTGGTTCAAACCACCATCTGGGCTGCCGCCGCCATCGGTCTCCAACAGGCTGACAGGGATATCAACAAAGCCGCCGGCTCCGATGACCGCGGTGTGCACCACTTTACCGTCCATCGCTTCGTTGGCGTAGAACGGCAACTCGTCCCCGCTTGCAGCACCGATAAAGGGCGCATCGCCAGACGCGATGAACAAACGCGAGTCCATCTGGAGCAACGCGATGTTGTCGCCCTCGGTGCCGCTTACTCGGATTGTCGGATCGCTAGCCACGGACACCTGTGTGCCCGGCAGGCTCGATTCATCCGCCGGCGCGCCCACAACATCGATGGTGGGGGTGCTCAGATCGGTGGCCTCAAGCACAACTTCGCTACCGCCGAGCGACCCCTCTTCAAACAGCGGTCCAGTGACTGTTTCGCCGTTGGAGAAGGTGATCGAGACAGTGGCGCCGATCAGTTCGTAACCCGAGACAGACCCGGCAGCGCCAGCGCCTGGCACGTTTTGGATGCTGTTGGGATCGACATCGACCGTCCAGGTGAAGGTCTCGTTCGGGTCGAAATCGGTGAACGCCATGCTCAAGACGTCGAAGCCACCGTTACGCGCCTGCGAGAACGGATCCACTTCATTATCCGCAGGCACAACGAAACCGGTGACGACAGCGCCGCTATTGGCTTCAAGGCCCTTAGCCGTGGCGTCACCGCCGCTGCCCGTTGGATCCCAAACCATGTCAGGCAAGACGCCGCTGGACAGATCGATCTCCAGCGATGTGATCGTGACGCCATCCTCGGAGTTGTTGGTCAGGATGAAGCTGCCATTGCTAAAGGTCGACGCGGTTAGCCCGGTGCCAGGGCCTACCTGAAGCAGCGCGCTCGCTTTCGCGTCGGGCACGGCAACGTCAAATGTCCCAAGCTCGGTCTCGACAGAAGAATTGCCCAGGATATCCGAAACAGCCGCGCCGCTGAGCGTGACGGTGTAGGTGCCGTTGTCATCCGGATCGAATGAGCCGTCAGGCGCCGACACGCTGTAGGTCGCCTCGCGCGGCGTACCATCGGAATTCACGTCAACCGACACCAGTGACACATCGAACGTGTCGCCTAAGGCGTTGCTGACAACGAGATCGAGATCATCAATCGTCGAGACGTCTAAGCCCGTATCATCGGAGAACGTTACTGTGAACGTATGTTCCGACCCAATTGTGGTGATGTCCGACACATCGAGCACAGCGGTCGGGCCCACCTCGTCAGGCGTGCCTGCAACCTTCAGCTCAATGGCTTTGACAGCGGGGTTCTCGACGCCATGCAGGAACTCCAGGTCGACAAGACCGTCGCTGATCATCGTATGCGACACCACGGTGCCAATACCGAACCCACCGGCTAGGGAGAACGGGTCAAGCTCGAAGAATGGTTGAGGCACCACACCGTCAACTGCGATGTTAAACACCCGGTCGCCAGAAGCATCGTTGCTATCATTAGCATCGGGGATGCTTTGGAAGTGTTCGGCCAGATAGATCCGCACCTCAACTTCGGTTCCGGCCTCGACCTCAAAGGCATATGCCATGGCGTCGCCGCCGGATTTGTCCCAGCGCTCGCGACCCATCACTGCCTCGGCCATGCCGGTGCCAGCTAGCCCGGTAATGTCGGTGGCGTTGACGTTGTTCACATTGTTTGGCGACTGGTTGTTCGACCCAGCATTAACCAGGAAGGGTGAATTGTTCGCCGTGGTATCCTGGCTCCAGGCGGGGCCACCGTCAGTCGCTGCAACCTCGTTACCGCCCGCGTTGACACGGTAAAGCACATCACCCGGTTGCGGGTCGGGCAACTCATTGACGTTGATGGCAAAGGTTTCGGTCGTTGTCGCCGCATTATCGCTGGCGCTGACCGTGGCTGTGTAGCTGCCATCGTCCGCTTCACCAGGCTGCCAGGTTAGCGCGTAGTCGCCATTGCCCAGGTCTTCGAAGGTGTACGCGCCGGGGTCAACAATCGCGCCATCGCTATCGCGTACAATCTCAATGTCGACCGACTGAAGGTCGCCATCCAGATCGCTGGGCATGACCGTAACCACCACGGTATCGCCCTCGTCAACAGTCACATCGTCCACCGGATCGATCGTCGGTGGATTGTTCTCAGCATAGGTGAGATAGACCGCGTCGGTCACCGGGCCGAGGGGCAGATCATTGTTGTCGGGATCGATGAGGCTAGCGACAACGCCGAGCGGCACCTGCGCTTCATTGACCGCGAGCGGCGCACCCTCAGACACTTGCGAGAAGTCAAAGAGGTTTGAGATGTTCTGTGCTGTCCCGTCCAAGACAACGTCGACCGTCAGGAACTCCGCCGCGTTGTTAGCCGGGAAGTCCGATGCAGCCAGCGCCGCCAACTGCGCGTCGAGTACTGGCCCGAAGGATTGATCAGCAGGATCAGAGCTGTTGAAGAACTCGTTGGTGACGGGCTGAATGATGCCCTTGGCAACAACGACACGGACTGTCGCGCCAGCGGGGCCCTCGACAATGATCGCCGGGCCACCGTCGGAATAGGTGCCTACGCCGCCCTCGTCCAAACCGTTGACAGTCAGCATCACTTCGTTGCTGCCGGTCACGTTTTGCGAAGCAAGGCCTTTGCTGCCGCCTTGGTTGTTTGCGCCGCCCAATTGGCCAGTTGCTGTCGTACCGTCGGTGAAGGTGACCGTGAACTCAGAGCCGATCAGTTCAGCACCAGAGATACCGCCAATGTCCCATGCGGGGCTCGCACCCGGATCCAGCACCGATTTTTCCGCACCGGCGATTGAGTTCGGGTCCATATCCACTGCCCAGGTGAGCGTCTCACCCGGGTTGAAACCGCCATCCACGCCGTCATCGAACAGGATTTGAATGCCTTCGAAACCGTCGCTACCGCCTGCGCCAATGTAAGCGGAGCCGGGGTTTGCATTCGAACCGTGGTCAGGCGCGATGGCGCCCGTGCTGCTTGACCCCAGCGTCAGAAGTTTGGCGATGGTGTCGCCCGCTACGCCGAAGGGGTCGAACACCGCATCGGTAAAGATCGCATTGGACACGTCGATCTCGATTTTCGCGATGTTCTTGTTGCCGGTGTTCGTGAGCGAGAACGAGCCGTTTCCAAAGTTCGAGATTTGCACATTGTCGCTGTTCTCGGTGACTGTCAGAACTGCCTCACCGCCGGTCGGGGGCAGCGGCTCGGCGAGGCGGATGCCGATCCCGCTGACCTTGGCGTTGTTGGCGATCTTATCGAACGAGATGTCGAGCGTGGTCGGGTTGTCTCCGTCACTGGGCGAGACCGAAACAGGGGTCGTGTAGACAAAGGGCGTGTTCGGATCGCCGCCAGTCTCAGCAAGGATGTCAAGATCATCTAGGACGAGGGAGCCCTCGATGAAGACGTCCATGACCCGATCGCCAATGCCCGTTCCCGGGCCGTTGGGCAGGAAGATTTCAGCGAAATACAGATCTACAAGATACTCTCCCTCGGGAACTGGGATCGAATAGCTCAACGCGTCAGGTGTATTGCCGTTGTAGCGCTCGGTTTCGTAGATCGTGCCGTCAAAGACTGGTTGAAGACCGTTGCCGTCGCCATTGTCGGTAAAGGTGATCCCGTTGTTGAAGTGGATGTCAGCGACAAAAAAGGTGCTGTCCTGCACCAGCGCCGGGCCGCCCGCGTTGATGGCGATAACGGTGTCGCCGGGTTCAAGCGGGTCTTCCTCGGTAACGAACGTGATGGTCGTCTCGCTGGCGCCGCCGCCTTGGTTAAACCAGAACGTGGCGCTGCCGGTCAGCCCGTCGGCGTCAAAGCCGTCAAAGGCACCCGGCACATTCATCAGTGGCAGAAGGTTTGAGCCGATATCGCCCTGATCGTAGACGACGCCGCCATCCAGATCAGTGCCCTCAACCACGCCGTCAGGTGATACGCCGAGAGCCGGTATCGCCGGGTCGATGACAAAGTCATTGCCCTCTTTCAGGCCCAAGAACCCGGCGTTGAACTCGTCAGCCTGATAGTCATCGAGGATCACCTCGACCAAGCGATAACCGTTTGGAATCAGTACGTTGACAAAGTCGCGGTCGCCGTTTCCGCCTTCCAGGTTCGACACGATGGTCGTTGTACCTTCAGCGGGCAAAACGATCGTATCGGGCGCTGCGGGATCAGATGAAAAGTCTTCGCCAGGCACGGCAACGCCATCGACCGAGTCGACCGCGTCGACAGGGCCCTCAGCGATGATTTCGATACCGCGGATGGCCGGATTGTTCGGCCCATCATGAAGGAAATCGAGGTTCAGCGTGCCGTCGACCACTGTGGCCACATGGCTCAGCACGAAAGCGTCGTTTCCGTAGGTATCAAACGGTGTGATCTCGTCGAATACAGTAGGAACACTGCCCTCAACGGCGACGTCAAAGTTGCGCGCACCAGGCGCGCTTTGGTCACCCGACCCTTCGGCCATATAGAGATTTACGCGGTAGTTGCCCTCGTCGAGACCGGAGAATGCATAGCTCATCTCCTCGCCAGTTGGAGGATCGAACCGTTCGTTGTTAAAGATCGCGGCGGGCACCCCGTTGGTCTCAGCCGGATCAACGTTGATGGTGGCACTGCTGCCGAAGGTGTTGCTGCCGGTCGTGGTCAGGAACGGTGTCGGCTGCCCAGCCGTGTCGGCAGACCAGTTCGGCCCCGCATCGTTAGACGCAACCTCATTGCCGCCTGAATTGATGCGCACCAAAACCTGCCCGGGCACCGTGGACGGATCGTCGTCCGTGATCGTGACCGTTGCGGTGTTGTTCGCCCCGACCGTAGCATTGCCGCTTACGCTCACGATATTGACCGTAAATGCCTCATCAAATTCAAAAATCGTATCCTGCAACAGCTGGATTGTCGGCTGAAGGTCGGACGAGCCACCGGCGATGGTCACGGTATCGGTGATGATCCCGGTGGTCTGATCGAACTGGGCGGAGCTCTCAGTATAATCGTAATCCACCCCCGGCGTCGCGGTTCCGGGCACGATCTCGAAGGTGACGTCAATGTCCTGGTCCTCAGGCACAGTGTCGCTGGCCACCATCGAGATTTGAACGGTCCCGTCAGCTTCGCTTACGGTCTGGTCGCCGCCGGTGATCGACACGGAAAGACCGTCGGGGCTTTCCGCCTGCAAAATCTCGATGCCGTTGATCAGCGGGTTTTGGGCTGAGCCATGAACCAAGTCGATATTCAACGTGCCGTCGGTTACCTCGACGACGTTGCTGATCATCGCGCCGACCTGATGGCCGAACTGGCCGCTCAGATCGATGTCATCGGTATCTTTGAAGATATCGCCCGATGTGATGACACCGCCCTCAATCTCGATGTCAAAGACGCGACTACCAGCGCCCGAAGTTCCATCGAAGCCATTGGCAACGAACAGGCGCACTTCGTAAAAACCGTCGGTTACCGGGAAACCGTATTGGATCATCGCCCCGCCAGCGGTATCCCAGCGCTCGGTATCAAAAAGCTCACCGGGCGTGCTTGAGGGCACATTGCCCCCAGGCGAAACCGCCGGGAAGCCGGTGGCATTGTTGCTTCCGGCGCTCAACAGATACTGGCTGTTGTTGTCGCTCGTGTCCTCTTCCCAATTGATCAGCCCATCCGTGGCACCCAACTCAGGCCCGCCAGAGTTGACGCGATAGAGAACAGGCGTATCGCTCACCGTGATTTCAACAGTACCCACGCCTTGCAGGCCGCCGCTGTCCTCTACGGTGTAGTCAAAGCTGGTTGATCCCTCGAACTCAGGCGATGGAGTAAAGGAAATGAAGTCGTCATCAGAGTTTCCGGGCGTGCCGTTGTCGTTCAAAACGGCAAAACCGTTGCTTCCGCTGGAATCGACATCGACAATCGCCAACGTGTCACCGGCGTTAGGATCGGTGTCGTTAGCGAGAAGATCAGCAACAGGGATGATGATCGTCTCATCGACCCCGGCAAAAGTTGAATCGTCCTCCGCAACGGGCGCCACATTCTTTTCGGTGGTCGTGATCTCGATATCGTCGAACACCGCTTGAAACGCATCGCCCGCGGGCGCACCGAAATTGGTTGAGAACAGGCCGACAGCAAGACCGGTTTCCTGACCTTGGACGGAAATTTCACCGTTGATCGCAGCCATCACATTCGTGCCCGACAGATCAACGACCGTCCCAACCACCGTTTCCGCCACGTCTGCTGGCGTGATATAGGTGATCGACGGAAGGGCTGTTTCGGCCTCGACGTCGACCAGCAGTTCGATGGTCAACGTTTCGGTATCGACCACGCTATCGGCAAAAAGATCTGGGATATCAATGGTATAAGCGCTGACAGAATCGTTGTTCTCCAGCGCTACCTGCATTTTTGCGTTGCCGCCACCGTTCCCAAACTCGATGCCGACGATCTTGAGGTAGTTTGACTGATCACCGGTGCCGATATAGCCGCCGATTTGCTGAAAGTTGTCCACAATGGACGAGCCCGGGTTGAGCATCGTCCACTTCACGTTGAACGTACTAACGGTCTCGCCGACCTTCACGCCGGTGTGGAACAGAAACTCACCGTTGTTGTTCGCGGCATTGGGATCGCCTTGTGAAGCGGCCTCAATCACTGTCGCACCACCGAGCGCGGCGGTGGTAAATTTGACATTGTTCAAATTCGTTTGGTTCGGCCCGACTTCTTCCGCAAAGAACTCTTCAAAGTCGGTTGTGCCGTTGATCATGACACCGGTCAGACCGCCGCCATATCCGTCAGGCCCAGGCGTGGAGCCCGATGCCGATTCCGCAAAGTCCCAAAGATACGTCTCGCCGCCTGCGATCTCCAGCGACGTGCCATTGTCCGCATCGCGAATGAACGGGTCGGCGATGTCGAAGATCCCGTCATTATCAAAGTCGGGATCGTCCGGCAGCACCGTGCCACTAGGCGCAAAGATGGTGATATTGTCACCGCCGAGGCTGGCAATCCAAAGCGTGCCATCCGGCCCCTGGGTGACATCTAAAGGAAACTCCAGACCGATGCCGGGCAGGACCCAGTTCCCGTCGCCCGCACCGTTTGGAACGAAGTCGTCGCCAGTCCCAAGAACGCCATCGTCGCCAGGATCGACGATTGCCTCGAGCGCGGTGCCGTCGGCGTTCAGCTTCATCGCAACCACGTCACCGCCCTGCTGTGTCACGATGAGTGAGCCGTCGAGCGCGCCATCGAAGGCCTGACCCTTGGAGTCGTAATAGAGCAGGCCGTTGCTAGACGAGAACAGCTTGGTTAGGGCAGGCGAATCCTCACGATCGGCGATCTCAACACCGCTTTGTGCCAGACGGGCTGGGTCACCGGTGAATTTCGACGGATCGATGACGAAGCCAGGCGCGATATTGACGCCAGTAGGCACCTGGGCCGACAGATCAGGCACGGTGACTTGCGCCACGCCATTGTCATCATACGAGCTCCAGCTTTGGTTCTGGTTGGCGCGAACCGGCGCTGCGTGGCCGTAATAGCCGCCGTCTTCTAGATAAAACAGCGGCTCTTCCTGGCCTTCACCCCCGTCGTTCGGCGTGTTCAGCGCCTCGCCGGTGATCCCGTCGCCATCGTCGTCAGGTGACTCGACGTTTGGATAGTCGCCAAGATTGAGGTTGGAGCCGTTGTCCAACGTATAAAGCTTACCGTCAGCCGACATCGCCAGGTCGTAGGCGTTGCGCAGACCATCTGCGAAAATACGAAACGGCGCATCCGCCGCCACGATGCCCATATTCAGGCCGTCATTGCCGCCCCATGGCCCGTCTTCGTCCAAACCGTTGGCGTCTTCGCCGCCGCCACCATCGGCATTGAGAATGGTTGGATCGTCGAGCGTTGGTAGATCATAGACGTAGGAGCGTGCGGTGTTGCCCTGTCCGCCATCGGAATCGACCAAAACGTCCCGCGATTCGATATCGTCGAGGTCGATCTCGATGACCGTGCCCGACAAGGCGTACTCACCGGTATAGGCAAAGAACTTGGACGGCGCCCCGTTGTTGGTGTTACCGCCGATGGTCAGGTAGAGCGAATTGGTGTCCTCATCGAGCACCATGCCGTTGACGGAGTGGTTTTCTTCCGAGCGCGGCAGACCGCGGAGGATATCGACCGCCTCCCATTCGCTTCCATTCCAACTGACCTTCGTGACCACACCGGAATTGGTGTCGAGATTGGAGTCGACATTTTTGGAGATGCGGGGGTCGCTCGATGAGACGTAGAGAACTGGGTTTTCTGCAGTGCCGGTGACCACGATACCGGTAACCTGACGGTTTGAGGCACTGGCCTCTGAGCCGTCATCGTTGTGGTTCTGGATCCCCTGCACAACCCCGAGGCCATTGGGAAGCTCAAGCGTCTCATGCGCCGTGGCGACGTATTGGCCATTTTCGATGGTTACAGTGTAGGCGTTGATGGTGCCGTTTTGCTCTGAAACGTAGAGCCGCCCATCGGGTCCAAACTGCAGGGATGTTGGATTTGTTAAATTACTACCCTGGAAACCACTTACGTTCGAGAATCCACCAACTTGTACAAATGATACAGCCATAACACACACCCCCACAGCCGGCATACTATACTCGGCAACAACTCTAGATTACATGTAAAGCGACTGCGTCCCTTCGTGGCGAGGCGCAATTCCCCAAAGCCAATTCCACAATACTATTCGCCGATATGTCAATTGCTTTTGGTTGACTTTTTACACTCTCGCACCATGCACGCCTATATTTGCGAGAGCGACAAAGGGTATTTTCTACCTAAGATTGTTTCTCGCTCGCGTCCCTCGACGTTCGGCCCAGCGCAGCGCGTTTGGCTTCACTGGCCTCAAACCTGCATCAACGCGACATTTGAGCGGCAAAAGCGCGTTCATCGGCGCAATTAAGGGGACTTGACGACTGTGTACCTTACGGCGTGTTTAGTCGGCTCGTACGAGAGAGCGACAAACCTTTCCGCGCCCTTGGCTCGGCACCGGCGCCCTAAACGCGTGTTAACGTGTTGCAACGCCCCGTAACAATCAAAGCTCAGCAATCAACCTGGCGGCTTCTGACCCTACGCAGCTCGCTGAGCGTCGATGATCTCGCGCATCGCGTGCAGGAAAACCTGTACTTCAGCGACAGTGTTGTAATGGCACATGGAGACCCGCACCGCAGCCTGCAGGCCCAAAGGGTCGAGTATATTGCCGGAGTAGTGATCTGCCTTTCGGGTATGGGTGCGAATGCCCCGTGCCCGCAATGCGCTTACCAAGTCAGGCGCTTCCATCCCATCGAGCGTGAGTGAAACAAGGCCTTCGCGCGCAGGGTTCTCCGCACCGCCGATAAGGTGAACGCCCGGTAGAGCCGCGAGACCGGTCTGATTGCCGGTGCCGTGGATCATCGCATCGGTAAGGACCTGTTCATGGGCACGGATCGCCGCCCCTGCCGCATCGATCCGCGCTCTGCGGCTTGTCTCGCGAGAGGTTTGAGCGCCCAGCCATTCGAAATACGCAACCACATCCGACATCGTGGCATAAGCGCCTGTGTCGCGGGTGCCCAATTCCCAACTTCCTGCCGGCCCACCGTCGAGGCCATCATGCGGCAGCGCGTTGAGCCGTGCAGACGTCCAAGCAACGCCATAGCCATGGCGCGAAAACACCTTGTAGGGCGAAATCACATATCCGTCGATGTCATACTGCGCGATATCGATACGCCCGTGACAGGCATGCTGAATGCCATCGACGATGATGTACGCATCGGGCGCGACCGCCCGGATTGCTTTCGCGACAGCGGCTACATCAACGGCCATCCCGGTCACAGGCGACGTGTGCAAGATCGTCGCCACCCGGATATCGGGGCACAGATGCGGGATGTAATCCTCAGCCGTTACCGTACCGGTCGCGTTGTTATGCGCGATTTGGATGTAGGGTTTTCGAGCCACCTTAGACCAGCGATTGCAGGCGCTACGCGTCGCCGGATGCTCAAGCGTAGAGCCGATGACAACACCGCCCTCCGCAGCACCGAGGACGGCGTTCATAATCAGGCGAAACAACAGCTCGGTGCCGCTTTCACCGACAAAGATATCGCCCTCAGGCGCATTGAAGAACACGCGCATATCACGCTTCGCCTCGGCGATGACCCGCCCCAACTCATCGGCCATTTCATTGTCGCGGCCTTGATTGTCAGGAATGGCAGCAAAGCTGCACGAGGTTTGCACAACTGAGTTAAGCGTAAGGGCGCCGCCTGCATTCTCGAAGAAAATACGCGGTCCTGCTTCGGGGCATGTGTCGACATGGGCAAAGCGCGCCCGAATATCCGCCATCAGCTTTGGGTTATCGGTGATTGCCGTCATCGGTCCGCTTGCATCTGCCTGGTCCCCAACTGAGCTTGTTGAGCCAGCGAGCATAATCGATCAAACAGCATTCTCAAGCGACTGCGCGCCGAGCCCGGTGATGCGCCAGAACAGAGAATCAAGCGCCAACTTTCATCATCGATCCATTGTGAGCATCGAAAGAAGTAGGGCCGCCTGGGCCTTTGCACTTGCTCGCTTTGGTCAACGCGCGGTTTACCCAAAATTTTCTCGAAAAACCCCTGTCGCGAGGCGGCCGATGATACGCCTCCTTAATCTCTATATTTCATTGCCGATTGACCACTGAAATCGATCGGAGTTCTTAATGAAAGCTCACCTGTTTGCCGTCTTGTGCTGCTTTGCAAGCATAGGCCACGCCGCACCCAAAGCCGTCACGCTTGACCCGATGCAACACCACTCCGCTGAGATCTTGGTTGTAAACCCTGATGGCAACGCAGTGACCTACACGCCCGCCGAGCTAGAGACGTTTCCGAATTATCGCCTCTCAACGACAACACCTTGGCGGGACGAGACCGCACAATTTGACGGCGTCCTGCTCCGCGACGTGCTAGAGGCCAATGGCCTAGCCGACGCGACGGCGATACTCGTGACGGCGGAGAACGATTTTTCCGCCACGATCCCACGCGAGGTCTGGGAAACCCACGACGTTTTGGTTGCAACGCGCGTCGATGACAAACCGCATTCGCGCCGTGCCCGCGGGCCGATCCAAATCGTGATTGACATGGCTGCTTATGAAGCAAGCGAGGTCGCACGCGAAGAGCACTTGGTCTGGATGGCGGCGCGTATCGAAGCGGTCAAGTAACGCGCTCCATGCAGAGTTTCGGCACCGACAGGTCTGACGCCAGCTCGGTCCTTGACGCATTCGCGTCGCGGCTCGGCTTTGTCGTGTCCGTCGGTGCCTTGTTTCTCCTGTGTGTTCTGGCGGGGCTCCGGGTAGAGATCTCCATCCGCCATCTCGAAGCAGATCATCAGGTTTTCAGCGACCGGCAGTTGCGCAACGGCTTCGTGTCGATGAGCGATATCCAAAGGGTTCTGCTTGTCGCCCAAGAGGCCGAAGCGGAGCGCTCTTTTTCCGAACAAACGCGCGCCGATTTCATCGAAGCGGTCGATATCCTGTATGTACGGAAGGACAACTTTCAGCGTGTCTTGCGGGCTGGTGAAACACTGGCCTCTGCGCAGGCTGCGATCTCGGCGCTCGAGACGGTCATTGCAATTGCTGATGACGCGATCGCAAGCAACTTTACGGCCACCGAGATGCTGTTCGCCGACTTACTTGAGGCCTCCGATCTTGCCCGCGTAAAGCTTGTGTCCTTTCTCGACGATATGGACCGCATGCAAAACATCGTCCTGCGTAATCAGGCTGACGCTGTCCAAGGTCAGCGTAATGTCGTCTACCTCAGCCTCGGCGGTCTTACCCTTTTGGGTTTTGCCGCACTACTGCTACTGCGGCGTGAGGTTTTGGCCCGCCGCGCATGGGAGCGGGCCGAGCGTGATGTCGAGTTTCTGGCGTATTACGACCCGCTCACGCGGCTGCCAAACCGCACACAGTTTCACAAACGCTTGGGCGCTGTGCTTGCCACCAACCGTCCAGTGGCGCTTATCCTTGTTGATCTGGATGATTTCAAAGGCATCAACGATACCTACGGCCATACCGCCGGTGACGGGGTGTTACGATGTACTGCCACCCTTCTTTCAAACCGTGCAGAAGAGCTAAACGGTTTTGCTGCGCGGCTCGGCGGCGACGAGTTTGCCATCGTCGTGCCAACAAACAACTTGGAGCGGCTCAACTCTTTGTGTCACGGCCTTCTACAAGATATCGCCGATGAGTTTGACTTCGACGGTGAGGCTATAGCGATCAGGTTCAGCATCGGGCTGGCGACGAACGCGCAATTGGGCACCAACTTATGTCATACGGTCGACACGTTAACCCGCGTCACCGACTTCGCGCTTTACGCATCGAAAACCCATGGGCGCGGGCGTTTCACCCTCTACGACCAAACGCTCGAGCAGCAATATCTCGAGCGCCGCGCAATGATCGAAGAACTGCCGCGCGCCATTGGCGATGATGCTTTAGAGATCTACTTCCAACCCAAAGTTTTGTTGCGAAACGCTGAGGTCTACGGCTTTGAAGCCCTCGTCCGCTGGCATCGCAACGGCAATGTCATCCCGCCCAATGAGTTCATCACTGTTGCCGAGGAAAGCGGCGTAATCATCGAGCTGGATCGCTACATGCTGCGCTCGTCCGCTGCGCTCGTGGCCGAGTTCAACCGCAAGAACGGCACCGCCTATTCGGTTAGTGTGAACCTCTCGGCGCTCCATTTCAGCTCTCGCAGGATCGTTGGAACGATCCAGGAGGCACTCGAAGGATCGCGTCTTTGCCCCAAACTCCTCACCGTTGAAATCACCGAAACGGTCGAGTTGCGTGACTGGCGGCTAACGCAAAAAATCATCTCGGCAATCCGCAGCATTGGCGTCAAGGTGTCGATCGACGATTTCGGCACCGGATACTCGTCCTTGAGCTATTTGCGGACCACCATGGCCGATGAGTTAAAAATCGACCGCTCGCTTGTGGAACAGATCGAGACCTCGGAAAAGGCCCGCTTCCTCCTCGACGGCGTTTTGGACATGGCGCACAGCCTTAAGATGGATGTGGTCGTTGAGGGGATTGAGACCGAACCGCAAGCGCAAACCGTGGCCAGTATGGGTGCGGCGCGCGCGCAGGGCTATCTATATGGGCGCCCGGTGCCCGCCGAAACCGCGATGAAGCGCGCGCTTACCAGCTTCAAGGAAGCGTCGTAGTCAGCATGCCCAAGTGCGCGCAGTCGACAGCACAGCCGCGCTCAACGCCGGCGCCCCGAAGCCCGCATCTCACGCTAAATCAGCCAAGAACCGCTTCAGGATGCGCTGCAGCTTGGCCGCGCCTTTGGGTGCCATGGCTTTGGTATGGGCATGACTGATTGCCTCATTCGAAAGGCCGGCCGCCATATTGGTGATCGTAGAAATCGCCGCCACCCGCAGGCCGAGGAAACGCGCGATAATCACTTCCGGCACTGTCGACATCCCCACCGCATCGGCACCAAGGCGGTGGATGGCGCGAATTTCGGCTGGCGTTTCAAAGCTGGGGCCGGAATACCATGCGTAAACCCCCGACTTCAGCCCGACCCCCTCGGCCTTTGCTGAGTGGCCCAGCGCCGCCCGCAACCCGGGATCATACGCATCGCCCATGGGCACAAACCGCGCCTCCGAGGGCTCGCCGATCAGCGGGTTTAGGCCGGAAAAATTGATGTGGTCGCTCAACAGCATCAAGTCACCAGGCGGGATATCCTCGCGCATCGAGCCCGCCGCGTTTGTCAGGATCAGCGTGTCAGCACCGAGCGCGCGCAACACCTCGAGGGGCAGACGCATCGCATCACTGCGGCCATGCTCGTAGTAATGCGCCCGTCCACCGAACACGGCGACGCGCTGTCCTTCCAAATCGCCGACCACCAGCTGAGCCGCGTGGCCGCTTACGCCAGCACCGGGAAAACCAGCAAGATCAGCGTAGTCGATCGCGACACCGTCGACCGCCTCGATGAGCCCGCCGAGGCCTGAGCCTAGGACAAGGCCGACCTGTACCGGCACGGCCCCCGCTCGGCCTTGGATTTGATCGGCAAGGGCAGCGGCGCTAACGCTCTTTGACATAGGGCTCACCGCCAGCGCGCGGCGGGATTGCCTTGCCCACAAAGCCAGCAAGGATGACCACGGTCAGGATGTATGGGAGCGCCTGCATGAATTGCGTAGGAATATCGATGCCTGCAATTTCGAGGTTCTGAAATCGGTTGCCCAGCGCATCCAAGAACCCAAACAGAAGACAGGCCATCAACGCATACCAAGGTCGCCACTTCGCAAAGATCAGCGCCGCCAGAGCGATAAAGCCGCGCCCAGCGCTCATGTCCTTCACAAACCCGGCAGCGAGCCCGGTAGCGAGATAGGCGCCGCCAAGGCCGCAGAGAATGCCGGTAATCGCGACAGCGGTGAAGCGCAGCCGGGTGACAGAGATGCCAGCCGTATCGACTGATTCAGGGTTCTCGCCCACAGCGCGAAGCCGCAGCCCAAACCGCGTTCGAAACAGCACCCACCAGGTCACAGCAACGGCCAAGATGCCCACATAAACCAGGATCGTATGGCCCGAGATGACATCGGCATAAATCGGGCCGATCAAGGGGATTGAACGGGCGGCCTCGACGAGCGGCAAATCGATCGGCTGAAACCGCGCTGCGCCTTCCAATTGGGGTGTGCGGCCCCCCAAACCAAACCAGTTTTCACCGACCACAACGGTGATCCCAGCAGCCAAGAAGTTCAGCGCAACGCCGGAGATAAGCTGATTGCCGCGAAACGTGATGGACGCCACACCATGAATGCCTGAGAGGGCCAACGATCCGGCGAGGCCTGCAAACATCCCAATCCAGACCGAGCCGGTGGCAGCGGCCGCAGATGCGGACAGAAACGCCGAAATCAACAATTTGCCTTCAAGCCCGATATCGAAAACACCAGCGCGCTCGGAAAAAAGGCCCGCAAGACAGGCAAACAGCAACGGCGTAGCGGCCCGCAAGGTGCCGTCCATGATTGCGAGGGCGGTTGTCAGGTCCATGGTCTAAGCGCTGCGCGGTGCGGAGGTGAAGAACCGCTCGATGGGAACGCGGATCATGTTGTCGAGGGCACCCGTGAACAGGATCACCAGCGCCTGAATGACCAAGATCATTTCGCGGCTGATCTTCGGGATCTCAAACTCCAGCTCACCGCCGCCCTGATAGAGCATGCCGAAGAGCAACGCCGCGAGAAACACACCCAGCGGATGGTTGCGGCCCATCAGCGATACCGCAATACCGACAAAGCCTGCGCCCTGAACCGGGTCGACCACAAGGCGCTCAGCCTCGCCCATCACCGCGTTGATCCCCAACAGCCCGGCCAAAGCGCCCGAGATCAGCATGGTAATCACGGTGATGCGTACCGGCGAGATCCCCGCGTAAAGCGCCGCGGGCTCTGATTGGCCGAACGCGCGTATCTGATAGCCAAGCCGTGTTCGCCATATCAGCAGGTACACCAGCACGCACGCGATAAGGGCGACGAAAAAGCTCACATTCAGCGGTGCCCCCCGGCTGAAGCCTAGAAAGCCAAACATCGCGTGCGCGTTGGGCAGCGCAGCGCCCTCGGGGAACCGCGCAGTTTCGGGCGCCATTGAGCCCGTGGGCTTGAGCACCTCGACCAGCAAGTAGACCATGACCGCGGAAGCGATGAAGTTGAACATGATCGTCGTGATCACGATATGGCTGCCGCGCTTGGCTTGCAGATAGGCTGGGATCACCGCCCAGGCCGCCCCAAACAGCGCACCCGAGATGATCGCAGCAGGCAAGGCCAGCGTCCAATGGGGCCACGGGATCGCGAGGCACACCAGCGCCACGCCCAACCCACCGATAGCGGCCTGCCCCTCGCCGCCGATGTTGAAGAGCCGCGCTTGAAACGCGACGGCGACAGCAAGACCGGTGAAGATGAAGTTTGTCGCATAGTAGAGCGTATATCCCCAGCCATAGGCCGAGCCGACAGCGCCATTGACCATGATCGCAATCGCGCGGAACGGGTTCTCGCCGATATAGAGGATCACCAGTCCCGACACGACAAGTGCCAGAACCAAGTTTATCACCGGAATGAGGGCAATATCGACCCAGCGCGGCAGCTTCGTCATGAACCGGCCCTCACGCGACGCGCTCGCGCGATCGGTTTGTATCTGTGATCCCCGCCATGAGCAGCCCAAGTTCCTTTTCGTCGGTCTCCTTGGGCATCCGCTCACCCATGATTTGTCCGTCAAACATCACGGCAATCCGGTCAGACAACGAGAGGATTTCATCGAGTTCAACGCTTACCAGCAACACGGCACAGCCTTTATCGCGCAGCGCCACGATCTGATTATGGATAAACTCGATCGCGCCGATATCGACACCGCGCGTCGGTTGCCCAACGAGGAGTAATTCAGGGTTGCGCTCAATCTCGCGGGCGCAAACGATCTTTTGTTGATTGCCGCCTGAAAAGCTCTTCGCACTCAGAAGCTCGTTGGGTGGTCGCACATCGAAGCGCTGCATCTTGTCGGAAGCCAGCTTTTTGATACGCCGGTTATCCATCAGGATAGGTGAGCGCTGATAATCGGTATCGTGATGATAGCCGAAAATCGCATTCTCCCAAGCGGCGAAGTCAAGGATCAGGCCCAGATGCTGGCGATCTTCGGGCACGTGGGCAATACCGCGGGCGCGGCGGGATTGACCGTCTGAGTTGCGCCCCGTGAGGTCAATATCGGTGTCGTTGACGCGCACGATCCCTGTCGCCGGGGTAATCCCACCCAAAACCTCTAAAAGCTCGGATTGACCGTTTCCGGCAACACCGGCAATGCCCAAGATCTCGCCCGCGCGAACCTCGAGCGAAATCCCTTTCAACCGTTCGACGCCCTGCTCATCCTTGACGCGCAAGTTCTCGATCTTCAGCACGGTTCGATTTGGGGCGGCGGGCTTTTTGTCGACCCGCAGCAGCACTTTGCGCCCCACCATCAATTCGGCGAGCTCTTCGGGGTTGGTTTGCGCGGTTTTCACCGTCGCCGTCATTTCACCGCGACGCATGACGCTCACCGTGTCGGTGATCTCCATGATCTCACGCAGTTTGTGTGTGATCAAAATGATCGTTTTGCCCTGCGCCTTGAGCCCATCGAGAATGCGGAAGAGATGATCCGCCTCCGCCGGTGTCAGCACGCCGGTAGGCTCGTCGAGTATCAAGATGTCCGCTTGGCGATACAACGCTTTTAGGATTTCGACGCGCTGTTGCATGCCGACGCCCAGATCTTCGATCAGCGCATCGGGGTCGACCTGAAGCTCATATTCGTCGGCTAACCGCCGCAGTTCATCGCGCGCCTTGGCCTTTGATGGCTGAAGCAGCGCGCCGTCCTCAGCGCCGAGGATCACGTTCTCAAGTACGCTGAAATTCTGCACGAGTTTGAAGTGCTGAAACACCATGCCGATGCCCGCGCGGATGGCCGCTTGGCTGTCGGGTATCTCGGTTTGAGCGCCGCCAATAAAGATCTCGCCGGCATCGGCCTTATAGAACCCGTAGAGGATCGACATCAGCGTCGACTTGCCCGCACCGTTCTCGCCGATGATGCCGTGAATGGTGCCGGGCATAACCCGGATCGATATATCCTTGTTGGCTTGCACCGGGCCGAACGCTTTGGAGATGCCCTTCAGTTCAATCGCAGCGGTGTTCACCTACGCAATCTCCTTGCCCACGAACCCAACCAGCCGGGTGATCCGCCCGGCCTCGTCGAATTCAGCAAAATACGTGCCGAATTGTTCGACCGTCGCATCGCTTGGCCCGGGGCCAGCAAACCGAACGAGGGCCCGAACATGACCGGCCACCGCGTCATGCGCGGCAACGGCGACGTTCCAATCAGGAGCATTCGCGCTGAACGCGCCGATATAGGTCACCAATTGGTCCAGCGTCGTGACAGGCGCGGTAGTCTGGGGATCGGCGTAGACGAACGCGTCGGCCATCAGTGGCACGAGGTCACTTTGGCGCGCCTCCGCGCTCGCGATGCTCCAAGTGGCGAAGAACGCATCCAGCGTGGCCTGTTCCGACATGCCTAGCCCCTTACTTTGGTCGCGAGGACCGGCGCGGCGAGCGCTTTGCCCGCCGCGCGCAAGATCTGATCAGAAGCTCAGCACCGGACAGCTATCATCATCGGTGTAGTTATGCACCGAGATCTCGCCCGCGATGATCTTTGACTTGGCTTCCTCAACGCTCGCCGCCATCTCGTCGGAGATCAGGGCTTCGTTGTGTTCATCCACGGCGTAGCCGACGCCGTCAGTGGCCAAGTTGAGCAGCTCAATACCGGGCTCAAAGCCCTCAGCGCCCGCCTTGAAGACACCGTAGACAGCGTTATCGACGCGCTTGAGCATCGACGTCAGAACCGAGCCCGGGTGGAGGTAATTCTGGTTGCTGTCCACGCCGATGGAAAACACGCCCTCATCCTTGGCGGCCTGCAGCACGCCGACGCCCGTACCGCCAGCAGCGGCATAGATCACGTCTGCACCTTGGCTGACCTGCGCCTTGGCCAGTTCGCCGCCTTTGACCGGATCATTCCAAGCAGCAGGCGTTGTGCCAGTCATGTTGGCGATCACTGTGGCATCGGGATTGACCGCTTTAACGCCTTGCGCATAGCCGCAGGCAAAGCGACGGATCAGCGGCACATCCATGCCGCCGACGAAGGCGACCGTGCCAGTTTCCGATTTCATCGCGGCGATCATACCGACCAGGTAACTTCCCTCTTGCTCGGAGAAGATGATCGACTTCACGTTCGGCGCATCGACGACCATGTCGACGATCACAAAACTGGTATCGGGGTAGTCCGGCGCCACTTGCTCCAGCGTAGAGGCGTTGGCAAAGCCAAGTACCACAATCGGGTTGGCGCCACGCTCGGCCATCTTGCGCATGTTTTGCTCGCGCTGCGCTTCGGATTGCAGCTCGGTTTCGACATAGCTGCCGCCGGTTTCTTCAACCCAGCGCTGCGCCCCGTTAAAGGCGCTTTCGTTGAAAGACTTGTCGAATTTACCGCCTAGATCGATGATCAAGCCAGGCTCCGCCATCGCGGCGGCAGCGCTGATAGCCAGCGCGCCGGCTGCGCTTAGGAACGTTTTTGCAATGCTCATGGAACTCTCCCAGGTTTTATGGTCAGCGCTCTGCGCGCGCCGTTTGGTGGGCCGTGGCCCGTCATGCCCTGATTAGGGACAAGCACGAGAATGGGGTCAACCGAATTTTTGGAAGATCCTGCGCTAGGGCGCTCATCAAACAGGCACGCGCGCATTCAAGGTAACGCTTTGTGCAAAATGAGCGCATCGACCGCTGCGCGATCAGGCATTCGGTAATAACCAGGCCGCCGCCCCGCAGCCAGGTAGCCAGCGCGGCGATAAAGGGCGCGCGCCGCCTCATTGTCCTGGGACACCTCAAGAAGCACGCTTTTCGCGCCATTCGCGGCCGCTGCCACCTCGAAACGGTGTAAAAGGCGCGATCCAATACCCGAACGCCTCAGTTCCGGCGCGACGGCGAGGGTAAGCAATTCCGCTTCGCCGTGAATGCTGCGACCAAGCGCGAAACCGCCGTCTTCCTTACACAAAAGCGCCCCTTGCATCGACAGCAATGCGCGGAACTCATCGGGCGTGAAGGGCCTCGGCACCGTGAAAACGCGGGTGTGGAGCGCCGACAAGGCCTCGGGCGTCATGGCAGGATCGCAGGCGCGGCATCTCTCGGCGGAGCAGCATCGGCATCACGCAAGTAGAACGGGACAGGCCGTTTTCCGGGTTCGCGTGAGGCCGCGATGTGAGCAATGGCGGGCGCTGGCGACACTGCCGCGGGTGCCACCTTTCCACCGATACGCTCAGCAAGCGCTTCGCCAGCGGAGCCAACGCAAGCCAGGTCGTGGCCAAAAATCTCGTCGGGTAACAAGTTGAGATCCAACAATCGCGGCGCGATGTCGGGGGCACCATCACCGCCGAAGACCTGCAGGAAAATACGACCGCGCCGTGCGTCTAGAGCGACCGCGCAAGGTATGGGCTGTTCGAAGGCAAGCGCGTCAAAGCGGGTGACACCGATAGCCGGGCGCCCCAACGACAGCGCAAGACCGCGCGCCGCCGCGACGGAGAGCCGGATACCGGTGAAATTTCCGGGGCCAGTGCCAACCCCGATGCGGTCAATATCGGCCCAGGCAACGTCGGCCTCGCGCAACACCTCGTACAACATCGGCATCAGCCGCTCCGCCTGACCCTTCGTCATCTCCTCATAACGCGCCGCAGCAATGTCGCCGTCACGCATCAACGCGGCGGCGCAATATCCGTCAGACGTGTCAAAGGCGAGGACGACGTCGGCCAGCGACACCTAGGCGACGGGCCGCACTTCGGTGACTTCGGGAATGTAATGACGCAGCAGGTTCTCGATACCCATCTTGAGCGTAAGCGTCGAAGACGGGCACCCGGCGCAAGCGCCCTGCATGTGCAGGTAAACGACGCCCTGATCAAAGCCGTGAAACGTGATGTCGCCACCATCTTGGGCCACGGCAGGACGCACGCGCGTATCGAGCAACTGCTTGATCTGACCGACGACTTCAGCGTCCGGCCCGGTATGTTCTGCATGGCCGGGCAGCGCGCTTCCATCTTCGACCGCCGGATCGCCCGATGCGAAATGCTCCATGATCGCGCCCAGGATCGGCGGTTTGACATGATCCCACTCGGTCAAGTCGGCTTTGGTCACAGTGATGAAATCGTTGCCAAGAAACACGCCGATCACCCCTTCGACAGCAAAGATCCGACGTGCCAACGGCGACGCAGACGCGCTTTCCGGAGATGGGAAATCGGCTGTTCCCGCCTCCAGCACAATGTCCCCGGGGAGGAACTTTAGCGTTGCGGGATTAGGGGTCGCTTCGGTTTGGATGAACATGTCTCAGCGCCTTTTGATCAACGCACAGATTATGGGGATGCAGCCGCCGAGCGTCAAGGTTTGGGGAAATTGTATTTTACTCGCAAACACTTACACTTAGGCCTCAATATCGGTTGACGGCCGAGGTTCTCAGGTAACGCTTGCCAACCGCTCTTTCGACAGATTTCCCGGGACGATTGTAATCGGCACAGGCAACGTCCCGACATTCCTAGATAATTGCGTCACCAAAGGGCCCGGGCCACCTTTTTCGGTGCCCGCGCCGAGTACCAGAACACCAATATCCTCGTCTTCGGCGATCTGCGCGAGAATTTCGGGCACGACCTCGCCCTCGCGGATCACAAGCTCAGGGTTCACGTTTTGACGGTCGCGCATCCATTTCGCAAACACCTCGAAATGCACCTCAATCCGCTCGCGCGCCTCTTCGCGCATGATCTCGCCGACGCCGATCCAATGGTTGAATTCTTCGGGTGGGATTACAGAGAGGATCTGAACGCCACCGCCGGTATTCGCCGCCCGCATCGCCGCAAAGCGCATCGCGTTCAGGCATTCGCGGCTGTCATCGAGCACAACAAGAAACTTACGCATCGTGGTATCCCTCGTTGCGGGCCAAAAGGCCTAAGCGGCCGAGTGGGCCCAGTCCCAGTACATCTCGCGTGCGCGGTTTGTGATCGGGCCCACCTGATAATGGGTGCCGTCGAACTCGGTCACCGGGGTCACCTTCATCAAATTCCCGGTCATGAACACTTCGTCAGCCGCGCGGAAATCATCAAAGCCGAGAACCGCTTCATGCACCGCAACACCGTCTTGGCGCAGGTTGTCCATATGCCGCGCCCGAGTGATGCCCGCAAGAAACGTGCCATTCGGGATCGGGGTAAAGACTTCGCCATCCTTCACCATAAACACGTTGGCCGACGCGCTTTCTGCCACGTTTCCCATGGCGTCGGTTACCAGGGCGTTATCATAGCCCCGTGATCGGGCCTCAGCGAGCATGCGGGCGTTATTTGGGTAGAGGCAGCCCGCTTTGGCATTGACGACGGCATCCTCCAGCACAGGTCGGCGAAATCGCGTAGTGGTCAGGCGGGCCGACGCATTGGGCGGCGCCATCGGGATTGCTTCGAGGCAGATGCAGAACCCTGCCGGCCCATCGCCAGGAAGGATACCGAGATAGCCAGAATCGACGCCCCAATACATCGGGCGAATATAGACCGCCTCACCCGGCGCGAAGCGTTTGAGACCTTCCCACACGATTTCCACCATCTCGGCGGCATCGACGCCCGGGTTCAGCAGAAGCGCCTTCGCCGACGCGTTGACCCGCTGCATATGGGCCAGCAGGTCCGGCGCGACGCCGTCGACATAGCGGGCGCCGTCAAACACGGTGGTCCCGAGCCATGCGCCATGATCAGCGGCGCGGATCACGGCCACGTCTCCACTATGCCAAGCGCCATCGTAGTATGTGTGCACGTTTTCGCTCAGCGCCATGCGCATCCCTCCCGTATCGACGGCTCAGCTTAGAGCCCGCCGCACGAGATAGCCACCCTCGGTGGATTGGCCTAAGGCGCTAAATTCAGCTTCCACCTTCGCGGTCGATCATGGCAGTTGAGATGCAAGCAAGCAGGAAGTGAGGCCGCCATGGCAAAGCGCGTTTGGCTGCATATCGGCACGGCGAAAAGCGGCACCACGGCGCTTCAACGGGTAATGGCCCAAAACCCCGACATTCTAAATAGGCATGGGCTAGACCACGTAAGCGTGCCGCGGCTCTCATCGTGCAACAAGCTGGCCATCGCGATCAATCGCAACCGCGCCGAAGACCTTCAGGCCTACAACGAGCACTTCACATCCGAGCTTTCCCGCGACGCGGAAAGCATCGCACTGCTTTCGTCAGAGATGCTTTACGGCATGCCGCCTGAGCGCATTTTCGACGCCCTTCCGATACTGCGCGACGTAGACCTTTCAGTGCTGGTCTATCTGCGGCGACAAGATCGCTACATTGAAAGCAGCTATCTGCAGAAAATGAAGAACAACCGATTTTCCGGGAGCATCGCAGCCTATATCGCGCGTTTCGATGGGTCGGGTTCGGACTACTACACGAAGCTGGAGCCCTGGATCGCCGCGCCTCAGCCTCTGCATGTGCGGGTCTGCGAACCGGCGCGGCTTGTTGGGGGGTCAACAATCAGCGATGCCTTGCACGTGATGGGGTTAGACGCGCTTGCCGCCGACCTGCCAACCGAGACGCGGGCAAATCCATCCCCCTCACTGGCGCGCCTACAGATTTTGCAAGCGCTGCACGCCGCGGGTCACGGCAACACCAAGCGCATTCAGCGCGCGCTGCCGCCAGACACGATCGGCAAAGCGCGGATCCTGACACGCCAGGAGCGCGACGATTTCATGGCCCGCTACGGCAACAACAACGAGCGCTTGCGAGAGCTTTACTTTCCAGATTGGGACACGCTGTTCGATATGGGCGATCTGGACAGCGACGAGCCCCTGCACGAACCACTGAGTGACGCGCAGATCGCCGAACTTACCGGCGTTTTTCGCGCCCTCATCGCAGACAGCTAGACGTCAAAGCCGCGCTTGGCCGGCAAAATGCCTGAAAAACGAGCAGATCGGCGACGGGGCCGCGAATTTTTGACTATTTGATAAAATTTGTTGACCGCCAGCCGGGGATCGGTGCAGCGTTTCGAGACATTCTTCGTGACGCAACCAACGCCGATGGACGACGACGCGATAGCCAACATGGACACGCCCGCGCTTCTCAGCGCGGCGGCGATGAAACGAGATAGGCATTGGGGCCAGCGCCTCACCTATTCCCGCAAGGTATTCGTACCGCTTACAAATATGTGCCGCGATACGTGCGGCTATTGCACCTTCGTCAAGCACCCGTCTGATCCCGCGGCTGAAATCATGACGCCGGAGCAAGTACTTCGGATCGCGCGGAAAGGGCAGCGTACGGGCTGTAAGGAGCTGCTGTTCAGTCTCGGCGAAAAGCCTGAGCTACGCTACGAGCAGGCACGCGAGGGGCTGGCCCGATTGGGCTATGCACGGATGACCGATTACCTCGCAGACATGTGCGCGATGGTCTTGCGCGAGACAGCGCTTTTGCCCCATGTCAATGCCGGTACGCTTTCTAACGACGAGTTGGATAACCTGCGCCCCGTGGCGGCCTCGATGGGGATGATGCTAGAGACATCGAGCCGACGTCTGACGCGCAAGGGCCAAGCGCATTACGCCTGCCCCGATAAAGTGCCGCTGCAGCGGGTGCGCACGCTTGAGCGTGCCGGGCGCAAGAAAGTGCCGTTTACGACCGGTCTGCTGATCGGCATCGGCGAGACGTGGGCCGAACGGCTCGAAGCGCTGCGGCTGATCAATGCTTGCCATACCCGCTACGGCCATATCCAAGAGGTGATCATCCAGAACTTTCAGCGCAAGCCGGATATCGCGATGGCGCAGCACCCCGAACCGTCGCTTGAGGATATGCTGCGCACGATTGCGGCCGCGCGCCTTATCCTAAGCCCCGAGATCAGCGTGCAGGCGCCCCCGAATCTGAGCAAACGCCACATCGCCTATGTCGAAGCCGGCATAAACGATTGGGGCGGGATAAGCCCGGTGACGATCGACTTTATCAATCCGCAACATGATTGGCCCGAGATCCAAGACCTTGCGCAAAATTGTGCCCGGGCGGGGTATGAGCTCGAAGAGCGGTTGACGATTTATCCGCGGTTCTTGGAAGGGCAGCGGGCCTATCTTTCCGCAGGACTGCATGCGCGGGTCGAGACCATGGCGCGCAACGACGGCCTAGCCCGCGAGCAATGCCTCGGAGCGGCCTCATGAGGTCGCGCGCAACCGAATTTGACCGCAAGCGGCGGGTAGAACTCCAAGCCCAGCTTGAGCGGGCAACAAGGCCGGTTTGGCGGATTTTGAATCGGGCGTTGCTCGGCCATGAGGTGAGCGAGACGGAAGGTGTCACGCTGTTTCGCAGCACCGGCGCCGACAAGCAGGCGATCTTCGCCACCGCCGATGAATTGCGCCGTCGCGCCAACGGCGATCACGTTACTTTTGTCGTCAACCGCAACATCAACTTCACCAACATCTGCTACATGGGCTGCCGGTTTTGCGGTTTTGCCAAACGCAAGGATGACGACGGCGCCGAGTGGCTCAGCCCTGAGCAGGTGGTGGCGCGCGCACAAGAAGCGTGGGATCGCGGCGGCACGGAGGTGTGCATTCAAGGCGGGCTGCACCCCAAGCTCCCAGGCAGCTATTATCGCGATTTGGTGCTGGCGATTAAGGCCGCGCTACCCGGTATGCATATTCACGCGTTCTCGGCCTTTGAAATCTGGTACGGCGCGACAAAGTCAAAACTGTCCTATCGCGACTTTCTGACCGATCTGAAAGAATGCGGGCTTGGCTCGATGCCGGGCACAGCAGCGGAAATTCTCGACACCGAGATCCGGCAACGGCTCACCAAGAACAAGCTCAGCGCCGAGCAATGGGTGGAGATTATCCGCACCGCCCATCAGGTCGGCATCCCAACAACCGCGACGATCATGTATGGCCATATCGATGCGCCAGAGCATTGGGCCGCGCACATAGCGCTCTTGCGCAATATTCAGCGCGAGACCGGCGGCTTTACCGAATTGGTGCCGCTAAGCTTTGTGCATACCGACTCGCCGCTCTACACTGACAACCCCGATCAGGTGCGCCCCGGCCCGACCGCCGACGAGGTGGATCTTATGCATGCTGTGTCGCGTATTATGCTGCACGGCCATATCGACAATATCCAAGTCAGTTGGACCAAGCTTGGCGCCGAGCGCGCGCGCGAGATGCTGATGCGCGGCGTCAACGATCTTGGCGGCACGTTGATGAATGAGAGCATTTCGCGGGCGGCTGGCTCAAAGCACGGCCAAGAGATCACCGCGAAAGAGCTGACCGACCTGATCCGCTCGGCGGGGCGCGTGCCGGTGCGTCGCAACACCGTCTACGATATCATCGATATCTACCGCGATCATGATCCCGAAGAGCTCGCGCCTCTGGTGAAACGCCAGGCGGGTGCACCGTTAGACTTTCTCAAGATGTTCCCTGAGGTGCCGCAATGAGCGGGCGCATCCGCGTCACCCTGTTGGCGGGTGGGGTTGGCGGCGCCAAAATGGCCGAGGGTTTTGCCGCCTGCGATGCCGTCGAGCTAAGCGTGATCGGCAATGTCGCGGATGACGCTGAATTTCACGGCCTGTGGGTATCGCCCGACATCGACACCATGCTCTACACGCTTTCCGGCCGGATAAACCGCGATCAGGGTTGGGGCGTCGCCGATGAGGGACAGCGCGCGCTGGACGTTTTGGATGAGCTGGGCGCGGATACGTGGATGTTCCTCGGCGATAAGGATTTTGGCCTCCACATCTATCGAACCGACCGCATGCGCCACGGCCACCGCCCGCAAGATATCACCCGCGACATTGCTGAACGCTTTGGCATCGCTGCGCGCGTGTTGTTGCCGACAGACGACCAGGTGCAAACGCGGGTCAAGACACCTGACGGTTGGCTTGGCTTCCAGGAGTATTTCGTGCGCCAGCGCTGTGAGCCCATGGTGACCGACATCGTCTTTGAAGGGATCGGCGACGCGCTTCCGACGACGGAGGCTCTGGATGCGTTGGAACAGGCCGATCTGATTGTCATTGCGCCATCGAATCCGCTGGTCAGCATTGCCCCGATCCTCAGCGTCGGCGGGATTGAAGAGGCTATTCGCGCCGCCCGCGCGCCGGTGATCGCAGTGTCGCCCCTGATCGCCGGGCGCGTGGTCAAGGGCCCGGCGGATCGGATGATGCGCGCGATGGGGATGCGCGCCGATGCGGTTGGCGTGGCACAGCGCTATGCCGACCTGGCCGATGCGCTTGTGATCGACCACGCGGATGAAGCCCTCGTGGACGAGATCGATGCAAGCGGGGTCCAGGCAATATGCCGCGACATTCTGATGCCGGATGCGACCGCCAAAGAGCGTTTCGCCAATGACCTGATTGCGATCTACCGCCAGGGATTGGGGGACGCCGCCGCATGAGACCGCTGATCGTTGTTCCGATGAAACAGACCTCTGCCGCCAAGTCTCGCCTGTCGCCAATTCTTGACCAAGACAGACGATATGCGCTTGCCCGCATGCTTTATCGTCGCACGCTCGCTTGGCTCTCTCGTGAGCGCGCGCATGTAGGCTGCGATATCGCCGTCGTCACTGCTTGCGCCGACGCCGCCCTCTTGGCCCGCCAGCATGATGTGTCGCTCATCGCTGAAACCGTACCCACAACGCTGTCCGCCGCAGTGGCACGCGCCGCATCCTGGGCAGTAGAGGCCGGTTATCGGCGGCTCTGCATCCTTCCCGCCGATTTGGCGGAGCCGGACGCCACGGACATCGTCACCCTGCTGCGATGCGACAGCGACGTGGCTCTAGCGCCCTCCGCCGATCTTGGGACCAATGCCATGGCGCTCACGTTGCCGACCCGCATGCGGTTTTACTACGGTCCCAATTCGGCGGCCCGTCACATCCGCGCGGCAGGCACGCTTGGGTTGACCGCATCGTTGGTTCCGCTCGAAAGCCTCAAGCATGACATCGACACCGAGACGTGTTTGCGGCGCGCGGCACAAAGTGACGCCGAGCTCGCTTCGGTCTTCGCGCAAGCATGACGACAGTCACGATCCAGCCAGTGCCCGGCATTCCCGACATCCGCCCGGGCGATGATCTGGGCCAAATCATCGGTGACTGCCTCGCCGCGATGGGTGAGGTCGAGCCCGGCGATGTATTGGCCGTTGCCCATAAAGTGATTTCCAAGGCCGAGGGCAACGTCGTCGCGCTCGCGGATGTGACGCCTTCTGACGAGGCGTTGGATCTTGGCCGCGAATTGCACAAGAACCCCGCCAAGGTCGAAGTCGTGTTGCAGCAATCAAACCGCGTTCTGCGCGCCTTCAAAAGGCCGGATCAGGCCGAGGGCACTTTGATTTGCGAGCATCGCTTAGGTTTTATCTCGGCAAATGCGGCAGTTGATGAATCCAATGTCGGGGCGCGGGACACGGTGATTACGCTTCCCGTTGATCCGGACGCCAGCGCGCGTCGCCTAGGCCGTGCGCTTGAAAAGAGGTTTGGCAAGCCCATCGGCATCGTCGTGACAGACACGTTCGGGCGGCCTTGGCGACTGGGCCAAGTGAACGTTGCCATCGGCCTCTACGGCGTGCCCGCGCGACGATCCGAGGCTGGCGAGCTTGATGCTTGGGGGCGCCCGCTTACAGTGACTGAACCCGCGTTCAGCGATGAGATCGCCGCGGCGTCGGGTCTCGCGATGCACAAAGCCGCGAAAACACCGGTGATCTTGTTTCGCGGTCTCCAGTGGGAAGCCGAAGCCGAGACCAGCGCGCGCAACCTGCTGCGGGCGAAAGAGGAGGACGTTTTTCAATGACGCTTGCGATTATTGGCGGGACCGGCCCGCAAGGCCGAGGGCTCGCCCTTCGGTTCGCGCGCGCCGGTGTGCCTGTAGTTTTAGGCTCGCGCACCGCGGACCGCGCCCAGGAAATTGCGGCAGACCTGTCTGCCAAACTGACCGAGGGCGCCGCGCCGATCACCGGGATGGATAACGCAGCGGCCGTTTCTGCGGCGGATGAGATGGTTATGTTGGCGGTACCCTGGTCGGGCCACAACGCGACGCTCAACGCTATCAAGGCGGGGCTGCAAGGCAAGATCTTGGTGGATATCGTCGTGCCGCTGGCCGAAGGCGACCCCAAGAAAGTGGACATGCCGCCCGAAGGCTCGGCCACTGAGGCGGCACAGGCGTTGCTCGGGCCAGAGATCCCGGTCATCGGCGCGCTGCACAACGTCTCGGCTCATACGCTGAATGACTTGGACAGCACCATCAATTGCGATGTCCTGGTTTGCGGTAATGGCCTTGAGCCGCGCAAGAAAGTAATGGCGCTCGTCGAGAAGCTCGGGGTGACAGCCTATAATGCAGGCGATGCGCAATCAGCGCGCTGCATCGAGGCGATCACGCCAATCCTCATTCGTATCAACATCTCCAAAGCGGTCCCGTTCAGCCATGCCGGTATCCGCGTTTGGCCACCAGAACACTGACCGAGAGGGAGGGAACATGGAATTCGGTATCACCTTTAAGGGCTTCATGGAGCACAATCGGGCGCGCAAGCTGGTCGCCCAGGCCGAGGAAGCGGGCTTCACCTATTGCTGGTTCTACGACAGCCACATCCTTTGGCGCGAGAGCTATCCGGCGATGGCGATGTGCATGGAGCACACCGAGAAAATGCGGTTCGGGCCCTGCGTGACCAATCCTAACACCCGCGAATGGTCAGCGGCGGCATCGCTTTTCGGAAGCCTCGCGCTCCAGTCCAACGGGCGGTTCGATATCGGTGTGGGCCGCGGTGACAGCGCTGTGCGGGTGATGGGCCGTAAGCCCGCCCTTCTCAAAAAGATGGATGAGTTCATCGACGTGGTCAAAGGCCTCGTCCGTGGTGAGGAGCGCCAATACGGCGACGTGCCGAACCCGATCCAATTCCCCTGGGCGACTGGTTATGAGCTTCCGGTTTGGGTTGCCGCGTACGGGCCCAAAGCGCTCAACTCAGCCGGGCGCATGGGCGACGGCCTCATCTTGCAGATCGCTGAACCGGTGATCTGCAAATGGCTGAGCGATCAGGCCAAAGCCGCGGGCGTCGAAGCCGGGCGTGACATGTCGGGCTACAAGGTGATGTCGGCGGCGCCTGCTTTCTTCGGTGACATGGATGCCTGCCGCGAAGCGTGCCGTTGGTTCCCTGCCATGGTCGGCAATCACGTGGCTGATATCGTTGAGAAATATGGCACTGATCGCGGCGATATCCCGCCCTCGCTCGTGGCGTATATCAAGGACCGCAAGGGCTACGACTACTCAAAACACGGGCAGAGCGATAACGCGTATCTCGACTTCATCACCGATGACATCATCGACGGCTTCTGTGTTTTGGGCACCCCGGACGACCATATCGCGAAGCTCAAGACACTGGAGGAATCCGGCATTACCCAGTTTAACATCTACCTCGATAACGGGGATGAGGAGAATATCATCGCCGAGTACGGGCGCACCGTTATTCCCGCGATGGCGTAACCCAGACTTCGCAACCGCGCTCCTTTATATATGGAGCGCGTTGCCCAATCCAGCGAGAGCAGCCTCCTGACTGGCCTCGCCGAGCGTGGGATGCGCATGGATGGTGGCGGCGATATCGGTGAGCGTCGCCCCCATCTCAAGCGCCAAAGCATAGCCGTTGGCCATTTCGGAAACACCTGGCCCCACCGCTTGGATACCCAGGATCAATTCGCTCGACGGGTCAAACACGACACGGACAAAACCCTCACTGCGCCCAAGCGTCATCGCCCGTCCATTAGCGGCGAACGGGAACTGCACCGAGCGTGCGCCGTGAATCGTCCCGGGCGCGGCACCGACGCTGACAATCTCTGGATCGGTGAAACAAATCGCGGGAATGGCTCGCTTATCCCAGGCCGCCGATTTCCCCGCGATGTGCTCGGCTACCAGGGTACCCTGGGCCATCGCGCGGTGCGCTAGCATCGGCTCGCCAGTTACATCGCCCACGGCATAAACGCCGCGCATAGATGTGGCGCAATGGGCATCAACGCGGAGGTAAGGCCCCACGTGGTCAAGCTGAAGGTCGCCCAAGCCAAAGCCATCCAGCACCGGCGCGCGACCAATTGTGACCAAGACTTTGTCCGCCGCGATCTGCAACTCACCTTCAGGAAGCGCCACGAACAGCACCGCGTCGTCATCGGAAAGCCCCTTGGCCTGCGCGTTGCAATGCACTGCCACGCCAATCTCGCGCAAGCGGCTAAGGACGGGCGCCGTCAAGGCCTCGTCATATTGCGGCAGAATACGCGGCGCCGCCTCAATCAGGGTGACTTGCGTGCCAAGCTTGGCGAAGGCCGTGCCGATCTCAAGCCCGATATACCCCGCACCGACAATGGCCAAACTGCGCGGCACCTCGGGCAGCGCAAGCGCTTCGGTCGAGGACAGCACCTTGCCGCCAAACGGCAGATCGGGAAGCGCCTGCGCTTGCGAGCCTGTGGCGATCACCAGATGGTCGCAGGTAATTCGGGTGGCCCCATCTGCGCCCGTCACATCGACTGTCTTGCCATCGACGATATGCGCTTTGCCTTCGACGAGCCGCGCGCCCGCACCTGATAGGAGCCCAGCAACACCCCGCGTTAGCCGCGCAACGATGCCGTCCTTCCAAGCCATCGTCGCTTTGAAGTCGATCTGCGGCGCGGCCGTGCGAATCCCGAAGTGCTGCACGCTGCTCATCTCGGCAACCTTGGCAAATTCGTCTGCTGCGTGGATCAACGCCTTAGACGGGATACAACCGATATTGAGGCAGGTACCGCCGGGCTTGGCCGCTTCAACAACAATGGTGTCGAGGCCCAACTGCGCCGCTCGGATACCGCAGACATAGCCGCCTGGCCCACCGCCGATGATCAGCACACGACACCTGTCCCGCTGCATCGCTCAGCCCTCCACGAAGATCAGCGCGGGCGTTTCTAACAGCCGCTTCATCGTTTGCACGAAGCGCGCGGCGTCCCACCCGTCGATGACCCGATGATCAAAGCTCGATGACAGGTTCATCATTGTACGCGGGACGAATTGCGCGCCGTCCCAATGGGGCCGCACCGCCATCTTGTTGACCCCGACGATGGCGACCTCGGGGTAATTGATGATGGGCGTTGTCGCCACAGCACCCAGCGGGCCGAGCGAGGTTATCGTAATCGACGAGCCGGTTAGCGCGTCACGGCTTGCTTTGCCCTCGCGTGCTGCCTCAG
>JBCDGW010000002.1:0-87541 GCA_038750765.1 Pseudomonadota bacterium | reverse complement strand
AGCCCGCGCGGCAGGCTTGTTAGACCGCGGTCGCTTGGCCTCTGGTCTGCGCGGCGATGTGGTGCGCGTCTCGATGCACGGTAACCTGCCGCTGATCCGCGGTGTCTGGTCGCAAGGCGTGCGCGTCGGCTAGCCAGGCGCGGTGACAAGTACGCAAACGCTTTACCCCGAGCCCACAATCCCCTCGTCGTGAGACTGCGCCGCGCCATATAGCAGCCGATGACGCGATGGAGAGCACGGATTGTCGTGGCTGCGCTGGCAGCCCTCACAGCACTTGTGGCGCTGTACCGGCTGGAGAGCGGGCGCGCTGGCGTTGAGATTACCGAGTTGATGCTGGGCGACAGCCCCGCGCGACTTTATCAAGCGCGTGCCAACCCCGACGACCTTGTGGTGTTGGCCCATGGCTTCGCGGGATCGCGGCAGATGATGGAAGCCATCGCGCTCACCCTGGCGCGGGCGGGCCACGCGGTGGTCTCGTTCGATTTCCAGGGCCACGGGCGCCATCGCACGGCCCTCTCCCCCGACATCACGACGCTTACCGGCACCACCGAGGATCTGGTGCGCCAAACCCTGTTTGTGGTGGATGAGGCGCGAGAACTGACCGACCTGCCGCTCGCTGGTCTGGTGGGGCATTCGATGGCCACTGACGTGGTGATCCGCGCGGGCGAACGTTTGGATCAAGCCCCCGATATCGCCGCGATCTCGATGTATTCGGAGGCAGTCACCCCCGATCACCCGCAACGCCTCTTGATCATTTCGGGCGCACAGGAGACCCGGCTGCGCGAAGTGGCGCTGGACGCGGTGGCGCAGCTGGGGCCGAGGGTTGAGGGTGAGACCGTGCGCGACGCTGCTGCTGAACGCCGCGCCGTGGCCGCCCCGCTCGTCGGGCATGCAGGGGTGTTGTGGTCGCCGCGCACCGCCTCTGAGATCGCGGAATGGTTTGGCACCAACCCGAGCCCTGTGCGCAGCGGGCCTTGGATCAGTGTGCTGTTGGGGGCAATTGTCGCGCTGACCTGGGCGCTAAGCCCTGTCCTCCCGCGCGAACCCGCGCCAGCGACCCCACCGCCGTCACGCAAACGCGCCTGGCTCGCCAGCATCGCGCCCGCCCCGCTCGCCTTCGGTGTGGCCTTTACCGATTTGGCGCTGCTGGGCCTCACCGGGTTTGGCGCGCTCGCCCTGGTTTTCGCGATATGGGGCGCGCTGGCGCTCGTCATTCTGCGGTGGCGGCCGCACGGGACGCCCGGGCCCCTCATGGCGACACTTTCCTTTGTCTTAGCCTGCAGTCTGGCTTTCGCGCTGGCGCTTGACCGTTATGGCGCCGCTTTCCTGCCAACCGGGCCACGCCTCACCCTGATGATCGCGCTCCTCCCCGCGACGGTCCTCTTCGCTGTCGCCGACCGCGCGATGGTGTCAGGCCGGGCATTGCTGATGCGCCTGGCGCTGCGACTGCCGTTCTTGCTCACCTTGGGCGTTGCAATGGCGTTTAACATCGACGCGATCGGGATGCTGTTTACGGTTTTCCCGGTCTACGTGCTTTACGTGGTCGTTTACACCAGCATCGCCGTCTGGGGCGCGCGCCGTGGGAGCCCGCTGGGTGCTGCTCTGGCCTCTGGTGTGATCCTGGCTTGGGCGATTGCTGCCTCTACGCCGCTCTTCGCCACTGCCTGAGCCGCCGCTTTACAGACCCCGTCACGCCCGTACAATTTTTGTGGGTCATTTTCTAGTGTGTTTGGGGGGCAGCCAAGCATGTCGCAACTCGACAGTGCGATGTTTTTCTCTTCATTACTGAAAGGGTTAGAAGCGCTTGGTTACACGCTTGAGCAAGTGATGTCGAAACACGAGGGCGACGCCCGCGCCAGCGGTTTACGCGAGAAAAAACGCAGCAAACCCTTCGCGCTGGGACAGCATGATTTTCGCCGCGACCAGATGTTTTGGCTGTTTCTGAGGCATGGCAATCAAGATATCGGCGGCGCCGCGGCACGGGTCGACACGCTCAAGCATCGCGAGTTCCCGGTTTTCTTGCAAGAAACCTATGAGCGTGTCTACGGCGGTGAATACCAGGATGAGGGCTACAAGATCCCGGAATTCCTAGAGACTATCGAGGGCAATGTTGCCTATCTCGGTGAGTTCTTTGTGCAGAAAAAACACCGGGGAAATCGCAACCTGCTGCGGCTTTATACCCATGCCCTTTTCTTGTTGACCATGCAGACACTGCGCGCCGACTGGATCTATGCCTTCATCCCGAAGGCCCATGACTTCTACGGGCTGGGACGCGTCTACGGATTTGTCCATTTCGAGGACGCTGGCTTTGTCTGGAAAGATGTTCCCGAAGGCCGCGAACGCGAGACGTTCTGTGCCATTTCCAAAGCCCAATTGGCCGAGCGCGCCACGTTTTATTCTAAGCACCCTGAAGCGTTTCCGGTGTTAGAATCAGATCATTTTGAAAGAATGGATTGAGCGAGCGCTTTTCGGTCGGCACAACCAAGGCGCGCAGGGTTTGGCGGATGAGCGTGGCAAAAATGCAAGCCGCTCAAAAAACTTCGCTGACCTCGGGCTCGTCGATATCCTGATCGAAATTCTGAAGCACCTCTGCGGTGTTGATCACGATCGGCCGCGGCTTGTTGCCCTTTGCTGAAACCGTACACGGCAACAACATCCGAGCGAATTTGACTGTTTTGAGTTTTCGCCGGTTATCAACAGTTATACGGCGATGGACCCCAGCAACGGCTGCCTGCCCTGTGGATAAAACTGTGCGGAGCGATGTTGTAACTTCAGCGCGCTCGCTACGCGGCAAGTCTTGGATGAATGTGCGCAGAGTCGCGGGATCAGAACTGCCTAAAGCATTCGCCGTCAGACTTTCGTTGCCGATGTGCAAGATCTTTGGGATCAAGGAATCCGGCGAGACAGACAAGATATCCACGTGGGGGAGATATTTGTCGAACCGGTCATCTAACTTGCCGTCAGCGTCGAGCCACAGCATCAACATTTCAACAAAGCGCAATGGCTGCGCTTCGCTCAATGAGACACTGAGTGGTTGCTGAGCAACATTCATAGGCTTCGGTCCGGCAATCGCATTACACGACACGCGCGCCTGCTGAGTGGGTAAAGAACGCGCGTTAACCTCTTGGTTAATCGGAATTTCGTGGCAAGAAGATGGCAGCGCCCAATTGGTTAACGCAACGTCTGGAGGCGCGAACGTGCGCGTGAGACGGCCTGTTGCGCTTGGGTGGGTGCCAACGAAACGGGCGTGCCCAGCGCCGCGCGCTTATCCGCGGTTCTTTAAGCACGGCGCCGTTCGATGAGAGCGCGGGCACCTGTCGGGGCTGTAGCGGTCAAAACCGAGCGTGGTGACGCATTTATCCCAGCTCAACCAGGCTAGGACACAACAGTCTGGCCCACAAAGTGAAAGCGGCGGCCCGTGAGAGCCGCCGCTTCCAGATAGCGTTACCGCATCAAACGGTTAGGCGCGTTTGCGTCGCCGCGTTGCACCCAGGATACCGAGGCCACCGATCAGCAAGAGCGCTGATGCGGGAAGCGGAACGGCACCTACCTCACCGATTTTGTCGAGCGTCACCGACGCAGTGGTGGTTGCTTCGTCTCCCAGGAGGATACCAAAGCCGCCCTCAAATGCGACGGTGAACATGGTGCCATCCGACAGGGTAACCGTCTGCGGGGCTGTATCCCACAGAAGGATCCCGGCCAGGATAGAACCACCCAGCGTCAACGTACCGCCGAAACCAGACGCACTCACCGCCGCAGTGGGCGAAGAGAACGCGAGGGTCGCGTCGATATCGTATCCAGCCAGGCCAGTGCCCAAACCAGTGAAGGATGCAAAGTCAAAGGTAGCTGTTTCACCCTCGGCGAGGGTGAATGAACTACCAAAGCTCGAAGCCAGATCAGCTGTCACACCACAGGTGGTCAAGCAGAGACTGCCCGTCTCAGTTACAGAGACGCCCGAGCCGGCAACGTCGATGTCGAACGTCAGGGTTGCTGACGACGCAGGCGCCGCCAATCCCAACGCGACAACCGCCGCCGTTATTAATTGTTTGATCATTGGGTTCCCCCAGTCTCGTTACAAACAACCAGCGGCCGAAGCCGCCGTACTTTCCACGCAGGCGGAACATCGCATAGCCACAATTGAAATCAAAGCGGGTTGTCACCCAAACAGCGGATTTTTTGGCGCCGCGCCGGTGATATCGGCTTTTTGTGCGAATTCCGCAGGTTGCACACCCCGTTTGGGCCGGGACAGTATCACCTTCGTCGCAACATTGTTTCAAAGCTGATCAAAATACACCGAGATCACCCGTAAACCGCGCGTTCCCCCACATCCGGTGCATCCCAAACGCGAATCAGTTTTCGTGCTGCAGAGCCGCGGGGCTGCCCAATTTTTGCCACATTTACAATGGCTCAAGCCGTTGCGCGCGCAGCATCGGCGCGCAGCGAAATTACTCTGCGGCTAGGTTTCGCTTCGTCGCTAACATCTCCTTGAGATAGCGTCCGGTATGGCTCTCCGCGACTTTGGCGACCGCCTCTGGCGTGCCTTCTGCGACGATCGAACCGCCCCCATCGCCGCCCTCGGGGCCGATATCGATGATCCAATCCGCTGTCTTAATCACGTCTAGGTTGTGCTCGATCACCACCACTGAATTGCCCTGGTCCACCAACTCATGGAGCACCTCGAGCAGCTTGCGGACATCTTCGAAATGCAGGCCTGTGGTCGGCTCATCGAGGATGTAGAGCGTGCGCCCGGTCGCCCGCTTTGACAGCTCCTTAGACAATTTCACTCGCTGCGCCTCGCCGCCCGACAGCGTCGTCGCCTGTTGGCCAACCTTGATGTAACCGAGCCCAACCCGGTGGAGCGCATCCATCTTGTCGCGGATCGAGGGCACCGCTTTGAAGAACTCACGCGCATCCTCGACGGTCATGTCGAGCACATCCGCGATCGATTTGCCCTTGAACTTCACCTCGAGGGTTTCGCGGTTGTAGCGGGCGCCGTTGCATGTCTCACAGGTAACGTAAACGTCTGGTAGGAAATGCATTTCAATCTTGATCACGCCGTCGCCCTGGCACGCCTCGCAGCGCCCGCCCTTGACGTTGAAGCTGAAACGCCCGGGTTTATAGCCGCGGGTCTTGGCCTCTGGCAGGCCTGCGAACCAGTCACGGATCGGGGTGAACGCGCCGGTATAGGTGGCGGGGTTTGAGCGCGGCGTGCGCCCAATCGGGCGCTGATCGATGTCGATAACCTTATCGAGATGCTCAAGCCCTTTGATCGTCTCGCAGGGCGCTGGCGTCTGGCGCGCGCCGTTGAGCCGCATCGACGCCGTTTTGAACAAGGTCTCGATGGTCAGGGTTGACTTGCCGCCGCCCGAGACGCCGGTAACACACACGAATTTGCCCAGCGGAAACTTGGCCGTCACGTTTTGAAGGTTGTTGCCCGTGGCCCCAACCACCGTCACCGCTTTCCTGTTGCCCTTGCGGCGGGTCTGCGGCACCGCGATTTCGCGCATGCCCGTCAGATATTGCCCCGTCAGCGACTCTGAATTGGCCGCGATCTCAGCCGGGGTGCCGCGCGCCACGATCTGCCCGCCATGGACACCCGCGCCGGGCCCGATATCGAGCACATAATCGGCCTCGCGGATCGCCTCTTCGTCATGCTCCACCACGATCACGGTATTGCCCTGATCACGCAGGTTTTTCAGCGTGAGGAGCAGCCTGTCATTGTCGCGCTGATGCAGCCCGATCGAAGGCTCGTCGAGCACGTAGAGCACCCCTGTGAGGCCCGATCCGATCTGGCTTGCCAAGCGGATGCGCTGGCTTTCGCCGCCCGACAGCGTCCCGGCATTGCGCGATAAGGTAAGGTATTCCAACCCAACATTATTGAGGAAGCCGAGCCGCTCGCGGATCTCTTTCAGGATGGCGCGGGCGATCTCATTTTTCTGCGCGCTCAAGTGCTCAGGTACCGTCTCGACCCAATCATAGGCGTCCCTGATGGACATCTCTACCACCTGGCCGATGTGTAAGCCGGCGATCTTCACCGCCAAAGCCTCCGGGCGTAGCCGATAGCCCCCGCAAGTGCCGCAGGGGCGGTTATTTTGATAGCGCTCGAACTCTTCGCGGATCCAGGCGCTGTCAGTCTCGCGGTAGCGCCGCTCCATATTGGGTATCACGCCTTCGAACGGCCGCGACACCTGATAGACGCGCCCGCCCTCGTCGTAGCGGAACTTGATCTCCTCTTCGCCCGATCCGTAAAGGAACACCTGTTTCACGAATGCTGGCAGGTCCTTCCAGCGCGCGCGCTGATCGAAGTCATAATGCTTGGCAATCGCTTGAATCGTCTGCAGAAAATACGGCGACTTACCTTTGCGCCAGGGTGCGAGCGCACCGTTGGCGATGGTCAGGTTTTGGTCAGGCACCACCAGGCGTTCGTCAAAGAACAATTCGACCCCGAGCCCGTCACAGTCAGGGCAGGCACCGAAAGGGGCGTTGAACGAAAACAGGCGCGGCTCGATCTCGGGGATGGTGAAGCCGGAAACCGGGCAGGCGAAATTCTCAGAAAAGGTGATGCGCTCGGGCTCGGGCGCCTCCTCCCCCTCAGGCGCGGTTGGCGCCGTCTCCAAAACCGCGATGCCGTCAGCTAGATCGAGCGCGGTGCGAAAGCTGTCCGCAAGGCGCGTCTCTAAACCCTCACGCACCACGATCCTGTCCACCACCACATCGATATCGTGGCGGAACTTCTTGTCGAGCGTGGGCGGCTCATCCAATTCATAGAAGGCGCCGTCGACTTTGACACGCTGAAAGCCCTGTTTGCGCAGCTCTAGAAACTCTTTTTTGTACTCGCCCTTCCGGTCGCGGATGATCGGTGCCAGCAAATAGCCGCGTGTCCCCTCGGCCATCGCCATCACGCGATCGACCATGTCTTGAACCTGCTGCGCCTCAATCGGCTCACCCGTCGCGGGGGAGTAAGGCGTGCCGGCGCGCGCAAAAAGCAGGCGCATGTAATCGTAGATCTCGGTGACCGTGCCGACGGTTGAGCGCGGATTTTTCGACGTGGTCTTTTGCTCGATGGAAATCGCGGGGCTGAGACCCGAGATGTGGTCTACATCGGGCTTTTCCATCATATCGAGGAACTGCCGCGCATAGGCCGACAAGCTCTCGACATAACGGCGTTGCCCCTCGGCGTAGATCGTGTCGAAGGCGAGCGAGGATTTGCCCGACCCCGACAGCCCGGTGATCACCACCAATTCATCGCGCGGGATCTCCACGTCGACGTCTTTAAGGTTGTGCTCGCGCGCGCCGCGCACCTCGATCTTCTTCAGATCTGCCATCGCCTCACATCCCCCGTCGCGCCGCTCAAACAGCGCCCGCGCTCTCGATGACCCCTACATAGCGCGGCGGCCTGGACGCGCCAATCGAAATCTAGAACATAAAGCGAACATCCACCACTCAATCCCCGGCTTCTTGCCGCTTAAGCAGTCACAGCGCGCCGACGCCTTGCTGAGAGCAAAATATGCACCACCGCGCCCAGCAAAAGCACCAGCGCGATCGCGGCCATAAAACCGGCATACCCTGCCATCGTCACCACCCACAGCATCAGCGGCGTGCCGATGGTATTGCCCAGATTGCCCATCTGCGCCAGGCCGCCATTGGCCAGCGCTCGGTCCTCGGGGGCGGCGTTCAGTTCCGCCACCGCAGCGAAGCTGGCCCCCTGCACCAGGCCGAGGGAGGCGCCGAGCAACAGCGCTAGGGTCGGCTGACCCGGCGCCCCCACCAGGGCCAGCGCCGTGCCAGCGCTCAGCACAAAGCCCAGCATCACCACCTGTGCCGCCGTAATCCGCCTAAGGAGCCACACGCCCAAGGTCAAAGAACTGAGGATCGACATCAGCGGCATTGCCCCGACGACAAAGGCGCGCTGGCTCTCGTCGATATAAGGCGGGATCAGCGTCAGCAGGCTGAGAAAGCAGATGGTGTAGAATAGCCAGCCCCAGGCGGCAGCCCCGATCCGCGCGCTGCCGTAAAGCCGCAGATGCGCCCGGGCCAGCATCGACAAATCGAAAGCCCGTTCCGTCACCGCACTGCGGGGCAAGAGCGGCGCCAAAATCAGCGCCATCGCGGCCATGTAGACAGCGTGAGCGCCGATCAACGCCCCCTCGCCCCAGGCATTTGCAAACGGCAGCCCAACCCAAACCAACAGCGCGTAGGTGACACCGAAAAAGCTACCCCACAGCGTCAGCGCGAGCCCCCGATCACGCTCGGCCGCTACTTGCGCGATGAGGGTGGGCCCTGAGACCACCAGCGCCAAATGCGCCACGCCCTCGATAAGCCGCGTCAACAACAGCAGATTGAGCGGCGGCCAAACGCTTTGCACCGCTGACACCGCCGCGCCAGCCACCAGCCCCCATAGCAGCGCCCGGCGATAGCCGATCCAGGCCACCAACACGCCCGCTGCCACGCCGAGCACAATGCCGACCCCGCCCACCAGCGAGACGATAAAGCCCAACCGCGCGCCAGCATCCGGGTAAATCCCGCCAAGCTGTTCGAATATAACGCTTATTTTTGCGTATTGCGCCGCCGCGCCAAGGCCTGCCGCCCAAATCAGCAGGACCAATCGCCAATCGGTTTTATCCGGGGTGGTCATCCCTCCACCTCCCCCGTGGCAAGGCCCGCGTCAACCGATTTAGTCGCGTGGTGCGCCTCTAGCCTGCGCCCTCGCGTACTTCGACCGCCGTGATCACACCGCCCGCGCCATAGACCCGCACCCAAAGATACCGGGTTTGCCCGGACAGCAGAAAATCGCGGATGTATTCGTTACCGGGCGGCGTGTAGCAGGTTTGCGAGATCCGGCTGCGGGCGGCGCGATCCTGAAAGAACGGGTCCCAACCATCGGCTGGGTCGGCCACGCCGAAGCGATGATAATTGGCCCGATCCTGCTGGATGATCGCGCAAAAATTGGTGAGGCGCGTGCCACTGGAATTAAAGAAGTCCCGCGGCCCGATCAGCGTGTAGTACTCCCCCAGCAATTGTTGCGCCGAGGCTGCCCCCGCGGATAGCGCACCCACCGCCAGCGCGGCCACCAATACGAATGTTCGCAAAACCCTATCCCCTATTTCGAAACGTCAATCCGATGCCATCGCGCCGCATCATGCCCCGCTGGCGCCTTAGATGTGGATCGCCCGATCGTAGGCATCGAGCACGGATTCATGCATCATCTCAGACAGGGTGGGATGCGGGAACACCGTCTCCATAAGATCCTCTTCGGTGGTCTCAAGCTTCTGTCCGACCACATAGCCCTGGATCAACTCAGTCACCTCAGCGCCGATCATATGCGCGCCGAGCAGCTCGCCGGTCTTCTCGTCGAAGACGGTTTTGATCATCCCCTCAGGCTCACCCAACGCAATCGCCTTGCCGTTGCCGATGAACGGGAACCGGCCAACCTTAACCTTGTGCCCGGCTTCCTTGGCCTTGGCCTCGGTCAGACCGACGCTGGCCACTTGCGGGTGGCAATAGGTGCACCCGGCGATGGCCTCAGGCTTAACCGGGTGGACGTTGTTCTTGCCCGCGATGAGGTCAGCCACCATGACGCCCTCATGCGAGGCCTTATGCGCGAGCCAGGGTCCGTTGGTGGCGTCGCCGATCACAAAGAGGCCTTCCACGCCCGTGCGGCAATATTCGTCAGTCACCGCGAAGGACCGTTCGAGCTTGACGCCCGCCTCTTCCAGCCCGATGCCCCCGGTATTGGCCACGATCCCTACAGCGGAGATGACGGTGTCAAACTCTTCCTTTGAGACCTTGCCGCCTTCTTCGATATGGGCGGTCACTTTGCCCTTCCCGCGATCGAGCTGTTTGACCATGGCTTTGGCGCGGATCTTCATGCCCTGCTTCTCGAACGCTTTCTTGGCAAAGGCGGAAATCTCCTCGTCCTCCACCGGCAGGATGCGGTCCATCACTTCGACCACCGTCGTGTCGGTGCCCAACGTGTTGTAGAAACTAGCGAATTCGATGCCGATCGCACCCGAGCCGATGACCAGCAGCTTCTTGGGCATCTTCGACGGCACCAGCGCGTGTTTGTAGGTCCAGACCAGATCACCGTCGGCCTCAAGCCCCGGTAACTCGCGCGCGCGCGCTCCAGTGGCTACGATAATGTTCTTGGCCGTCAACTCTTCGGTGCCTTTCTCGGTCTTCACCGCGACTTTGCCCTTACCAGCGAGCTTTGCCTCGCCCATGATCGCGGTGACTTTGTTCTTCTTGAGAAGATGCCCGACCCCGCCATTCAATTGCTTGGCCACCGCACGCGACCGCGCCACCACGGCGTCGAGGTCGTAATCGATGCCGGAGGCCTTCAGCCCGAATTCCTTGGCGCGGTGCATCAGGTGGAAAACCTCAGAAGAGCGCAGCATCGCCTTGGTCGGGATACAGCCCCAGTTGAGGCAGATGCCGCCCATATGCTCGCGCTCGACCACGGCGACCTTCAGGCCCAACTGCGCCCCGCGGATCGCGGCCACATAGCCGCCCGGCCCCGCGCCAATCACCACCATATCAAACGATTGCGCCATTCTACCCTCCCGAAACCGCATGTCGCATAGATGCTGGTTGTAGCCTAACCCAGCGACAGCTTTCCGCCAAGCCACGCGCCGCGAAACCCGGTTTGACCGCCGCGCATAGCCCCTTTGGCAGGGATCAGGCCGACCGCTTGATTGCCGCTGTAGCCGCACCCATCGCAATCAGCGCGCTGCCGCCTAGGCGCGACACCCAGGACAGTACGCGGGGGCGGGCGATCCGCGCGCGGACCAGATCAGCGAGCAGCGCATAAGCAAGAGCATTGAGCCCGCCGATGGCCACGAAGGTGGCGATCAGGATGGCAAATTGCGGCAGAAGCGGCTGATCAACGGCGATGAATTGCGGCACGAAGGCGATAAAGAACACGATCGACTTGGGGTTTAACGCGGTCACGGCAGCGGCATGGAAGAAGACGCGCGGCGCCTCGGTGCTGGCCATGGGTGTGGAGAGGTCAAGCTCTGCCGCGGGGGCTGACCGCCAAAGCCGCACGCCGAGATAGATCAGATAGGCGGCGCCGATCCATTTGAGCAGCGTAAACAGCATGGCTGATGCCAAGATCACGGCGCCGAGCCCGGCAAGCGAGGCTGTCATCGCGATCAAATCCCCCAGCGCGACGCCCGCCGCGGTAGACACAGCCACGCGGCGGCCCTGGCTGATCGCGTAGCTGAGGACCAAAAGCACGGTCGGGCCGGGGATCAAGACCAGCACGCTTGCCGCGGCGACGAAGGCCAACCAAGTTTGAAATGCCATTGTGTCCCCTTTTGCCGCTATCGCTTTGCCCGCGACCCTAACGGTTCCAGCAGGACCACCGCAATCGGCGCGAGGGCAAAAGCGGGTGCGCGGGCTCTAGCCAAACTCCTCGGCCAAATGCGGGAAACTGGCGACAAACCGCGAAAACTTGTGCCGCCCGCAGATGAACGGCGCGTAGCGCGCGGGATTTTCAGCGCTTACGCATCCTGGCAGCGGCGCAAATTCGGCATCGTAATCCGCATCGATAAAAAACGGGATCGAGTAGCGTTCACGGCCAGATGTGTTCACGACGCGGTGAAGGTTGGCGAGATAGACATCATTGGTCAGCCGCTGCATCAAATCGCCGATATTGATCACGAACGCGCCGTCAATCGGCGGGCCCTCGACCCAGACGCCGTCGCGGTTCATCACCTGCAACCCGCCCACCGCGTCTTGGGCCAAAATGGTGAGATTGCCGTAATCCGTGTGGGCGCCGATGCCCATGACGCTTTCATCGATCTGCCCGGCCTGCGGCGGGTAATGCAGCAGGCGCTGGATCGAGATCGCGTTTTGCATCTTCGGCTCGAAATAGTCAGGGGCCAGGTCGAGCGACAGCGCGATGCCGCGCAAAAGCTGCATCGACAAGCCGCGCATCGCCTCATGATAGCCGTAGATCACCTCGCGAAAGCACGGCAGCGCCGAGGGCTCAGGCCATTGGTTGGCGCCGAAAAACGGCGTGGTGTCGCCCGGCGTCTCGGGCCCCAGATCAAAGCATTCCTTGAGGTCCTTGGTCTTTTCGGGGTCGGTGTTCTCGCCGAAAATCTCGATATAGCCGCGCATCGCCACGCCCGATTGGCCGATATGGAGCGCCATTTTGTCGGCGAGCGGCAGGTCGAAGAACGCGCGGGTCTGATCGAAGGCCTCGGCCACGACATGCGGCGCGATGCTGTGGTTTTTGACATACATGAACCCCGCATTGGCCAGGGCCCAGCGGATCTCCTTGGCCACGCGCACGGGATCGGAGCCATCGATTAAGGGCGCAATATCAACAACGGGGATTTTGTCGAAGGATGCACGCTGGGCGCGCAGGCTATCGTCTAACTGGGCAAGAGCAGCTTGGTTCATCGCGGTTCTCCTTATGCGATCACGCTGCGCGCGAACGGAAATTGCTGCAAGCCTACAAATTATCATCAATAGATGAATTCAATTCATCTGGTCGCTGCACTACTATGCAGCGTAGCTGAGCGGTTAAAGGACGCTGAGATGGCCCGTAGGCATTACAGATTACCCTCGCTGAGCGCGCTTGACGCTTTTGAGGCCGCTGCGCGGCAGGGCAGCTTTAAGGAGGGCGCGCGTGAGCTGAATGTGACCGCGTCCGCGGTCTCGCATCAGATCAAGGCGTTGGAGAGCGAGCTGGGCGTGACGCTCTTTGACCGCGGCACCCGCGGGGTGCAGCTCAATCGCGACGGCGCCGCGCTGCGCGCGGCTTTAGAGCAGGGTTTTGGCCATATCGCCGATGCGGTGGCGCGCTTGCGCGCGCAAACCGGTATCGAGGCAGTGCGGATTATGGCGACAACGGCGATGTCGCATCTGTGGCTGACGCCACAGCTGGGCCGGTTTTGGCGCGAGCACGGCACCATCCAGGTGAACCAGCATGTCACCGACAGCCCCTGGAGCGAGACCCAGCATGATTTGGTGATCCGCTACGGCGATATCGGCGCGGAGAGCGGCGATTGCCAACAATTATTCGGCGATGTCTTGCGGCCTTTGGCGAGCCCCGCGTTTTGCCGCGCCAACCCGGTCGCGCATCTGGCCGATCTCGCGCAATTGCCGCTCATTCATCTCAACGCGCCCGACCGGCACTGGACCGGGTGGCATGATTGGCTCTCGCGCCAAGGCTATAGCGGCCCGGTGCGCGATGGGCTGAGCGTCAACAACTACGTGATTGCGCTGCAGGCGGCTCAGGACGGTATGGGGGTGGTGCTTGGCTGGGAGCGGATGACGAGACCGCTCTTGAGCCGCGGCGCGCTGCGCCGGTTGGGCCAGTTTCAGATGCCGGCGCCGAAGATGTTTTACATCGTCAAGACAGCGGGTTCGGGCGCTAAGGCCACGCTGTTGCGCGATTGGCTGGTGAGTGCAGCGCGGGCTTTGCCCGAGGATGCCTCCGGCGGAGGTATTTTTGAAAACGAGAATTGAGGGCCGCGCCCAGAAAGCGACCGCCGGCGGCAAGTGAAAAGGCCCCCCGAAAACCGAAGGGCCTGATCGTGTTTCAGAAAACCGTCCGTTAGACGGCGCTTACTCCCAACCGGCGTTGGTCAGCACCTCGAGGGCACCGTCGATATTGTCGGAGATCTTCGACAATTCGAGCGCGTCGGGGCGGAAGAAGCCAAGCTGTGCGACCGACGGGGCAAGGCCGATGCCCGGCACTGCCGGATATTCGTCATTGCCAGCCGAGAAGTATTCCTGCGCCTGATCGGAGGCCAGATACTCGAGGAACTTGATCGCGTTTTCCATGTTGGGCGCGTTCGCCGCGACGCCGCCACCCGAGATGTTCATATGGGCACCGATGTCATTTTGGTTCGGGAACACCCAACCGATCATGTCGAGGCTGTCGGACAGGCCGTCCACATCCTTCCGGATCGCGCGGGAGAAGTAGTAGGTGTTGGACATCGCGATGTCGCACTCACCCGAGACGATGCCGCGCAGCTGGTCGGTGTCGCCGCCCTGAGGCGCGCGCGCGAAGTTGCCCACAACCGCGGTGGCCCAATCCTGCACGGCGTCCTGGCCCAGATGCGCGATCAGCGCCGCGGTGATGTTCTGGGTATAGACGTTGGACGAGGAGCGGATGCAGATCTTGCCCGCATATTCAGGCTTTGCCAGGTCCTGATACGTCATCGGCGGGTTTTCAACATCCGCTTTGTCGTAGAACAGGATCCGCGAGCGCTGCGAGAACGCAAACCACTGATTGTCAGCATCTTGCAGATAGCCGGGGACATGGCTTTCGAGCACGTCGCTGTCGATCGACTGCAGCAGGCCAAGCTCTTTGGCGCGGGTCAGACGCACCGTGTCTACGGTCATGAAGATATCGGCCGGACTATTGGCACCTTCGGCTTCCATCCGCGCAATCAGTTCGTCGGCATTGCCTTCGATCCGATTGATCTTGATGCCGGTCATCTCTTCGAAATCGCTGTAGAGACGCTCGTCGGTGTCATAGTGACGCGAGGAGTATAGGTTCAATTCGCCTTCGGCCACTGCCGGAAGCGCCATGGTCAGAGCCAGGCCGGCCGACAGCAATGGGGATGCTAGGTTACGCATTTAAGTCTCCCTTATTGGATAGGCGTATAACTGAGTGATCCGGTCAACTATATAAGTTGACGCGGGCGTCAAGCGCAAAATCACCTCAGAAAACCAGCGATCGGGCTGTTTTTTTGCTAGGGCAGAAACGGTTTACATCAAGGGTAAACGGCTTAAAAAGCGGACGATGACGCCGCGCAAGATCATCATCGATACCGATCCGGGCCAGGATGACGCTGTCGCTATCCTGCTTGCCCTCGCCGCGCCGGACGCGCTTGACGTGTTGGGCATCACCGCAGTTGCCGGCAACGTGCCGTTAGAGCTGACCGCGCGCAACGCGCGTATCCTGTGCGAGTTGGCAGGGCGGCCGGAGATGCTGGTTTTCGCTGGATGCGCCGCGCCGATGACGCGGGATCTGGTGACAGCGGAACATGTGCACGGCAAAACCGGGCTCGACGGCTACGACGCACCAGAACCGACGATGGCGCTGCAGGCTGACCATGCGGTCGATTTCATCATCGACACGCTGCGCCGCGAGCCGCCCGGCAGCGTGACCTTGTGCCCGTTGGGGCCGCTCACCAATGTGGCCACCGCGTTCCGCCGCGCCCCGGATATCGTGGCGCGGGTCGGCGAAATCGTCTTGATGGGCGGCGCCTATTTCGAAGTGGGCAACATCACCCCTGCTGCCGAGTTCAATATCTACGTGGATCCCGAGGCCGCCGATATCGTGTTTCAAAGCAGCGTGCCCCTGACGGTGATGCCGCTCGACGTGACCCATAAGGCACTGACCACCAAACCGCGGATCGACGCGTTTCGCGCGATGGGCAGCGAAGTGGGGCGCGCGGTGGCGGCGTGGACGGACTTCTTCGAGCGGTTCGATATGGAGAAATACGGCTCCGAAGGGGCGCCGCTCCATGATCCGACGGTGATTGCCTATCTTTTGCAGCCAGATTTGTTTTCGGGCCGTTTTATCAATGTCGAGATCGAGACCGGCTCGCCGCTTACCCGCGGGATGACAGTGGCGGATTGGTGGGGGGTAACTGACCGCGCCGCCAACGCCACCTTCATGGGCGATCTCGATGCGGACGGGTTTTATCGGCTTTTGACTGAGCGGCTGGCCGCGCTCTGAGCCCAGGGCTTTCCTAGAGCCGCCTCACGCCATACATCAGCGTGCATGAGCTTGCATATGCCTTTCGATAATTCCTACGGCCGCCTGCCGGAGCGGTTCTATACCCGTATGGCACCGAGCCCCGTGGCGGCGCCCGCGCTGGTGGCGCTCAATCACGGGCTCGCGCGGGATCTGGGCCTCGACCCAGCAGCATTGCGCAGTGAAGAGGGCCTGACCGCCCTTGCTGGAAACCAGGTGCCCAGCGGCGCCGATCCGTTGGCGCAGGTCTATGCCGGGCATCAGTTTGGCGGTTGGTCGCCGCAGCTGGGCGATGGCCGCGCGATCCTGCTGGGCGAAATTGTCGATCCGAACGGCGCGCGCTTTGATGTGCAACTCAAAGGCTCGGGCCGCACCCCCTATTCGCGCATGGGCGATGGGCGCGCTTGGCTGGGACCGGTGATGCGCGAATACATCGTCTCGGAAGCGATGCACGCGCTGGGGATCCCAACGACCCGCGCGCTCGCTGCCGTGACCACGGGCGAGACGATCTTGCGCGAAGGGCCCCGCCCCGGCGCGGTGCTGACCCGGGTTGCCTCCAGCCATATCCGGGTGGGCACGTTTCAGTATTTTGCCGCGCGGCAGGATGTGGAGGCGATCGAGGCGCTGGTGGCCCATGTGATCGCCCGCCACTATCCGCAAGCCGGGAACGCGCTGGACCTGCTCAAGGCCGTCATCGCGCGGCAAGCGACGCTGATCGCTCAATGGATGGCGGTGGGTTTTATTCACGGCGTGATGAACACCGACAACGCCCATATCGCGGGCGAGACCATCGATTACGGGCCTTGCGCGTTCCTCGATGAGTATAGCCCCGGCAAAACCTTCAGTTCGATCGATCATTTCGGCCGCTACGCCTATGGCCGCCAGCCTGAGATCGCCACGTGGAATATGGCGCAATTCGCCACCTGCTTGCTGCCGCTGATCGATGACGACAGCGAACGCGCGATCGAGGCCGCGACGCACGCCGTCCATGCGATGCCTGAGCTTTTCGCCGACGCATGGACTGGGCAATTTCGCGCTAAGCTGGGACTTCACGATGCCGAGCCGGGCGATGCGGACCTCGCCGTCAACCTGCTGACATTGATGGAGGCGGAGAAGGCCGATTTCACCAATACATTCAGGGCATTGTCGCAGGGATCAGCGCCCTTTGCGGGCAGTGATTGGGAGCGGGATTGGCGCGCAAGGCGGGCCCGCGACAGCGCGGGTGAAGCGAGGCAACAGGCGTTGATGGCGCAGCGTAACCCGGCGGTGATCCCGCGCAATCACATGATTGAGGCGGCGATCCAAGCGGGTGTGGCGGGTGATTACGCGCCGTTTTTCGCGCTCAATGACGCGTTGGCCAAACCCTTTGAAAGCCGCGCAGCGGATGATCCGTTCGTGCAGCCGCCCAAAGCCCATGAAGTAGTGCGCGAGACTTTCTGCGGTACGTGAGGCGCTGCTGTCGCGAGGAGATTGGTCGGCGCGGGCGTGCAAGGAGGAGCGCTGCGCGCGGGCGTCGTAGGAGGACAGCTCCGCGTGGGTATTGTTTGGGGACTGCTCTGCGTGGGTATTGTATGGGGACTGCTCTGCGCAGGCGTTTTGTGGAAGGCTCGACGCGGGCGCTAAAAGATCAACGCTCCGCACGGGCGCTACGGGAAGTCCGCTCGGCGCGGGCGTTCCAAAGTCCATTAAGCGTTGCGCGAGACTTTCTGCGGTACGTGATGCGCTGCTGTCACGAGGAGAATGTGCGGCGCGGGCGTGCAAGGAGGAGCGCTGCGCGCGGGCGTCGTAGGAGGACAGCTCCGCGTGGGTATTGTTTGGAAAGCTCGCCGCGGGCGCTAGAGGAGGTCTGCTCCGCATGGGCATTGTGTGGGGACTGCTCTGTATAGGGACTGCTCTGCGCAGGGGTTGTAGGGTGAAAGCTGGGCGCGGGCATTGAAGGAGGTCTGCTCCGCGCGCGCGTTTGAGGAGCAACCCTCCGCACGGGCATTACAGGAAGTCCGCTCTGCATAGGCGTTGTTTGAGGAAAGCGCGGCGCGAGCGTTAAAGGAGGAAAGCGCGGCGCGGCGTGTTCGGCGAGCGCGTCATCGATAACGGCGGGACCCGCAACGCCGGCGGTTTGGGTCGCAACACTGGTGCTGGGCAGTGCTAAAGCGGCACGCTATGATCAAAGGCTGTTTTGACGGCAGCGCGTGGTGACCCGTGGCGCCTGTCCCGGGTCTTTCCCCCGTTCCGCAGTTTGCTCAGCTGACCCGCACAACTGGCGCGGCTGGGTTGCTCAGAACGGCGCCGGATGGGCCCGGTGGATGGCGTCAATATCGGCGATTAACGTGTCGCTTAAGGTCACATCCCCGGCTGCGAGGGCAGTGTCCAGTTGTTCGAGTGTCGAGGCGCCGAAAATCGGTGACGCCACCGCGTGACGGGTCAAGGTCCAGGCCAGCGCCATGGTGGACGGGTCCAGACCGTGCTCTCGCGCCAAAGCCAGATAGGCGTCGACCGCGGGCCAGATCTTGGGATTGATGCGCCCGTTGAGCGTGGCCTCAACCGTGCGGCGGCTGGGCTGAGGCGTCTCATCAGGCTGGTACTTGCCCGAGATCAACCCCATGGCTAGCGGCGAAAACGGCAGCAGCGGGATCGCCTCCGCCATGCATAACTCGGCCAGATCCGTGTCGGCATAGCGGCACAGGATGCTATACTCGTTCTGGATACTGATCGGGCGCGGCACGTTGATCGCATCGGCCAGCCGCAGCCACGTCATCGTGCCCCAGGTGGTCTCGTTGGAGAGCCCCCAATAGCGGATCTTGCCGGCTTTGATCTGCGTGGCAAGCCCCTCGAGCACATCGATCATGTGCGCCTCGATTGCAGCGCGGTCAATCGGGCCGGGGTTGAACCCCCAATTGGCGCGCATGTGATAGGTGGACCGCGCGGGAAAGTGGAGTTGGTAGAGCTCCACCCGGTCAGTCTGAAGCCGCCGCAGCGAGTTATCGACGGTCTTGGGCAGCACCGCCGCGGAGTAGCCCTCGCCTTTGCGCACCTTTTGCATCGAGGGCGAGGACACTTTGGTGGCCAGCACCACCGCGTCGCGGCGGCCGGTCTTGGCAAACCAGGTGCCGAGGATTTCCTCGGTGCGGCCTACGGTTTCTTCAAGCACTGGATAAGTGGGGTAGAGCTCAGCCGTGTCGACAAAGGTGATCCCGGCGGCGAGGGCGCGGTCCATCTGCGCGTGACCTTCGGCCTCGGTATTGCGGCTGCCCCAGCCCATCGTGCCCAGACAGAGCCGTGACACGGTCAGATCGCTGGTGCCAAGTTTAAGGGTTTCCATCGCGCTCTCCTGCTCTTTGGGCCTGTTGCCTGGGCCGCGTTGTAATACGCGAGACCCTATTGCGCCACGGGCGGTTTGATCGGGAGAGTATCGGGGCTTTTTGAGGGGATTGCAGGATCGAAGCGGGGTTGCGCCGGGCGCTTCAAAGAGGCGGGTATTGGGGGGAGAGCTGGTATTGAGCAGCGCCAGGCCGACAATATGTTCTTGAGAACAAAATAAGAACATGTATCTTCGCCCCCATGTCTGCTCTCGATCTTGGCCAAAAATCCCGCGCGCGACCGGAACTGCGCTTCCTCGACACGCTGGGCCTGCCCTTGGGGCGCGCCCATGAGATCTGCGGCAATGCCCGGCGGCTGCTGGCAGCGCTGATCGCGGCGGCGGTGGAGGGGCCGGTATTTTGGATCGCCCCGTCCTGGAGCACAGATCGGCTGAACCCCGAAGCGCTGGTGCCTCTGTTCGATCCCGGGCGGCTGATCTTTGTCGAGCCCAAACGCGCCGAGGATCTGCTGTGGTGCCTGGAGGAGGTGTTGCGCTCGGGCGCGGTGCCGCTGGCGGTGGCGGATCTGCCCGAACCCCCTGGGCTGACACCGGTGCGGCGGCTGCATCTGGCGGCTGAGACCGGCGCGGGCGAGGCCCCGGGCGGGCCGCTGGCGCTGCTATTGACGCCCGGGGAAGGCGGCGCGCCGGGGGTTGAGACACGCTGGCAGATCAGCAGCGCGCACCGCGCGAGCGGCCCGCCCTGCTGGGCGCTGCACCGCTTGCGCGCGCGCCATGCCAAAGAGCAAAGCTGGCGCTTACGCGCCGAGGGCAAACGCTTTGCGACAGCGCCGACCGGCGCCGCGGCGGCGTAGATTTCGCCTTGCGCTGCGCGCAAGAGGGGCTTTGGTTTCGCCTTGCGCTGCGCGCCAGGCGAGAGCGCGCGCGGCTACGCCGCGCGGGTTCAAGAGTCAGCATACCGCCCCTCGCGCTTGAATCCATTTACGAGGGGCTCCGCCCCTCGCGCCCGCATGTTTTATACGAGGGGCTCTGCCCCTCGCGCTCACATCCTTTCTACGAGGGGCTCTGCCCCTCGCGCTCCCCGAGGTACTTTTAAAAAGAAGAAAATAAGCGCCTGCGTTAGGCGTTGAGCGCTTTGCGGTACTTCTCCGCGTCCCAATCCAACAACTCGGCATTCTGCTCATAGCTGAGATAGGTCAGTGCTGCGTCGACGGGCACCCGCGCCAGCACGTCGCCCAAGCAGCGCGCCAGCGCGCGCCCGCTCGCGGGGGCATCTTCGCGCATCGCCACGCCTTTACCGGGGACCACCACGATCGGCGGCGCCTCGGCCGGGTCGGGCAGCGTCTCCACCAGCGTCACTGCGATCCCGCAAAACAGCACATGATCGGGATAGAGGCTTCCCTTGGCGGCTTGCGCGGCGCGCGCGGGGTGACTGAGCTCTTGCAGCGCGCCCGCATCCTCGGGGATCTCCCATCCCGGGATCAGCAATGCCTCCAGGCCCGCGCGGTCGGCGGCATAGGGTGCGCCGGGCTCTAACCGCAACGCGGCGGTGACCCGCGCCTGCAGGTCTGCCGCCCCGGCGACACTCTCAGCCGCAACGATCAGCCCGTGATTGCGCAACACCACCACATCGGTCCCGGCCTGCAGGCGATCATGCACCATCTGCGCCAGTTCTGCGCCCGGCTTGGCATAGGGCACAAAACACCAGTTAAACGGCGCCAGTTTTTGCGATAGCAGCGCTTCCGCATCCGCGCGCACTGCATGGGCGATGGTCTCGACGCAATGCACATGCACCACCACCCGCTGGGGCATCACCGCATGGAGGCTCGTCTCAATCGAGGGGCGCAGTACCGCGCCGCCAAGCGTGAATTGCGCCGGTTGATCCGCGTCCACATTCGGATCGCTGAATGCGGCCCGCATCGCTGGAAGATCCACCGGCACGAAGATATCTTTCGCGCGCGCATCGGCCAGCAACGTGCCCGAGGCCTTAATCCACATCACATCGCCTGCTTTAACCGAGGTATTGCCCCCGGCAGCCTGGATCAGCAGCGGATCCGCGCCGATCCGGGCTGATAGCGCCGCGAGATCCGCCAGATCGTCAGGCCGGGTGAAAGGGTCGCGCATTACGCAAGCTCCGTTTTTGCCGGCGTGAAGGCCGCGTCAAACCAATCGGCGAACGCGGCTTGCTCAGCCGCACTCATATGCAGATAGGCCTTCGTGCGCCGATAGAGCACGTCCTCTGCCCGCTGCGCCCATTCGTGGGCCACCAGATAGCGCACCTCGGCCTCATAAAGATTTCCGCCAAACGCGCGGCCGAGCCCGGCCAAATCGCTTGCGCCGCCCACTACCTGCGCGGTGCGGGTGCCGTAAAGGCGGCCGAAATGACGGCGCAGGGCCCGCGGCATCCACGGATAGCGCGTCTTCAAGGCATCGCCGAATGCGGCGTAATCCGCCCGCGGCATGTCGCCGCCAGGCAGCGGCGCCTTATGGGTCCAATCGCGACCCATCTGCGGGAAATGCGGCTTTAGCTGATGCAACCCGCGCTCGGCCAATTCGCGAAACGTGGTGATCTTGCCGCCGAAGACGTTCATCATCGGGGCGCCGCCGGTGGTATCGAGATCGAACACGTAATCGCGGGTCACTGCCGACGGGTTGCCCTGACCGTCATCAACGAGCGGCCGCACGCCCGAGAAGGTGGCCAGCACATCGCTGCGGTGCAGCTTTTCTTTGAAGTAGCGGTTCACCGCCGCGATCAGGTAGGCGATCTCGGCCTCATCGGCGGCGGCGTCTTCAGGCGTGCCGTCGACCGGAATATCGGTGGTGCCGATGAGCGCCAGATCGCCCTCATAGGGGTTGATAAAGATCACCCGTTTGTCGGTGTTCTGCACCAGATAGGCCTGGGCGCCGTCCCAAAACTTGGGCACGATGATGTGGCTGCCCTTGACCAGGCGGACATTGCGGCTGGAATTGGCGCGCGCTACCCGGGTGACTACATCGCTCACCCAGGGGCCCGCGGCGTTTACGAGCGCACGGGCACGGTGCCGCTTGGTGGCGCCGGTGGTGCTGCATTGGGTGGTGACGCGCCAAAGCCCATCTTCACGCTCCGCTGAGATGACCGCGTGGCGGGTCAGCACCTGAGCCCCCCGCTCGGCCGCATCCAGCGCGTTGAGGACCACCAGACGCGCATCATCGACCCAGCAATCGGAATACTCAAAGCCGCGATTAAAGGTATTGAGAAGCGGTGCGCCTTCGGGGTCGCGCGACAGATCGAGGCTGCGGGTGCCGGGCAAGCTGCGCCGGCCACCCAAATGATCGTAGAGGAAAAGCCCCAGCCGGATCAGCCAGCGCGGCCGATCAAGCGGGCTATGGGGCAGCACGAACCGCATCGGCCAGATGATATGGGGCGCGGCGCGCAGCAGCACCTCCCGTTCGTTGAGGGCCTCGCGCACCAGGCGAAACTCGTAATATTCCAGATAGCGCAGCCCGCCATGGACCAGTTTGCCCGACCGCGAGGAGGTGCCTTCAGCCAAGTCGTCGCGTTCGGCCAGGATCACCGACAGCCCGCGCCCGGCTGCATCGCGCGCGATCCCGGCACCGTTGATGCCCCCGCCGATCACAAAAAGGTCTACCGGGTCGGCCATGGCTTAGCAGGGATTACGCGGCGGCTCGCCCGCGAGGTAGCGGCGCACCTCTTCGGCGGCCTGCTCGGCGGCGAACGTCACTGTGCGCACGGAAGCACCGGCGATATGGGGGGTGAGCGTGACATTGGGCAACTGCAACAGCGGCCAATCCGCGGGCACCGGCTCGACGCCGAAGGTTTCCAGCATCGCGCTGCCCAGATCGCCGTCGGTCAGCGCCTCGTAGAGGGCGTCGTAATCGCAGAGCGGCCCGCGCGCGGTGTTGACGAAGAGCGCGCCGGGCTTCATCGCCGCAAAGCGCTCGCGGTTCATCAGGCCGCGGGTCTCATCGCTTACCCGCGCGTGGAGCGTGAGCACATCGGCTTCGGCCAGCAGCGTCTCGAGCGCGGCCAGTTCTACCCCCGCATCCGCGTCGTCGGGATCAAGCTGTACATAGGGGTCATGCACGAGGATGCGGCAGCCGAACGCGCGCAACAGCCGCACCACTTTGGTGCCGATATTGCCATAGCCCACAACGCCCACGGTCATCTCGCTCAACTCGCGGCCCGTCACATCAGCGCGGTAGAGATCGCCGCGCCAGGTCCCTTGCCGCAGCGCTTCATGGCCTGCGCGGATTTTGCGGGTCTCGGCCAGTATGGCACCGATGGCGAACTCAGCCACTGCGGAGGCGTTGCGCCCGGGCGTGTTGACCACGCGCACCGCGTGATCGCGGGCAGCGGCCATGTCGATATTTACCGGCCCGCCGCGGGAAACTGCGATCAGCTTGAGCCCGGGCAGACGCTCAAACATCGCGCGGCTCATCGGCGCTAATTGCGTGACCATGATCTCGGCCTCGCCGACAAAACCGACCACGCCATCAGCGGTGCCGAAATACTCCTTGAGCCCGTCCATCCCCGCCACCGCATAGCCGTGCTCCATCGGCTCGTCAGGCCAATTATCCAACCGGGTGCGGATGCTGACAGCATCCCCGCAGGCGGCCACGATCTTCTCCTCAAAGATTTCGGGCAGCATGAAGTGATCGCCGATGATCGCAACTTCAGTGGCCAAGACCGGCTCCTTTATGATCTGCGAGGCTGGCCCAGATCGGCGGCATCGCCTGCCGCATCGCGCGATAGGCGGGATAGAGCCGGGCGTAATGGGCGGTGAGCGCCGGATCGGGCGCCTCGGGATTGCTCAGCAGCGGATCGACCCATGCCGCGATGCAGGCATCCATGTCCGGATAGGCGCCGATGGCGACAGCGGCAATCATCGCCGCCCCGGCCGCACCGGCCTCATCGCGGTCCATCGTCCGCACATGGCTGCCTAGGCAACCCGCGAAGATCGCGCGCAGCGCCGGAGAGCGGGCCGCCCCGCCGGTCAAGCGCACCTCATCGGGGATCTCGCCCATCTCGGCGTAGCAATCGCGCGAGGCCAGGCCCAAACCCTCGATCACCGCGCGCACCATATCGGGAAATCGATGCGCGGTGGACAGGCCCGCGAAGCTGGCGCGCGCGTCGTTGTCGATGAAAGGCCCACGCTCTCCGGCCTTGGAGATATAGGGGTGAAACAGCACATGGCCGGGCGCGGTCGCCGCCAGCCAGCCATCGATGCGCGCGATCAGATCCTGGAGCGTCACCTCCTGGCCGAAGGCGCCGATCAGTTCCGCAGCAAGCCCCAGCAGCCAGTCGATATTGAGCGTGGCTGCCATATTCGACTGAAGCTGCGCCACCATGCCCGGGATCGGCAGCGGCATTACGTAGCCGGTGCGGTCGGGGTTGAGATAGACCTGATCGTGGGGGGTGGCGCGCATATGCATGCCAGTAGAGCCGATAATCGTGCAGCCGGTAGCGCCTGCCCCGCCATAGATGCCGCCGCCAAGCGCGGTGCACGAGACGTCGAGATAGCCCAGGGCAACCGGCGTACCCGCGCGAAGGCCGGTCGCCTCAGCAGCGTCAGCGCTCAGCGGGTGGGTCACCTCGGTGCCGTCCACGATCTCCGGCAACAGGCGTTTTTCGGGCAGCAGGCCAAACGCGTCAATCACCGCGTCATCGTAAGCGCGGGTGCGAAAATCGCCGAAGGTGAAGACCGCTTCGCAAGGCCCCGTTGCGCGGATGCCGGTGAGGTTAAAGTAAAGCCAATCCTTGCAATGGAACGCGGTCGCGGCGGCGTGCACGTGCTCGGGCGTGGTCGCCTTCATATGGGTCAGCTGGGCGCTCATTTGGCAGGTGTTGAGGCCGACACCGGTGGTGTCAAAACGGGCATTGTCCGCGTCGGTGCCTTGCAAGCGTTCGACCACAGGCGCGGCGCGGGCATCGAGCCAGAGCCAAGCCTCGCCCACCGGCGCGCCATCTTCATCGACCAGCCAGGTGCCGTCGCCCTGCCCGGTGACAGCAAGCGCGGCGACGCGGTCTGCGAGGCCTTCGACTTTAGCGGCGAGGTCACGCAGGGTCTGCGCGCAGGAAGCCCACGTCTCTGGCATCGACTGCACCGCAGCGCCGTCGGGCCGCGTCGTATACACGTTTGGGACCGACGCCATCGCCACAGGTTTTCCGGCAAGATCAAACGCGATGGCCTTGATCACCGAGGTGCCGGCATCGATGCCGATCAGGATATCGCCGCGATCCGCGCTCACAGCACGACATCCGCCCCGTGGCTTATCGCAGCGCCGCTTTGGGCATCGAAAATGTGTAGGTCGGCGGCGTTCAACTCGACACTGATCGCGTCGCCCGCCGCTAGGTTCGCGCGGTCATGCTCTACCAGCACGATGGTCGCGCCCGCAAAGCGCGCAGCGATGTGGCTTTGGTCGCCCAGCCACTGGTTGGTGACGACAGTCGCGGGCGCACCCTCGGCCCTGCGGCGAACCGCGTAGGGGCGCACACCGATCATCACCGATCCGCGCGACAGCAACGCCTGGCGCAGATCGGGGCTAAACGCGCTTTCAGGATAGCCCAGGTCGAGCCCGTCATCGAAGCGGAGCCGAAGCGCGCCATCACCCTTCGCCACCTGAACGGGGAACACATTCATCGGCGGCTCGCCGACAAATGTCCCGGTAAACAGATTGCTCGGCTGTTCCTTGATCTCGGCGGGTGAGGCGTATTGCTGCAACACCCCGTCCTCCATCACCGCGATCTTATCGGCCAGGGCATTGGCCTCGGTCTGGTCATGGGTCACCAGAATGGCCGTCATCCCCCGCTCTTTCAGAAAGTGCTTGATCCGGCCGCGCAACACCGCGCGCAGTTGCGGTTCAAGCTGACCCATCGGCTCATCGAGAAGATACAGGTCCGCATCGCGGATCAGCGCGCGCGCCAGGCTGGCCCGCTGCTGTTGACCGCCGGAGAGCGAGGTGGGGTAGCGATGCAGGATATCGTCGATCTCCAGCATCTTGGCCAGTTCGCGCACCTTCTGCCCGACCACGTCAGCGCCAAGTTTGGAGGATTTCAGCGCGAAGGCGATGTTTTCCTCGACAGTCACGGTGGGGTAGAGCGAGTAGCCTTCAAACGCCATCGCCACGTTGCGCTTGACGGGCGCCAAGCGCTGGATCTCGCGTCCGTTGATTAAAATCTTGCCGCGGCTTGTCGCCTCGAACCCCGCAATCATCCGCAGGGTCGAGGTTTTGCCGCATCCGCTTGATCCTAATAGCGCAATGATATCGCCTTGGGCCACATCCATGGTGACGTCGCGCACTGCGTGGATGCCGATGTCGATGGCGCCGTAGAACTTGTCGACAGCGTCCAACCGCAGGACCGGCACGCTCATACCGGCTCTCCTTGTCGCGCGGCGCTCTGCGACACCGGATTGAGCCTTGCGCCGGTGCCCCGGTCAAACAAAAGCGCGCTGGCCAGATCAAGCGCGATATGGGAGCGCCCCTCCGCCGGGCCGGGCGTGCCCGATGGCCGCGACACCACGATTTCGCGCTGCTGCTCGGAGAGAACCAGCGTCACAGTTTTCTCGTTGAGCGGTGTTTCAGCCTCGACCGTCACCGGGATTGCGCCTGGGCTATCGGCATCGACGAAACGGATCGCCTCAGGCCGGACACCCAGCGTGCAGGCTTGGCCAACCGCGCTGTCAAAACCGGGGGCGAGGGCAAGCTCGGTGCCCGATACGCGCACGGTCGGCCCGTGCGTCCCCAGCGCTGGGGTCACCTCTAGCAAGTTGATCGCCGGGTCGCCGAAGAGCCGCGCGATCTCGGTACTGGCGGGGCGCAGATAGACATCCTCCGGGGTGCCGAGCTGGGCAATCGCGCCGTCGCGCATCACCGCGATCCTGTCGCCGAGCGCCATCGCCTCTTTGTAATCCTGGGTCACGTAGATCACCGTCGCCCGCTGCTCTTTCAACAGCCGCGGCAATTCAAGCCGCATCTCAAAGCGCAGCTTGGCATCGACATTGCGCAGCGGATCATCGAGCAGCAGGATGGAGGGCTGCGCCACTAGCGCGCGGCCCAACGCGGTGCGCTGCTTTTGACCGTTCGATAGCGCCTTGGGCAGGTGGCCCAGCACATGATCGATTTTGAGCAAGCGCGCCACTTCACCTACCCGCTCTTTGATGCCAGCCGCCGTCTCGCGCCGCGCGGTCAGCGGGCTCGCGATGTTGGCATGGGCATCCATATGGGGAAACAGCGCGAAGTTTTGAAACGCCATTCCGATGCCGCGCTCTTCCGGCTCCACCCCCTCCATATCAGCCCCGCCAATCGCAATCGCCCCGGCATCAGGGTCGATCACCCCGGCGATCAAGCGCAACAGCACCGTTTTGCCCGCCCCGGACGGCCCAAACAGCACCAGCGTTTCCCCGGTGGCGATATCGAGCGAGACGTCGTCGATCACCTGCTCGGATTTGAAGGCCTTGGACAGCCTGGAGACTTGCAGCGACATCGCCTACCCCTTCACCGCGCCGAGCGACAGGCCTTCGACCAGGTAGCGCTGCGCATAGAGCGCCAGAACCAGCGTCGGCAAGATCGAAAGCACAATCGCCGCGGCGACCTGACCGAACTGGATCCCGCTCGCGGTGACGAAGGCCAGCGCGCCAACCGTGACCGGCTGTTTATCGGCAGAGGCCAGCACCAGCGCGAAAATGAAGTTGTTCCACGCGAAGATAAACGCCAGCAGACCGGCGGCAGCAATCCCCGGCATTGCCAGCGGCAAGGCAACCTTGCGGAACGTGGCAAACCAGGAATGTCCGGCGATGCGGTAGGCGTATTCAACATCGGCGGGGATATCTTCGAAGTAGCCGCGTACGATCCACAAGATCAGCGGCAGCACGATCAGTTGATACACCCAGATGAGGCCGAAATACGTGTCCGCCAGCCCGATCTGCTGAAAATAAATCGTCAGCGGCAGCAGCACCAGAAGCGGCGGCGCGAAGCGAAATGACAGCAGGGTGAAGGCGATATCTTCAGAACCGCGAAACTTGAGCCTGCCGAACGCATAGGCCGCGGGAATCCCCAGCAGCAGCCCCACCGCCACCGAGCCGGTCGACAGAAACAGCGAATTCCACAGGTTGCGCATGAAGGCGAACTCCAGCGTCCCGGCCTGGGTTTCCAACTTGCCGGTGATCAGCGCGGTGTAATTCTGCAAGGTCGGCTCAAAGATGATCGACGGCGGCACCCGCAAGATCGTCTCGTTGGTCTGAAAGCTCATCAACACGATCCAGAAGATTGGGAACATGAAAAACAAGATCACCAGCGTAATCGCGACGCCGCGCAAGATCCGTTCGAGTAGGCTTGTCTGGTCCATCTCGCGCCCCTACCCGTCACCGCGCTGCTTTTCACGCAGCTTGAGCCATTGTTTGATGAAGATGTTCGACAGGATGTAAGTGATCAGCCACAAGATCATCAAAAGCGCGGCTGAGCGCCCGACATTCGTCGATTGGAAGAAGTTGAGATACGCCTCGACCTGAAACACCGTCAGCTTGTCGCCCGGGCCGCCCTGGGTCATGGCGTAGATGATGTCGAATTGCTGGATCGACTCGATGGTGCGGAACAAGATCGCGGTCAGGAGGAACGGGGTCAGCATCGGCAGCGTGATGCGCCAAAAGACGAAGAGGCGCGGCACCCCGTCGAGCGCAGCGGCCTCAAACGGTTGTTGCGGCAACGAGCGCAGCCCTGCAAGCAGCAAGATCATGATGAAGGGGGTATAGACCCAGATATCCACCAAAACGACGGTGAGCATCGCGGTCTGCGGCGCCGAGGCCCAGCGAAAGTCTTCAAGCCCAATCAGGGTGGCGAAGTAGCTCAAAATCCCAAAGCCGGGATTGGTCATCAGCTTCCACATCAGCGAGGCAAGCGCGGGCGCGGTCATCAGCGGCATCAACAGCATGATAGACACGAAGTTGTTGAACCGGGTGCGCTTTTGCAGCAGGAGCGCGATGCCCAGACCAAGAAGCAGTTCGAGCCCCACGGTCAAAAACGCATAGGTCAGCGATACCCGAAGCGTATTCCAAAACGACGGGTCTGACATAAAGTTGAGGTAGTTCTCACCCCAATTCCAGCGCTGCGCCCAGGGCTGTGACAGCCGGTAGCGCTGCAGCGAGTAGGCCACGGCGGTGAAAAACGGGATCAAGATACCGATACACACTAGAAGTGCCGGTAGGCTCAGCACATAGGGAAGCGCGCGACGGCTGATGCGAAAGCCGCTGCGGGGTCGCTGTTGATTGGGTGTGGTGTCGCTCATCACAAGATCCCAGCCCGGCATCATCCCGTCGCAGGGATGGCCGATTCTGTCCGCGTTTCCTAGGGTGATGCGTGGCAAAAAGAGGCGTCCCGAAGGACGCCTCAGTGGGAGAGTCTAGCCTAGACCTGCGTCTTTCAGCTGCGCATCAACGCTGGCAGCCAATTGATCGAGGCCTTCATCCACCGGCACTTCATTCGCCACCATTTTCTGCAACGTCGCAGCCCATTCGGTTGTGAGGTCGAAGAATAGCGGTTGTGCGGTGAATTTGATTGAGGCGCCCGGCGCGGAGACGTCATGCATCTCGACATAGCCCGGATAGCTCGACGACAGCCGGTCGCGGAAGCCTGCATCGGCCCAGACGCTGGAGCGTACCGGGTTAACGAAGTCCATCTGGCTGGCGCCGAAGAGGCCGTGCTCGGGGCCAGAAGCCCATTGCAGGAAGTACCACGTGGCGTCCTTGTTCTGCGAGAACGACGACATCGACAGCGACCAGATCCAGATATTGGGCGTGGGTGCCGCTGCATCCGGGTTCGCCGCGAACGGCGCGTAGGCCAATTCACCGGCCATCGCGTTTTCGCCGCCATTCATGAAGTAGCCCAGGATATCGGCGTCATAGATCATCGCCGACTTACCGGCGCCGAGATCGGTGCCGACCTGATACCAGGTGTGGGTCGACCAGTCGGGCGCACCCGAATCTTGGATCATCTTGACCCATTTCGAGTGGTAGTCCTTGGACACATCGGTATTCATCGCCGCCGACAGCATGCCGTCATCGGACACGTTGAGGTCGATCTGGTCAAAGTTGGCATAGCCCGACAGGAAGCCGGGGTGGATCGTGGCCCACGAGCGCGAGCCGCGCACGCCGATGCCGTAGATGCCGTCTTTGGAGGCTTGCGCCTTCGCCGAGGCTTCGACCAGCTCATCGATATTGGTCGGCACGGCGATCCCGGCCTCTTCCATCATCGTTGCGTTATAGGCGAGGTTGTTTTGCTCATAACCCCACGGGATGCACCACTGCTTGGCATCTTCCGAGCCGAGCGCACCGCCGGGTTGACCGTTCCAGGCGCACGACTTGCGCACCCCTTCGAGCATGTCTTCCCAATTGTAGTCGGGGTTGGTCTTGGCCTCGTCGAAGATATACTCGTTGAGGTCGTCGATCCAGCCGGCCGGGCCGTAGGTCCAGGTCATGTAGGCGCCGGTCATGAACGCGTCATATTCAGACGAGCCCGATGAGAGCGCAGCGGTGACCTTGTCGAAATACACATCCTCGGGGAACACGTCATAGGTCACGTCCATCCCGGTCAACTCTTTGAAGTTTTCCAGGTTGGCGATCATCGCATCGGTATAAGGGTGCTTATTGAGCAGCAGCTTGACCGACGTGCCCGCGTGCTTTTTCCAGTCAAAGCCGTTTTGCGCCAGCGCCTGGGTTGCAGCGGCGTTGACCATGACGCTCGCCGTGGCGGCGGTCACGCCCATCGCACCGAGGCCCTTGATCATGCTGCGGCGGTCGACCGTGCCGCGCATATAGGCGTCGATTAGCTTCTTTTCCTTGTCGTACATAGTTGGATCCTCCCTTTTTTGATCCCAGTTATCGCGCAGTTGCCATCAATGCCGTCGCGGTGCGCTCATCCGTAATCAACCCACTCAAACGCCCGCTCAACAACACCGATCGGATCGCGCCGATCTTTTCATCGCCGCCCGCCACAGCCACCACCCGCGTGCCCTCAAGGGCGTCGAGCGCGACCGACAGCGTGCGTGCGGTCAGCCCCGTGTCGATGGCTTCTCCATGAGCGTCGAAAAAGTACCCCAGCACTTCGCCGACGCCGCCTTTGGCCTTCATATCGGCGATTTCCTCGCTTGCGATCATGCCGACCGACACCAGCGAGGCGCTGTTTTCTACTGACCCGATCCCCACCAGCTTAAGCTCTGACCGCGCCGCCATTTCCAGCACATCACTGACGCCGCGCTGCGACAGCAACACCTCGCGGTCCTCGGTGGAATTGGCGAAGAACGGCACCGGCATAAAGTAAGCCGCGGCCCGGGTTTTATCGGCGAGCCGGAACATCACGTCGTGAGGATTGGCCGCGTAATTGCGGGTCAGCCCGCCTAACAGCGAGACAAACTTGGTCGCGCCCGCATCCAGATGGGGGAGCTGCTGGACAATGGCCGCGAGCGTGCGCCCGTGACCGAACCCGATCATGGTGTTGCGGCCGCTCTCGATCTCGCGCTGCAGGAAGGTGGCGCCAGCAATGCCCAGCGCCCGCACAGGAAGCGCGCTTTCAAACAGATCCGGGGCCACCTCGCAGTAGGAGAGGCCGAAACGCTGGGCGAGTGCGCCTTCCAGTTCCACGCACTCGGCGATTTGCCCGTCGATGGTGACCTTGACGATGCCGGCTTGGTTCGCCCGCGTGATCAGACGATGGGCTTTGACATTGGCCATGCCGAGGCGCTCGGCCACCGCGGCTTGGGTCATCCCGCCCGCGTAATGCAGCCAGGCCGCCCGCACAGCCAAACTATCGTCTAAATTCCGCGCCACAGGCGTCGGTCTCCTCCCAATTTCCAAGCACGCTCTGAGGCGGCCTTGAATTATTTTGCAGTGTTGGAAATATATTTCATTCTGTCAACAAAGAGATTTCGTCGGGCGCAATGGTATGTCGGATTACACCGGCTTTCCGACGCGGCGGGCAGCGCGGCGAGGCAAGCTCTGGTCGTAGGGGTGAAATGGTCAGCGGCTGCAGAAGTAGCCGGGCAAAAGCCTGCGCGCGCTGCGATAATCCGGGTACGCGCGTGCGGCACGCCGCTACCGAAATCGGCGCTCAGCAGAGCGAATTTTCAACCTGGTGTGGTACCCGCGGCCGGACTCGAACCGGCACGGCCTATACGGCCTAAGGATTTTAAGTCCTCTGTGTCTACCATTCCACCACGCGGGCACAGCAGCCAGCATAGACCGAGCGCTAATGTTTCGAAACCTCGAAACCCGCTCTCTCGTCCTGTCACTGGTCCTGTCATTGGCCCACATACGGGGCCTTTGCCGTCCGCGTCCGTTCCCCTAGCCTTGCGCAAAACCAAGGAGTGAGTCGTGACCACCGATCTTGAGGCCTTGCGCAGCCGCATCGATACGCTGACCTATCGTGACGAGGCGGCCCAAGTCGCTGACGCTGTCGCGCGTGCTGACCTCGATATTGCCGCGCGCACTCGAATTGCTGCGCGCGCAACTGAATTGGTAACGGCGATCCGCGCGCAAACCCGGCCCGGCCTGATGGAGAGCTTCTTGGCGGAATACGGGCTCTCAACGGATGAGGGCGTCGCGCTGATGTGTCTGGCCGAGGCGTTGCTACGCGTGCCCGATGCAGAGACCATCGACGCGCTCATCGAAGACAAGATCGCGCCCGGCGAATGGAGCCAGCATTTGGGCCAGTCTGCCTCGGCGATGGTGAATGCCTCCACCTGGGCGCTGATGCTCACCGGGAGGGTACTTGACGATGAAAAGCCAGGCCTCGCGGGCACATTGCGGGGTGCGCTGCGCCGCCTGGGTGAGCCGGTCATCCGCGCCGCGACGGGCCGCGCGATCAAGGAGATGGGGTCGCAATTTGTCTTAGGCGAAACCATCAAAGCAGCGATGCAGCGCGCCCGGGCGCAAGAGGCGAGCGGCTACACGTATTCCTATGACATGCTGGGCGAAGCGGCGCGCACCGAAGCCGACGCGGCCCGCTATTTCGGCGCCTATCGCGATGCGATCGCCGCAATCGCCAAGGGCGCGCATGCTGACGATGTGCGGGCCAATCCGGGCATATCGGTGAAGCTGTCGGCGCTGTCCCCGCGCTATGAAGAGGCCCAAAGCGATGCCGCGCGCGCAGCCCTCACACCGCGGCTGCTGACGCTTGCGCGCGACGCGGCGGCGGTCGGGATCGGGCTGAATGTCGATGCCGAGGAAGCCGCACGCCTATCGCTCTCGCTCGATCTGATCGAGGCGGTGATGCGCGCCCCCGATCTGGCCGATTGGGCCGGGTTCGGCGTGGTTGTGCAGGCCTATGGACGCCGTGCCAGCGCGGTGATCGACTGGCTTTATGCGATGGCCCAGGCGCAGCAACGTCGGGTCATGGTGCGGCTTGTGAAAGGCGCCTACTGGGACACCGAGATCAAACATAGCCAGGTGATCGGCGCGCCCGACTTTCCCGTCTTCACCACCAAGGCAGCCACCGATGTCGCCTACCTCGCCTGCGCGCGGCAATTGCTGGCCATGACCGACCGGATCTACCCTCAATTCGCCACCCATAACGCCCATTCCGCCGCGGCGATCCTCGATATGGCGGGCGGCCCCAGCCTCGAATGGGAATTTCAGCGCCTCCACGGCATGGGCACGCAATTGCACGACCTTCTGGTGGAAGATCAGGGTGTTGCCTGCCGGATCTACGCCCCTGTCGGCGCGCATCGCGACCTGCTGGCATATCTGGTGCGACGGCTGTTGGAAAACGGCGCGAACTCGTCCTTCGTCAATCAAATCGTCGATCTCGATGTGCCCGCCGCCGCGGTCGCCGCGGATCCGTTCACCCAGCTTGGTCAGCCGAGCCCAGTGCGCGCGCCCGCCGATATCTTCCTGCCCTCCCATGCCGGTGCGCGCGGGTGGGATCTTGATCATCGGCCCACCCTCACAGCGCTTGAGGCCGCCCGCGCCGCCCATAAATCCACGCGATTTCAGGCCGAACCGATGCTGGCGCTCTCCAATCCGCCGAGCGACCCGGCGGAACCCGTGGTCAACCCAGCAGACCCGTCCGATATTGTCGGTGAGGTCCGGCCTGCCAGTACCGCATGCGTCACCCTCGCGGTGAACGCAGCCGCCCCGTGGGATGCACCGGTCGATGCCCGCGCGAGAGCGCTGAGCAAGGCCGCCGACCTCTACGAGGCCAACGCCGAAAAGCTCTTCGCGATCCTGGCCCGCGAGGCGGGCAAGACGCTGCCCGACGCCATCGGTGAGTTGCGCGAGGCGGCGGATTTCTTGCACTATTACGGCGCCCGCGCGCGGGAGGATGGCGGCGAGCCCCGCGGCACCATCGCCGCAATTTCGCCGTGGAACTTTCCGCTGGCGATCTTCACCGGGCAAATCGCCGGCGCGCTGGCGATGGGTAACGCTGTGATTGCCAAACCCGCCGAGGAAACGCCCTTGATTGCTGCCGCTGCGGTGGCGCTGTTGCATGAGGCGGGTGTCCCCCGTGCGGCGCTGCAATTGCTGCCCGGCGACGGCGCCAGCCTGGGCGCTGCGCTGACCCGCGCCCCGGGCATCGACGGCATCGTTTTCACCGGATCGACCCAGACTGCACAGGCGATCCGGCGCGCGATGGCCGAAACCCAAGACCCCGGCGCGCCGCTGATCGCGGAAACCGGCGGGCTCAACGCGATGATCGTGGATAGCACCGCGCTGTTGGAGCAGGCGGTGTCGGACGTGATCGCCTCGGCGTTCCAATCGGCGGGCCAGCGCTGCTCGGCCCTGCGCTGTCTTTACGTGCAAGAGGATATTGCCGAGCCGTTCCTGACCATGCTTCGCGGCGCGATGGACGCGCTGGTGCTGGGCGATCCCTGGGCGCTGAGCACGGATGTGGGCCCGGTGATCCGCCCTGGCCCGCAAGCCAAGATCGCGGGCTATATCGCCGAGGCAGAACAGCAGGGGCGGCTGCTACACCGGATCGCCGCGCCCGCGCAGGGCAGTTTCGTGACCCCCGCAATCCTGGACGTGGCGGGCATCGCCGATCTCAAAGAAGAAGTGTTCGGGCCGGTGCTGCACGTGGCGCGCTTTCGCGCTGATGATCTCGATGGCGTCTTGGCCGACATCACGGCCAGCGGTTACGGGCTTACCTTTGGGCTCCATACCCGCATCGATGACCGGGTCGATGCCGTGACCGCCGCGCTGGCGGTGGGCAATATCTATGTCAATCGCAACCAGATCGGTGCCATCGTCGGATCACAACCCTTCGGCGGTGAGGGGCTTTCCGGCACCGGGCCGAAAGCGGGCGGTCCTGATTATCTCTCGCGTTTTGCCGCGCCAGCCCGCCCGAGCCAAGCAGCGGGAGTGCCGGCTGGAAGCGTGGACCTAGCCGCGCTGCAGAGCCGGGTCGACGCGGTTGCACGCAATCTGATGCCTGTCGATGCAAGCAGCTTGCCCGGACCGACCGGCGAATCAAACCGCCTCAGCCGGTTTGCACGCCCGCCGCTTCTATGCCTCGGGCCAGGGCAAGCCATTGCGGAGGCTCAGGCTGACGCCGTCACAGCGTTGGGCGGCCAAGCCGTGGCGGTGCCCGAAGCCGTGGCGGCGGTGCTCTTGCGCGACGTGGCGGGGATCGGTGGCGTGCTCTGGTGGGGTGAGGCGGAAAGCGCGCGCGCCTATGCCATCGCGCTTGCAGACCGAGACGGGGCGATTTTGCCGTTGATCACCGCTGCGCCTATCGCGGCGGATGCGCTGCTTGAGCGCCACGTCTGCATCGACACGACCGCCGCCGGGGGCAACGCCGATCTCCTCGCCTCAGTCAGCGAGACGCCCAGCGCTGCTTGACCTTTGCGGCCGGGGCCACGAGGGTGCGCGCATGTTTCCCATTCGCGATCATAACCCGTCCGAAAAGACCCCGTTCGTCACCTACGCGCTGATCGTGGCCAATGTGATTGTGTTCTTGGCCACGTTGAACCTGGTGCAGGGCAGCGGAATAGAGACCCGGCGCTTTTTGTTTGAATGGGCGCTTATTCCCGCGCGGATCAGCGAATTGGACGGGTTTTACACGCTGGTGTCGTCGATGTTTTTGCATGGCGGCTTCATGCATATCATCGGCAACATGCTGTTTTTATGGATCTTCGGCGATAACCTGGAAGAAGATTTCGGCCATTTTGGCTTTGCGGTGTTCTACCTGGTCAGCGGGCTGGGCGCAGGCCTCATCCACGTGCTGGCCGCGCCGGGTAGCGTCGTGCCCACTGTCGGCGCCTCGGGCGCCATCGCCGGGGTGATGGGGGGCTATCTGCTGATGTACCCCAAGGCCAAAGTGGATGTGCTGTTCATTTTTATCATCATCTTCAAGGTGATCCCACTGCCTGCGTGGCTGATGCTCGGAGCGTGGTTTGGGCTGCAGATCTTTAATGGCGCGGGCAGCAACCCCGATACGGGCGGCGTCGCCTATTGGGCGCATGCAGGCGGGTTCATCGTCGGGTTGCTGTTGGTGGTGCCGCTCTGGCTTAAGCGCGGCGGGACGCGGTTTTGGAACCGCACCGAGGGACACCCCGACCACCCTGAGGCGCGCTATGAGCTCAAACGCAGCAGTATCCCGCAGGTGCGTCGGCGCAAAAGCGATGTGCCACGGGTACCGCGGCGGCGGCCATGAGTGGCAAGAACGCCTTAGGCGGCGACGTCATGCGGCTCACCTGCCATTGCGGGGCTGTGGAGCTGGCCGTGTCGCCTTCCGAGCCGTTGAGCGAGGCCAAACGCTGCGATTGCTCGTTTTGCCGCCGCCGCGCTGCTGCTACGATCAGCGTGCCGCTCGACCAGCTAGAGGTGCGCAAAGGCGCCGACGCGCTCACCCTCTACACCTGGAATACAGGCACCGCGCAGCATTATTTCTGCAAGTTCTGCGGCATCTACACCCACCATCGTCGCCGTTCAGACCCGAATTTCTACGGCGTGAATATTGGCGCGCTGGAGGGCGTTAACCCGCGCCTTTTGGGGGAACTCGGCTGGGTGGACGGTGTCAATCACCCCTCTGATGCCGGGCCCTAAGAGACTTTTATGCCTCCGGCGGCGGTATTTTTGAAAAAGAGAAGGAGCGCGCGCACTCGGGTGGTTACACCAGCCCACAGCGATGGCATGCCCGACACGGCTGGGCCGAGGGACCACGCTTTGTACCGCCAATTAGGCGGCATGTCGCGATCAGGCGCCGGTGGTGGTTGGCGGGGGGTGGCGCCCTGAACCGCAACAATCCTGGTTATAGGTGGCCTAGTTAATAGGTGGTTTTGACGCCCTGCGTTTGCATGTAGCTTCCGATCCGCTCGCCGTAATCAGCGGTGTCGTTGCCAATCCACGCAAAGACCGAGATCACCAATCCGACGACAGCGGCGGTGATGACCACCCAATCGACGGTGATCGCGCCCTCTTCTGTCTCGATAAAGGTCGCAACCTGCGTCCGCGAATTCCCAATGATACCCACAACACTCTCCAACATCTCTCAACTCGCCCTCGGTTTCACCATGCAACGTGGCGAAAGTTTGGCAGCGTTAGGCTTCGATCGGGCAATGCGGCGGCAATCGCGGCCAGGGCGGGCATCAAGGCAATAAATTTAAATTAGATCAGTATCTTAAGTCAGAGAAAACCGCTGAATCATCGCTGGCGGCATTGCTGCTCGGTTATCAAACAGTCCGGATGACTTTGGCGAACTGTTCAAAAAGTGCGGCATTCGACGCGATTAGCGCATCAGATTTCAAAAACGAAACGCTGGGATCCACCGCTTCGATCAGGCCGCCCGCCTCCCGCAAGATCAGCGTGCCCGCTGCCACATCCCAGATATTCACGCCGCGCTCCCAATAGCCGTCAAACCGGCCAGCGGCCACATAGGTGAGATCGAGGGCTGCGGCCCCCCACCGGCGCACGCCTGCGCAGGCGGGCAGGAGGCGCGCCAGATCATGCAGCGCGTCGGGGATCGCGCCTTTGCTGCCGAACGGGATACCCGTGCCAAATACCGCCTCGATCATTTTGTTGCGGCCGGAGACGCGCAGGCGGGTTGCGTTCATCCAGGCCCCCTGCCCCTTTTCGGCAAGGAACATCTCGTCTTTGGCCGGGTCGAACACCACCGCAGAGACAATCTCGCCCTTATGCTCCAGCGCGATCGACACTGCCCAGTGCGGCATCCCGTGCAAGAAATTGGTGGTCCCGTCGAGCGGGTCGACGATCCAGCGGCGGGTAGGATCGGCCCCGTCTTCTGAGCCGCCCTCCTCGCCGATCCAGCCGTAATTGGGCCGCGCGGTCATCAATGTGTCGCGAATGATGGTTTCTGCGGCAATGTCGGCGCGGCTCACGAAGTCGCCCGGCCCTTTCATCGAGACCTGGAGGTTTTCGACTTCGCGAAAGTCCTTGACCAGGCTGCGTCCCGCTTTGCGGGCGGCTTTGATCATCAGGTTGAGATTGGCGCTGCCCTGCATGCGATGGCTCCGAGACGTGACCCGGCGCTGTTACTTGAGCCCTGATGCGATGCCAAGGGGCGCCTAAGCCGGTGCTGCGTCGCGTTGCAATTGCACCGGCGCGCCACGGGCAAGCTGCAATAGATGCGCCATGAACGGGCGGGCGCTGTCTTCGGCGCGGGTAGCCGCATAGAGGCGCCGGGTGATACCGCCCCGCGTCAACGGCCGGGTGATATAGTCGGAGTGATAGCGCACCTCGCGCAACACCCAGTCAGGCAGCACCGCGACACCGCGATTGGATGCCACCAACAAGAGAATCACCGCGGTGAGCTCGACCTGCCGCACGGTTTTGGGCTCAACTTTGGCGGGCATGAGCAGCTGGCTGAACACATCGAGGCGCGTCCGCTCCACCGGGTAGGTAATCAGGGTCTCACCGCGAAAGTCCTGCGCCTCGACAAAGGGTTTTGCCGCAAGCGGGTGCTGCGCCGCCGCCACGAAAACCGGCTCATAGTCGAATAGCGGGGCGAAATCGACGTCTGGCAAATCCTCTGGGTCAGAGGTCACCACCAAATCCACCTCTTCGCGGCGCAGTGCCGGCAGCGCGTCAAAGGCAAGGCCCGGGCGGATATCGACATCGACATCCGGCCATGCCCGGCGGTAATGCTCGAGCACCGGAAACAGCCATTCAAAACAGGCGTGACACTCGATCGCGATATGCAGCCGCCCGGTTTTACCCGAGCGTAGATTGCGAAAATCCTCCTCCATCGCGGCGACCTCGGGCAAAATGCGCTCCGCCAGACGGAGCAGCTTCATGCCTGCCGAAGACAATCTGAGCGGCTTGGTGCGGCGCACGAACAACTCGACACCGGCCTGATCTTCCAGCCCTTTCACCTGATGCGACAGGGCTGATTGGGTGATGTTGAGCACATCCGCCGCGCGGGCCAGCCCACCGGCTTCGTGGATCGCTTTGATCGTTTTGAGGTGCCGAAACTCAATATGCATCGCTTCGCTCATAAAGATTGTGAAGATTATGAAATTGTCTCACGCCAGGCAGGATGAGACAAGACAACTCGTTTTTTTGAGGCAAGCTATGTCTGATCTTTCCGTTTCGTTTGAGTTTTTTCCGCCGCAATCGCTCGATGCGTCGTTTCGGCTTTGGGACAGTGTGCAGCAATTGGCGCCGCTGGATCCGACTTTCGTCTCGGTCACCTACGGCGCGGGCGGCACAACCCGGCAGCTCACCCATGAGGCGGTGGAGGCGATCCAACGGCACTACCGCCTCAACGTGGCCGCGCATCTCACCTGTGTCGATGCGACGCGCGCGCAAACCCAAGCCATTGCGAAACGCTATGCCGATGCTGGCGTGCGCGAAATCGTGGCGTTGCGGGGCGATCCGCCAAAAGGCAGCGGCGGGTTTGAGCCGCATCCTGAGGGCTATCGCGACAGTTGTGCCTTGATCCGCGATCTGGCCGCCCTTGAAGCGTTTCATATCCGGGTCGGCGCCTATCCTGACCCGCATCCCGAGGCCGCTGACAACGACGCTGACGTACGCTGGCTAAAGGCCAAGCAAGAGGCTGGGGCGGATTCCGCGATCACCCAGTTTTTCTTTGAGGCCGACACGTTCTTCCGCTTCCGTGACCGCGCGGTTGCCGCCGGGGTAACGATCCCGATCCTCCCCGGGATATTGCCGATTGAAAACTGGGCTGGCACCGCGCGGTTCGCGGCCCGGTGCGGCGCGAAAGTGCCTGCTTGGGTCGGGCCTGCCTTCGAGAAAGCCGATCGCGACGGGCGCAGTGATCTGCTGGGCGTGGCGTTGTGCACCGAGTTGTGTTCAGACCTAATTGAGGGCGGCGTGGACCACCTGCATTTCTACACGCTCAACAAGCCGGAGATGACCCGCCAGGTCACCCACGCGCTGGGTCTCGCCCCGGAAACGGTGCTGCGCGACGTGGCTTAACGTCACCAGGGCCTGGTTTTACAGCGCAGGCGGCGGCGGTTAAGGTCGGCGGCGTCCATATCCCGCGCGAAAGCCTGCCCCGTTATGCCCCCTGCCGAGACCCAATTCTTCGCCCAATCGGCCCAAGACCTCGTGACCCCGGCCGAGTTGGTGTCGATGTCGGGGCTGGACTTTATGCGCGGCATCCTCGAGGGCCGGATTGCTGCCCCGCCAATTGCCCGCGTGCTCAACTTTTCGCTCGAACGCGTGGCAGAGGGCGTGGCCGATTTTTGCGGCGCCCCTGACTTTGACGCGATGAACCCGATGGGCACGGTGCATGGCGGCTGGTACGGCGCGATCCTCGACAGCTGCATGGCCTGCGCGGTGATGACCACGCTGCCGCAGGGCAAAATCTATACCACCTTGGAATATAAGGTAAATATCATCCGCCCCATCGCGCTTGGCACCGAGGTGCGGGCCGTCGGCAGGGTGCAGCATGCCGGGCGCTCGACGGGTGTTGCGATGGGCGAATTGGTCGGGGTGGCGGACGGGCGGCTTTACGCGACCGGCTCGACCACCTGCATCATCATGAGCCCGAAATAGTCACTCATCATTCGCAAAACGCAGCCGATAAGCCCGCTTTTGACGCGCGGGCCCTGGTCAAGGCGTGCGTCTAGCGTTAGATATCCTGAAAAGGGGTTTCGGGAAAGGTGAAACAATGGCCGCTAAGCCCAACGTCTATGACGCCGAGCCGATACCCGACGCGGCGCGCGCCGAGATCGAGCGCCTGCTGAGCAGCGGCGATCTGTTTCGCTACACGTCCGACAGCCCCAGCCCGGTGGCGCTGTTGGAGCAGGAGTTTGCGGAGATTTTAGGCGCCCGCTATGCGCTCGCTGTGGCGTCATGCTCTGCGGCGTTGTTTTTATCGCTCAAAGCCCTCGATCTGCCGCGCGGCGCACGGGTGTTGATCCCGGCATTTACGTTTGCCGCGGTGCCGTCGTCGGTGGTTCATGCGGAATGCACGCCCGTGCTGGTTGAAGTGGGTGAGAATTACCGCATCGACATGCACGATTTCGCCGCCAAGATCGACGATGCCGACGCGGTGATGATCAGCCATATGCGCGGGCACACCTCGGATATGGACGCGATCATGGCGCTGGCGGAGGCGCGCGGGCTGCCTGTGATCGAAGACGCCGCCCACAGCCTTGGCACCACTTGGCATGGCCGCAATATCGGCACACTCGGTCGGATCGGCTGTTTCTCGTTTCAATCCTACAAGCTGTTGAATGCGGGCGAAGGCGGGATTTTGGTCACGGATGACCCCGATATCATTGCCCGCGCGGTGATCATGTCGGGCGCCTATGAGCACAATTGGCGCAAGCACCCGGTGCTGCAGGATCATTTTGCCCGCTGGCAAAACCAATTGCCGCTCTACAACACCCGCCTGTCGAACCTGTCGGCCGCGATTATTCGCCCGCAACTGCCCGAGATCGCCCGGCGGGTCCGCGATGGCCGCCGCAACCACGATTATGTGGCCGATGCGCTGAACGGCTCGCCGTGGCTCACCGTGCCTGCGAAGCTGGGCCCCGAGGAGCGCGCCCCCGATTCGATCCAGTTTAACCTTGTCGATATGAGCGAGGCAGACGCCCGGGCATTTCAAGACGCGGCCGCAGCGCGTGGCGTCAAAGTGCAAATCTTCGGGCTTTCCACCGATAATGCGCGCGCGTTCTGGAATTGGCAGTTTCTCGGGCCGATACCCGATTTGCCAAAAACCCGGGCGATGCTGATGCGCGCCTGCGATGCCCGGCTGCCGGCGCGCCTCACTCAGTCGGATTGCGATTTCGTCATCGCTGCCCTGCTCGGCGCGGTCGAGGATGTCAAACGCCCGGTGCTCGCCTACGGCACCTGAGTACCGGCGCTTCCTGGGTATCGCCGCTTGTATTGTAGCGCCCCCAATCGCGCGCATCAGGCTTCTCTTTTTCAAAAATACCTCCGCCGGAGGCATTAAAGTCTTTTTTTTGCACTGTCGCCTGGCATTAGGAACGGCGCGGCAGTTCAGGGGCTGCTTTTCGGCAAACCCTCCACGGCCAGCGCGTCGCCCAGCCACGGCGCCCGTTCAAGACTGCGCGCGACGATGTGCTCGGCCACGAGACGGCGCAACCGCTCTGCTGTCAGCGCAGGCAAATCGCTGAGCACCCCGCGCCGCGCCACCAGATTGATGCGCCGCGACAAAGGCGCGAAGGGCAGCGGCAGGATATCGGCCTGATCGCGGAACCGGGCCGCGTGCATGAAGCCCAACGGCGAAAGGATGGTCCAGCCTTCGCCAGCCGCCACCATCGCCATGATCGCGTGGTAGGAATCCAGCTCGAACCGGTGCGACAGACGCAGGTTTTGCTGCGCCAGATGCGCGGCGATCATGCGCCCGATATGGTGGCGTTTGGTGTAGAGGATCAGCGGCATGCGGCGCAGCACCGCGAGCGCATCGCCGTCATCAGCCGCGCCTTTGGGGACGGCAGCAACGAACGGCTCGGTCAGCACTGGATGGATCTCCATCCAGGGCGCGCTTGCGCTGATATCGGTGGCCACGATCATATCGAGCGCGCGGGTCTCGAGTTTTTCGTAAAGCCGGTGCGAAGCACCGGTTTCCAGCAGAAACTGGCACCCGCCCATCTCCGCTGCCATTTCCCGTAAAAGTTGCGGCGTCACCTCTGCGTCAAAGTCTTCGATCACACCCAGGCGCAGCCGGGTGAACACCGTCGGGTCCGCGCGGGCGAGCTCGACCCGTGCCCGTGCCGCCTCATTCAAGATCGTCTGCGCTCGGCGCAGAAACAGCCGCCCCGAAGGGGTCAGGCTCATCGGGCGCTCATTGCGATTAAGGAGCGGGGTGCTGAGCGCGGTCTCCAGGTTGGTCAGTTGCTGACTGACCGCCGATGGGCTGGCGCCGAGGCGCTGCGCCGCCAGCGAGATCGACGCCTCTTCGGCGGTGGCCACGAACACTTCGACATGGCGCAGCGTGATCCGTCCGGCTGTTTCGGCCATGCGCCTTAACCCTCACCCCGATCTAGCGGCAACGCCCTGATCAAGTGCCCCGCTGAATGACAGATATGTGCTCTCTTTTGCGCAAAATTTAGCATCTCTTGCGGCCTAATGCGAGTTTTGTGAAAGAAGCCATGTCGGAAGATGACTGATATCGGGCAGCATCGCGTCAGCGATAGCCGCCAGCGCATCCGCCCCCCCCAAGGCCGGCGTGACCGCGACGCATTGCATTCCCGCAGCGCGTCCGGCCTCGATATCGGCGCGGCTGTCGCCCACCATCACCGCCTCACGCGGCGCCAAGCCGGTATGCTCGAGAAACGCGCGGCACATCCCCGGGCCTGGTTTGCCCCCGAAGCCGCTATCAAAGCCCGCGACAAAGTCGAACATGTCAGCGATCCCCGCTTGGTCCAGATGCGCCCGGGCAGGCGCCTGCGCGTCATTGGTCGCGACCCCTAACGCATAGCCCGCCGCGCGCAATCCCGACAGCAGCGGGCGCAGTGGCACCACCTCAACCTGAGGGGTATTCGCGGCGGCCTCGTTCATCGCGTCGAGTAGCGCTGTTGGGCTGTGCTTTGGGCAGGCCGCGCTCAGCGCCTCGGCGGTTTGCCCCTGCGTGCCCGCGATGGCCATGCTATCGGGCTCAAACTGCGCTCGGGCCAGGTCAAAACCAATCGCCGCGCCAAGCGTTGCCGCCTTGCCCCGGTCGCCCTCGGCCAAATCCATCAGCATGCCAAACGCCCACCGGTTCCAAGTTTGCTCAAAGTCAAACAAGGTGCCGTCTTTGTCGAAGAGCACGCCGCGTATCACACCGCGGATCATGTCCAATGCACCTCGCCGCCGCCCGGCAGCGCCGCCCGCGCGCGCAACACGCTGTCATAGGGCAGCCCCGCCGCGTCGCAAAACCCGGTCACCCAGGCGTCGTCCTGCGCGAGAAAATCAAGCACCGAGCCTAGGAAATCGGGCTGCATGGCGCGGTCGCGGATATCGCTAACCGACGCGCCAGTCGCGCCCAAGAAAACACCCATCAAATCGTCGGTCTCCGCGAGCCATGCAAGCGCCTTGGCGGCGACAATCTCGGCCTGATCCTGCTTCATCCGCGCGCCTCCGCCCGATACGAACGCTTTGTTAACCAATCTCTAGGATCACAGGAGCGAAGGCGCCAGAGCGGTAGCGCAAGATTTCAGCGGATGGGTCATATGAGCGGTCGCATTCTCATCACCGGCGACATTGCCGCAGAACGCATCGTTTTGAAGGCACAATTGGCGCGTCTGCCCTTTGCGATCGTGCAAGCAGCCGATGGCGATGAGGCGGCGGCGCGTTGCTTGGCCGAGCCGCCCGATCTGGTGATCTTGCCCGCGCTTCTGGGGGGGCGTGACTGGCAGGAGGTGTTTCAAACGCTGCGCCGCAAGCCCGGTATGCGGACGGTGCCGATGGTTTTGCGGGCGCCCCGCCCCGATTATGAGATGCGGATCCGCGCGTTGCAGGCTGGCCTCGACGCGGTGGTCGACGCTCAGGAAGAGCAGGCGCTCTTGCTGGCCCATATCCGGACGCTCTTGCGCCGCCGCGCCGACGATGCGGAATTGTTGCGCGCCGCCAGCGCTGTCGGCGCCAAAGGGTTTGGTGATGGCCCCGTGCTCTTCAAACCCGTGCAGCGCCTAGCTTTTGTGACCCCTGATTTCCAGGATGCGCAACCGCTGTGCAATGCGCTTGCCGCCCGGGTTTCCAGCCGCCTAGCGATCCACCCGTTTTCCGCAGCACGGGCGATGCTTTCGCGCGGTGCCGAGGTGGAGGCGATCGTTATGGCCAACACTGCCGATGCGCCAGAGCAGGCCCGGCAATTGATCGCTGATCTGCGCTGCATCGCGCAAACGCGTCGCGCGGCCATCGTTTTCGTCAATCGGGGCGGGTCCGTTCGCGAGGCGATCAACGCGCTCGAGGCGGGGGCGGATGATGTGGTCCATGGCAGCGATGACGCCGACGAGATTGCCCTGCACCTCCGCCGGGCGCTGGCCCACAAAGCCTGGGCGGATGGCACTCGCGCGGCGTTATCAGAGGGCTTGCGCCTGGCTAACACTGATGCGCTCACGGGGCTGGCCAATCGTCGTGCGGCGCTTGCCCGTCTCGATAGCATGACCAGCGATGCAACAGCCGATGGCAGCCAATATGCCTTGATGATCGTCGATCTTGACCACTTTAAAGCGGTGAACGATCGTTTCGGCCACGCGGCAGGCGACGCAGTCTTGGTCGAGGTGGCGCGGCGCATGGATGCCTGCACCCGCAATAGCGATGTTCTGGCCCGGTTCGGCGGCGAGGAGTTTTTGGTTGCGATCCCGAATTGCGCACAAAGCTGCGCCGAGCACGTGGCCGACCGGATCCGATACGCTTTAGCGCAGCGCCCCGTCACAATCCCCGGGCTGGATCAGAGTATCGCGGTCACGGCAAGCATCGGTCTTGCAATGAGCACCGCCAAACACGCAGAACCCGACCAGCTGTTGGAAGCCGCTGACAAAGCGCTTTATGCAGCCAAAGCAGCCGGTCGCAACACAGTGAAAATGAGCGCCGAGGCCGCCCAACCTTCCGTGAAGGCCACGCTTCAACAGGCCACGGCAAAAGCGGGGCAAAGCTTCGCAGCACGAGGCAACGCGACGCAGGCGGCTGACAGCATCGTTTCTGCCGCGCTCGGTCGCTAGGGCCCTGCGCGGTTTGGTTTGCCGCCCCGTATGCGCCGCCATTGCGTCAGCGCCTCGGCATAGGCCAGCCGGTCTTTAGCCGACATCTGCGCGATATGAGCCAAGAGCAACGTCTGCGCCGTCTCTTGGGTTGCCCTGACAGCTTGCCCTTGCTGGGCCAGGATCGCCTCGACCGCGCCGTGGTCATAGGGCTCGGCCCGCAGCGCCCGCAGGACCGCGTCGAACGCCGCGCGCATCTCATCGCGGCGGGTCAAAAACGGCCCGCCCTCGCGGCGCAATTCCATCGCCAGCGCGATACGGTCACCAGGCGGCAACGCGGCGGCGTAAGGGCCAAAGCCCGCGTCGCGCAAGCCGGGGCCCCGCGCCTCGCCGCGCCGCTCATGCCAGAACGCCCCTGCGATCACCCCAGCGACCAGCAGATTGACCGCCAGCGACACCACCAAGACCGCGCGGCCCCAGGAAAACCAACCTCTTGTCTCGCCCTGCGCCATCTACAGATCCACCAGCAGCGCCTCATAGGAGGGCAGCAGCGCATCGCTTGAGACGGTGTCGACCGGCAACAGCCCAGCCAGAATCTCGGGCGAAGCAAGGCCGATATAGACACCCGCAGCCGCCGCGGCGCTCAACCCAGCGGCACCGGCCCAGCCGCCGATGGTGGCGAATGCCCGCGCGATCAGCGCTTGCATCGGACCCGCAGCTTCGCTTGACGTAGGCAGCGACGCAGATGCGTGGGCTTGCGCCTCCCCCGCAGCGGCGATGCGCGCCATCACTTTACCCGAGGGAATGGGCGCTGCGCGGCGGGCACTGGCAAAGAAGGCCTCCAGAGCCTCTTCGTCTGCGTGTTCGGGTCTTTGCTTAGCCATGATCGTATCCCAACTCGTCCCGTTTCGGCAGCAACCGCGCCGCCAAAAGACGTTTGCCCCGCGCTGTTAAGCTTTCAACCGCTGCGACCCCGATGTCCATGACTTGGGCAATTTCGGGGTTCGACAGGCCCTCAAGATGACGCAAAATCACGGCCTGACGCTGCCGTTCAGGCAAGAGCGCCAAAGCCTCGGCCAGCGCCTGCGCGCGGGCGTCGTCTTGCATCATTGCGTCTACGCCGGGCCTGTCGTCGGGCGGCTCGTCAATCGCCTCAAGCGGGCGGGCGCGCCGCCTGGCACGCTGGCGCAGCCGATCGGTGCACAGATTGGTAACCACCCTGTAGAGCCACGTGGTCACCTGAGCCTCCCCCGCGCGCCAATCAGGCGCCTGCCGCCACAGCCGCATCATCGCCTCCTGGGTCACGTCCTCGGCTTCGGCCGGATCTGACAGCATCCCCGCCGCGTACCGCATCACCCGGGGGGCCAGACGCAGCGTCAAGGTGCGCGCCGCTGCCTGATCGCCGCGCCCGAGGGCGACCAACAGCGCCTCATCGGAAAGGCCGGTTTCGGCATCAAGGGGCATCGACATCTTCCGCGAACGCTATCGAGATTGGCCAATCGGGTCCATCGGCGCCGCAGCAAGGCGGTGCACGGCGCCGACGAAGCGTGAACAAGCGCCTCCCGGCGGCTACGGCCGCATCACGCGTTTGCCGAACCAGGGACGACCGCCGCCACGACGCAGCGCGCGGGCTTGTTCGACTTCTTCGAGCGTGATCGTGCCGTCCGCGTCGCGGTCGAGGCGCTCAAAGATATCACCGCGCCGTCCAGCCAGTTGCGCCATTTCTTCGGCGCTGACAACGCCGTCGCCATCTTGGTCGAGCCACGCCAGCAGCCGTTGCGCCTGCGCCGTCTGGCGCGCCAAACGCCGCGCTTCCTGGGCGGCGATCAATTCGTCTAGCGACAAGGCGCCATCGCCGTTCAGATCTGCCTCGGCAAAGCGCGCCGCTTGGGCTGCATCAACTTCGGCGCGGGTGACAACGCCGTCACCATCGGTATCGAAGCGCTCCATGACGGCGCCTGGTCCGCCGAGCCGATCAGGGCCCCGCTCTTGCGCGGCGATCGCAGTGACACCGCAAATCACTAGAGTGGCTGAAACTGCCGCGAGGCGTGAGAGAGGTATCATCGGAAACTCCGTTTGCTGTTTGATCCTGAGACCGGCGCCGGTTGAGGCCCGCGCCGATACCCCATCAAACGCCGCGTCTGAGAATTTCCGTCGCGCGGCACAGCTTTTTTCCTCAGAGCCCGATTTGCGACAAACCGCCTCGTGGGATGCGACCGCGAAGTTGAGTACGCCGGGGGAGCATTTCAGACCGCGAGGGCGGGATGGCAAAAACAGACGACCCAGCGCTACAGATCGAAGACGAGCCGCGCCCCCTGGGGCTGGCGCTTTGGCGCGGGTGGCGGCGTCGCTGCCCTAAATGCGGATCCGGGCCGATGCTGCGCGGCTATCTCAAGGTGCGCGAGACCTGCCCGGTTTGCTCCGAGCCGCTGCACCACCACCGCGCTGATGACGGCCCCGCCTATCTCACAATCCTGATTGTGGGCCATCTGATGGCGCCGCTTTTGATCCATGTCTACAGCACCTATCGTCCTGAACCGATGGTGATGGCTACGGGTTTTTCTGTCGGGTGCGTGGCGCTGTCGCTGTATCTGCTGCCGCGGCTAAAGGGCTTGATCGTCGGGCTGCAATGGGCCAAGCGGCTTTATGGGTTTGGCCGATAGCGCGGGTTCCGGACTGTGCCGCAGGGCATGTGGGTGAGCCGCCCTTCGACATGCATGGGCGCGCGCCGCGCACGTGACGCGGCATAGCAGTGTTTGCCAGCCTCGCTCGATGGGTCGCGCAACAGGGGGACAGAGCGTGACAGCAGCACCGATCAAGAATGCCGCCAGCATCATCTTGGTGCGCGAGGCAGCGGGCCCCGAGCCGCGCGTCTTGATGGGTCAGCGGGGTGCACAGGCAGCATTTATGGCGGACAAAGTGGTATTCCCTGGCGGCGCGGTCGATCCAGACGATGCGGCAGTGCCGCTGGTGACAGGTATCGCCCAACCCTGCGCCACGCGGTTGGAAGAACAGCGCAGTTCGGCGCCCGCCGACGCTCTATGCGCTGCTGCGATCCGCGAACTTTGGGAGGAAACCGGCCTGATCCTCGGCACGCGCGGGCAATGGCCCGAGCCTGTCCCAGCTGATTGGGCAGCCTTTGCCACGGCCGGTTGGCGGCCCTCAGCCGAGGCGCTGCACTTCGTCTTTCGTGCTGTGACGCCCCCGGGCCGCCCGCGCCGTTTTGACGCCCGGTTCTTTCTGGCCGATGCGGCGGCGCTGGCCAACGACCCCGATGATTTTTCCCACGCTTCGGGCGAGTTAGCGCATCTGCAATGGATCCCGCTGCACCAGGTCAGGGACTTCGCGCTGCCTTTCGTCACCGAGGTGGTGCTCGCCGAAGTTGCCCGCGCTCTGCCCTTTCTCGGCGCGCCCGACAGCGTCCCTTTCTTCGACAACGGTGCTGAGGACAGCGTGTTTCGTCGCCTCGGCGGCGTCGGACCGATGCAACATTACAGCAGTTCACGCAACGAGCATTAGCGCCACCACGCTCAGGCCCAAAAAGGCAATGCCGATGGCTTCGCGCCGGGCCACGCGCTCACCGAACACCGCCCAGGCGACGATAACGCCCAAGACCAGTTCAATTTGGCCTACCGCGCGCACATAGGCCGCGTTTTGCAAGGCAAAGGCTGTGAACCAGGCGAGCGAGCCTAGCATGCCCGTCAACCCGACCAGCGCGGTTCGGCGCCAAGCGCGCAGGACACGGGCCACCTCGCCGGGCTCGCGCCATAACAGCCAAAGCCCCATCGTGACGGTCTGCATCGCGGTGACCGCGGCGAGGGTGCATGCCGCCCGAAACAGCGCGCCGCCCGTGTCGAGATCGAGCGCAGCGCCGCGGTAACCGATGGCTGAAAGCCCAAAGCCTGCCCCGGCGATAAGGCCCAGCAACATCGGCTTGGCCCGCAGCGCACCGCTCCATCGCGCCGTATCGCCCGCGTCTTTGGAGGAGATCAGGATCACCCCGACAATTCCCACGAGGATCGCCGCGAGCCCGGCGCCGCTTACGCCCTCGCCCAGGATCAGCAGCGAAAACAGGACCACCTGGATCGTCTCGGTCTTGGTGAAGGCGATGCCAACAGCAAAATTTCTGAGCGAAAACAGCATGATCGTCGCGAAGGTGCCGCCGATCTGGCACAGGCCGCCAAAGAAGGCGTAGGACCAAAACGCCGGGGTTGTGCTGGGCCAAGCGGTGGCCGTCAGGGGCTGTAAAACCGCGACTGTGATGATCGCCAGCGGCGCGGCAAAGATGAAGCGCGAGAATGTGGCGCCCCCGGTGGACAGGCCCGCGTCTCTGACTTGCCTTTGCAGTATGAAGCGCAGCGTCTGAATAGCGGCGGCGAGGCAAGTTGCGATAATCCAGAGTGGCATGCCGCGCTATGACATGGCCAAGAAGACAGTGCAAAGACACGCGGCGGCGCGCTGGTATGGCGGGTTTTTGGCCCCGGGGATGAGAGTGGCTGAAGCGGCGGGGCGCAACATTTACTCTTGCAGCGCTGGGGCGATTTGACTACGTACACGCTACCCACGGACGCGGGCGTAGCTCAGGGGTAGAGCATTACCTTGCCAAGGTAAGGGTCGTGAGTTCGAATCTCATCGCCCGCTCCAATTTCACCAGATTTTAGTGCTAGCGCTTTCGGGTTGATCGCGCTGCACTGCGCTTGGCCTTGGCGTTGCCCATGCTGACATGTCAACCGCATTTGTATGACATGTCATATAGATGCGGTTCAGATAGCGCCCTTACCGCGGACCCTGAGCGCGTTGGACAAGAGCCCGTTGGACCCGAGCCCGTTGGAAAAGCGTGACAAAAACCCCCGCTCATCCCGGTAAAACGTCCCGCATTGTTTGATGACCTGTCAGCCGTATTTGTATGACATGTCATACAAATGCCGCTCAAATCGCGCTCGCAGCGCAGCACCCTCTGCCTAAAATCAATATGACATGTCATCGATATCAAGATGACATGTCATTGAAACCGAAGAGGAAGGGTCAGAGGCGCATCACCGCGACTGCACGCGCGCAGCCGGCCGCTCACTGCATGCTCAACAGCACCGCCGAAGTAGGCACCAGCGAGACCGTCGCGGCGCGGGTGCTTTTTGTCCACTCCTTAACCGCCGCGATCACAGCCGGGCGCAGCGCACCGACTACCACCACCGAGCCCTCTTGGCTTGCGCGGAACGCTCCGACGTCAAGCAAGCGCATCATCACCGAAATCTGCCTTGTTCCGTCGTCGATCTCACGGAACACGATCGCCGAAGGCACCCCCGCCAATTGTGCCACTTGCACCCCAGAATTGAGCCCGCGGGGATATGTGATCAAGCCGTGGCCGGTGCGCTTTAAGATCTCGCTGACCTGGGCGGCGCGGGGCCGATTTTGTTGGAGATGAGCGTCGGGCACATCAAGGACCGCAATGGTTTCAGGGAGTTGCGCGAGATAACCGGTCATGGCGCGCTCCACCTCCGCCGAGCCCGCCTCTTCGCTCAACGGTGTGATAACAGTCACCTCGTGGCCAGCGGCGCGATAGGCATCCGCCGCCTCGCGCGCGCCTGGCTCAGTCGGGTTCACGGCGATGGTCATCGGGAACTCCAGCGCTTCCAACGCCTCGAGCGTCTCGGCGTCCAACCCGGTATCCACCAGCAGCACCGCCATCAGCGGCAGACCATCGATAGGCGCATCATAAAGCGCGGCGAATGCCTCAAGCGCGGGCCGCTCCTCGGTCTCAGGCGCTGCGTCCAAATCCGCATCCGGTTCCACCGGGGTCGCGTCCAAATCGGGCTCGGGCCCTGGCAAGACCGGCCCGTCGTCGTCGGGCGATACGCTGGCGATGTTGGGCGCCTCCGCATCGATCTCGGGCGTGGTCTCCTCGGTCGGCTGATCTGGAAGGGCCAGATCGGGGACGACAGCAATGCTCTCCTCGGCGCTAGGCGGCTCACCCGCACCCGGGATCTCTTGCGGGGTTTCAATCGGCTCGCCCGAGGCGATGTCGATCTCGGGATCAGGCGCGGCCGCGAGGTCGGTATCGCCCCCCTCATCGGTGGCTTCTGCGGCTGCTGTGTCGATTTCGTCAGGGGCCGGTACTGGATCTGGCACTGGATCTGGCACTGGGGCTGGCACTGGAACTGGCGCCGCATCCGCGTCCACGGTTTCCCCCGTCCCAGGCGGATCAACGACCGCCTCGCCTTGGGTCAGCGTATCCACGTCAGCGGCCTCCGCCCCCTCGGGTGCTGCGTCAGCAACGTCTTCGTCGGGCGCTTCTGTATCAGGGAGCGTTTCCTCTGGCTGCGCGTCGTCAGCCAGCTCAGTTTCCGGTGCCACCTCGTCTGTCGCATTATCGGGCTCAGCCTCATCCAGGCCCGCGTCAGACACGGTATCACCTGCAGTATCACCGGAAGCGTCTGGCGTGGGCGCCGCGACCTCCGCAGTTTCTTCGCTCGATGGGGCTGGCGCCTCCTCCTCTGCGGTTGGCGGCTCCTCTGACGGGGGCAGCGGCGCGTCGTCAACGTCGCCTGCCGCAACATCCGCGTCCTCATATGCACCGTCCAGCGCTTCGTCGCTGCCATCCGGAGCAGGCGTTGCGTCACTCTCTGCGACAGGCGTGTCGTCGCCTTCTGCGACAGGCGTGTCGTCGCCTTCTGCGACAGTGGTTTCTCCGCCATCCGCAGCCGGTGTTTCGTCGCTCTCTGCGACAGGCGTGTCATCGCTCTCCGCGACAGGCGTGTCGTCGCTCTCCGCGGGCGTGCTCTCTGCATCGGGCAGAACAGCGCTATCGGCGCCCTCTGCGTCAATCGCCGCGCTCTCTTCAAACTTGGTCAAGGGCGCCACAGGTCCGCCGAGATAAGACGCTGTGACCAACCCGACAGCCGACACTGCCAAGCCCGCTATGGCGCCTGTGAAAAACCCGCGCACATCATGCTCCCTTCCGGTACCCGTGGATCAGGCGCTTGACCCGCGACCCAGCCTCGGCTCTTGTATAGCGCGATGCGGGCTGGGTGATAGCCCCAATTGAGTGCGACAATGACAGGGGTAGCGCGCCGTGATTTTGCTGATCGATAATTACGACAGCTTTACCTATAACCTGGCGCATTACCTGGGAGAATTGGGCGCCGATGTGCGCGTGCACCGCAACGATGCGCTCAACGTGCAGGAGGCGATGGCGCTGCGCCCAAGCGGGATTTTGCTCTCGCCGGGCCCGGGCGATCCGGACCGCTCCGGGATCTGTCTGGCGTTAACCGGCGCCGCCGCCGAGGTGGGGATTCCGCTGATCGGCGTGTGCCTTGGGCATCAGACCATCGGCCAGGCCTTCGGAGGCCAAGTGACCCGCTGTCATGAAATCGTCCACGGCAAAACCGCCCGGGTGACGCATCAGGGCACGGGCGTCTTCGCGGGCCTGCCGTCGCCGTTTAACGCAACGCGGTATCACTCGCTGGTGGTCGAGCGCGACACACTGCCTGACAGCTTGGAAATTACCGCCGAGACTGAGGACGGCGTCATCATGGGTCTGCGCCATCGCGTGCGGCCCATCGAGGGGGTGCAGTTTCACCCTGAATCGATTGCCACTGAGCACGGCCACGCCATGCTGAGGACGTTTCTTGCGCGCTGTCAGGTGCCCGCGTGAGTGCCGCGCTCAGGCCTTTGATCAGCGCTGCCGCGGAACGCCCGCTGACCAGGGCCGAAGCGGAGGCCGCGTTCCAAATCCTGTTTGACGGCGAAGCCACGCCCAGCCAGATCGGCGGCTTGTTGATGGCCCTGCGAACGCGCGGCGAAACGGTCGAGGAATACGCCGCCGCCGCCGCAGTGATGCGCGCCAAGTGCAACCGGGTCACCGCGCCTGCCGGGGCGATGGATATCGTTGGCACCGGCGGCGATGGCAAGGGCACGCTCAACATCTCTACCGCGGCCGCTTTCGTCGTGGCAGGCGCGGGCGTGCCGGTAGCCAAGCACGGCAACCGCAATCTATCCTCGAAATCGGGTGCTGCCGATGCGCTGACCGAACTGGGCATCGACGTGATGATCGGCGCCAGCGCAGTGGAGGCGGCGCTCGCCGAGGTGGGCATCTGTTTCATGATGGCGCCGATGCACCATCCAGCGATGGCCCATGTGGGGCCAGTGCGCGCTGAGCTTGGCACCCGCACGATCTTTAACATCCTCGGCCCGCTCACCAATCCTGCGGGCGTGACGCGGCAACTGACCGGCACGTTTTCTCCCGCGCTGGTGGCGCCGATGGTTGAGACGCTCAAAGCGCTCGGCTCTGACCATGTGTGGATCGTGCATGGCAGCGACGGCACCGATGAATTGTCGATTGCCGGGCCGTCGACAGTGGCTGCGCTTGAGCAGGGCGCGATCCGCCACTTCGAGGTGGTGCCCGAGGATGCAGGCCTACCCCGACATTCGTTTGAGGCGATCCTGGGCGGCACGCCGCAGGAAAACGGTGCTGCGCTAAAGGCGTTGCTGGACGGGGCGCCGGGGGCTTACCGCGACGCGGTTTTGTTGAATGCGGCCGCAGCCTTGGTTATCGCGGGCAAGGCCAGCGACCTCACAAGCGGGGCGGCGTTAGCGGCGACGAGCATCGATAGCGGTGCGGCACGCGACAAGGTGGAAAAACTCGCCCGCGCCACGCAACAAAAACCACCACAAGACAGCCGCCAAGCGTCTCAGGGAGCGCAGTGATGCTCGATGTCTCGCGCCTGGGTGCTTGGGCGCAACTGCCTTTCTTTACGCACGATTTGCCCGCCATCAACGCGGCGTTGGCGCGCGAGACACGGCAGGTATTACCGCCGAGCGGTCAGGTGTTCGCGGCGCTAGAGCTATGCCCGCCCGATGCGGTTGAGGTGGTGATCCTGGGGCAAGACCCGTACCCAACCCCCGGCCACGCCCATGGTTTGGCGTTTTCCGTGGCGCCCCAGGTGACACCGCTGCCCAAATCGCTGGGCAATATCTTTGGCGAGTTGCGCGACGATCTGGGCAGCGCACCGGCGCAGGGCGATTTGAGGTTCTGGGCGCGCCAGGGCGTTTTGCTGCTCAATACCGCGCTGACTGTGCCTGCGGGTGTTGCAAACGGCCATGCGCGGCTCGGGTGGCAGGCGCTTACTGCGCAGGTCGTCCAACGCATGCGTGACCGCGCCCGCGCCTTCCTGCTCTGGGGCAAACCGGCGCAAAAACTCGCCCGAGACATCGGCGCGCCGCATCTCAAGGTCGAAACCCCCCATCCCTCACCCCTATCGGCGTATCGCGGTTTTTTTGGCTCGCGTCCCTTTTCGCGGGTCAATGCGTGGCTGGTCGACCAGGGCCGCCCGCCGATCAACTGGACCGATCCGGAGGCCGCGTGAGCAACACCATTCTCGACAAGATCAAGGCCTACAAGGTCGATGAGATCGCCGCCCGCAAAGCCGCGCGCCCGCTCGCTGAGGTGGAAGCGCAGGCCAAGGACGCGCCGCCGACCCGCGGCTTCGAAGCAGCGTTGCGGCGCGCCTCGACCAACGGGTACGGGCTGATCGCAGAGATCAAAAAGGCAAGCCCCTCGAAAGGGTTGATCCGCGCTGATTTTGATCCCCCGGCCTTGGCGCGCGCCTATGAGGCGGGGGGCGCCACCTGTCTTTCGGTGCTGACCGACAAGCCCAGTTTTCAAGGCGATGACAGCTTTCTGACCGCCGCGCGCAGCGCCACCGCCTTGCCCGCCCTACGCAAAGATTTTCTCTACGACCCCTATCAGGTGGCCGAGGCCCGTGCGCTCCATGCTGATTGCATTTTAATCATCATGGCCAGCGTCTCGGACGCCCAGGCGCGCGAGTTGGAAGACGCGGCCCTGTTATGGGGCATGGATGTGCTGATTGAGGTTCATGACATTGCTGAGCTTGACCGCGCGCTGGCCCTTAAATCGGCACTTTTGGGGATCAATAACCGCAACTTAAAGACCTTTGAGACCTCGCTCGATGTCACCCGCACGTTGTCGAAGGCGGTGCCCGATGATCGCCTGCTGGTCTGTGAGTCAGGTCTATTCACCCCGGCGGATCTGGCTGACATGGCCGCCTACCGCGCCCGCATCTTCTTGATTGGCGAGAGCCTTATGCGCCAAGACGACGTGGCCGCGGCAACGGCGCAGCTGCTGGCCGACCCTGTCCCGGCATGAGCGGCGGGCTCAGCCATTTCGATGCCAAGGGCGATGCCCAGATGGTCGATGTCTCGCAAAAGGCCGTGACCGCGCGCGTGGCTGTTGCCGAAGGCTTCGTTGAGATGTCAGCGCAGACGCTGGCCATCATCACCGAGGGACGGGCGAAGAAAGGCGATGTGGCTGGTGTGGCGCGGCTTGCAGGCATCATGGCGGCCAAGAAAACCGCCGATCTGATCCCGCTCTGTCACCCGTTGCCGCTGTCGAAAGTGGCGCTGGAGATCGCGCCAGCGGCGGATCGCACCGGGTTGCGGGTTGAAGCGACTGTGAAGACCACCGGCCAAACGGGCGTGGAGATGGAGGCGCTGACGGCGGTGTCGCTGGCCTGCCTAACGATCTACGACATGGTCAAAGCGGTGGAGAAGGCGATGGTGATCGCCGATATCCGGTTGATTTTCAAAGACGGCGGCGCCTCGGGACGGTACGGGGCACCCCGTGAGGCTTCCAGTGAGGCACCGAAGTGATCAGCGTCGACGAGGCGCTTGAACAGCTGTTCGCGCTGGCCGATCCCACGGAGGTGACCACCGTGCCGCTCGCCGAGGCGGCAGGCCGGGTCCTTGCTGAGCCGATTGTCGCGGCGCGTGACCAGCCACCCTTTGCGGCCTCAGCGATGGATGGCTACGCGATGGCCGCCGAGGATGCTGTTGCCGGGCGCACCACCCGCGTGATCGGCGAGGCGGTGGCTGGGGCAGGCTTTGCTGGCGCGGTGACCCCTGGCGAAAGCGTGCGGATTTTCACGGGCGCGCCGGTGCCGCAAGGGGCCGAACGCGTTGTCATCCAAGAGGATGTGACCCGCGAGGGCGACCACGCGACGATCACCGGTCAGCCGGGGCCTGGCGCGCATATCCGTCCAGCCGGGGCCGACTTTGCCCTTGGTGACAGCGTGAGCGCGCCACGGCTCTTGTCCCCGCAGGATCTGGCGCTGATCGCGTCGATGAACGCAGCCGAAGTCAGGGTGCATCGCCGCCCGGTGGTGGCGTTGATGGCCAATGGTGATGAATTGGTGATGCCGGGGGAAACGCCGGGCCCGGACCAGATTATCGCCTCCAACGCGTTTGGCCTTGCTGCGCTGGTCGAGACCGTCGGCGCGACCGCCCGGATGCTGCCGATCGCGCGTGACAACCCTGCCTCGATCAAAGCGCTGCTACAGATGGCCGAGGGGGCTGATCTGGTGGTGACCATCGGCGGCGCCTCGGTGGGCGAGCACGACTTGATCGCGCCGGTGACTGCCGAACTCGGGATGACGCCTGCTTTCTACAAAGTAGCGATGCGACCGGGTAAGCCCTTGATGGCAGGGCGTTTAGGGCAAGCAACGATGGTCGGCCTTCCGGGCAATCCGGTCTCGGCGATGGTGTGCGGCCATATCTTCTTGGTGCCGATGCTGCGGGCGATGCAGGGGCTTGGCCGCGCGCCTGCGCCTCGGCTGCAAGCCCGCTTGACCGCCGACATTCCCGCCAATGGCCCGCGCGAGCATTACATGCGCGCCAGCGTCGACGCGCAGGGCATCACCGCAGCGCCAACCCAGGATAGCGCGCTGCTAACGGTTCTCGCCCGCTCAAACGCGCTGCTCATTCGCCCCCCGTCCGACGGCCCGCGCGCTGCTGGTGAGATGCTGGAATACGTGCCGCTGACGCCGCGTTCTTGACACAGAACAAGAACACCCATAGAACATAAGTGAACGACCCGACCAACCGGGCAAATGGATAGCGGAGCGAAACAGCGTGCTCACCAAAAAGCAATTGCAACTGCTCGACTTCATCAATCGCCGGATGCAGCGCGATGGCGTGCCACCGTCTTTCGATGAAATGAAGGATGCGCTGGATCTACGCTCGAAATCGGGAATCCACCGGCTGATCACCGCGCTGGAAGAACGGGGGTTTATCCGCCGCTTAGCGCATCGGGCGCGCGCGATTGAGATCGTGAAATTGCCCGACACCTTGGAAAAGCCGCAGAAGTTCACCCCCCGAGTGATCGAAGGCAGTCGGGGCGCGCCGGTGCCTGCCCTGCCCGCGCCCGCAAGCGCGCAGCCGGTCAGCACTGACGGCGCGCGGGAATTGCCGCTCATGGGGCGCATCGCGGCCGGTGTGCCGATCGAGGCGATCAGCCATGCCGAACGTCATGTTTCCGTGCCGACCACGATGCTCAACGACCGTGGCAGCCATTATGCGCTTGAGGTGCGCGGCGACTCGATGATCGACGCCGGGATTAATGACGGCGACGTGGTGGTGATCCGCGAAACTGACACGGCCGATACGGGCGATATCGTTGTGGCCTTGGTTGAGGGGCATGAAGCAACGCTTAAGCGCTTTCGCCGCAAGGGCAGCGCGATCGCGTTGGAAGCAGCGAACCCTGCCTATGAGACACGGGTGTTCCGCGAAGATCAGGTGAAGGTGCAAGGGCGGCTCGTTGGGCTGATCCGCACGTATTAACGGACGCGGCAAACACCGCATGGACGATTGCGGACACTGGGTTCGGATGATGCGGGCTCTAAACACGCGCTTAGCGGACACTACCAGACGCGTTTACTAGACACTTCTAACCGTGCACGCAGTCCATCGCCTGGCGCCTGACGCGACCCATGCGGCGCGCCATCAAAATGGGTATTCACAGCGATTACTTTGGCCGCAGCAGATAGCGTGTGACATGCTACTCGGCCGTTTCGCGCAATCGCTGAAAACACCTTAGCGGGCCATTGCGTCGCAGGTGGCGCGAGCCATGTCGCTTGTGGTTCGTGCGCCTTTGCGGCATGGGCCTACCGTCGCCGCGCACAGCCACTTCCTGGGAGGGACCCCACCAATGACTCGCACTGTCGTCGAATCCAAAACCAAGACTGTCACGATTGGCTTCGGCGAGCCTTTTTGCGTGATCGGGGAGCGGATTAACCCGACCGGCCGCAAGAAACTGGCTGCGGAGTTGGAAGCAGGCGATTTCTCCACGGTCGAGAAGGATGCGCTGGAACAAGTGGCCTGCGGCGCGCAGGTGCTCGATGTGAATGCGGGCGTGGTCTACAATTCCAACCCTAACCCCAACGAAACCGAACCGCCGCTCATGCGGGCGGTGCTGGAAATGGTTCAGGGCCTGGTCGATGTGCCGCTCTGCATCGATAGCTCGGTCCCTGGCGCGTTGGAGGCGGGGCTCGAAACAGCGGAAGGGCGCCCGCTCCTCAACTCGGTAACCGGCGAGGAAGACCGGCTGGAAATGGTTTTGCCGCTGGTCAAGAAATACAACGTGCCGGTCGTCGCGATTTCCAATGACGATACCGGGATCAGCCGCGACCCCGACGTGCGCTTTGCGGTGGCCAAGAAGATCGTCGAGCGGGCGGCTGATTTTGGCATCCCCGCCCATGACATCGTGGTCGATCCGCTGGTGATGCCTATCGGCGCGATGGATACAGCAGGCCAGCAAGTGTTCACGCTTGTGCGCAAGCTCCGCGATGAGTTGGGGGTGAACACCACATGCGGCGCCTCCAACATCTCATTCGGGCTGCCAAACCGCCATGGCATCAACAATGCGTTCCTGGCGATGGCGAGCGCGGCAGGCATGACCTCGGCGATCATGAACCCGGTGGCGATGCCCGCGACCTTGAAATCGGTAAGCGATCGGCTTGATCTCCTGAAAGGCATGGGCGCCACTGCCCCCGATGATGTGGATCTGGCCGCGTTGGCCCCGCTTTTAGGCCTGCGAACCGATGCCGATATGGTGCGCGAGCGCATGCAACGGCTGGCCGATCTGGGTGTCACCTTTGAAGACGGCGTCGATCTGGACAAGCTGGGCCCGCTTTTGGGCCTCGGGCAGCGCGCGGGGGTTACTTCGGAGGAAAGCCTGTCGATCCGGGCGGCGGATTTCCTTCTGAACCAGGATGCCTCGGGCGCCAATTGGATCAAGCTCAACACCGCCAGCGGCGGCGCCGGTGGGCGCGGTGCTCGGGGGGGACGGCGGCGCCGTCGCGGCTAGCACCGCCGCGGCGCGCGATTTTGGCCGCCTCGTTGCTGCGGTTTTCAGCACGCCCATGCAATCGTCACCGCGCCCAATCACAATTTAGACAATGACATATTGCCGCACCGGGCGGATGGTATAGGTGAGACACAGGCAACGACGAAAGGTCCCGCCATGCCCGAGCCAACCATCCTGCCCACGCCGACCCAGTCCTCGCGCAAGAGGGTCGTGATCATCGGCGCAGGTTTTGGCGGCATGACCGCCGCGAAAACGTTGGCGAAGGCCGATGTCGACATCACCGTGGTCGACCGGCGCAATTATCACTTGTTTCAGCCGCTCCTCTACCAGGTCGCCACCGCTGATCTCTCGCCCGCTGATGTGGCATGGCCCATTCGCGGTATCTTCGCCAAGGATGAGAACGTGCAGGTGGCCCTCAATGAAGTGCGCGATATCGACCTCCAGGCCCGCGAGGTCATTGGCGAAACGCAGCGGTTTCCTTATGACTACCTGATTGTCGCGAGCGGCGCGCGCCATTCCTATTTTGGCAATGATCACTGGGAACCGCACGCGCCGGGGCTGAAACGGATCATCGATGCCACCGAGGTGCGTAAACGCGTGCTGATGGCGTTCGAGCGGGCCGAGGTGTCCACGTCAAAGGCTGAGCAGGACCGCCAGCTGACCTTCGCCGTCATTGGTGGCGGGCCGACCGGCGTTGAGATGGCGGGCGCCATCGCGGAACTGGCCCGCTTTACCCTGGCGAGCGACTTTCGACGGATCAAATCGAGCAAGGCGCGGGTGATGCTGATCGAGGCCGGTGACCGGCTGCTCGCAGCGCTGCCGCCGGAATTGTCGGAAAAGGCCAAAGCGTCGCTCGAAGGCCTCGGCGTGGAGGTGCGCCTCAACACACGGGTGGCGGATATCGACGAAGAGGGCGTTTCGCTGCCTGAGGAGAAAGTGGCCGCCGCGACGAAAGTGTGGGGCGCTGGCGTGGTGGTGCGCAACGTGGCGCGCTGGCTCAAGGTGGAGACGGATCGCAGCGGTCGCGTCGCGGTAGAACCTGATCTCAGCCTGCCGGGCCACCCGGAGGTTTTCGTCGTCGGCGATGCCGCCAAGGCCGCCTGGAGTGAAGGCCGCGATGTGCCGGGTATTGCGCCCGCCGCCAAACAGGGCGGGAAATACGTGGCAAAGCTGATCGCGAAGGAACTGGCCGGCAAGCCGCGGGGCAAACCGTTCCGCTATCGCCATCTGGGCAATCTGGCCACGATTGGGCGCCATGCAGCGGTGATCGATTTCGGCAAAGTCCGGCTGTCGGGCGCGCTGGCGTGGTGGATTTGGGGGCTGGCCCACATTTACTTCCTCATCGGGGTGCGCAAGCCGATCATGGTGGCGTTCAACTGGTTTTGGTCTTACATCACCTTTTCCAAGGGCGCCCGGTTGATCACTGGCCTGCGCCCCCTGGTCGAGCAGACACCGCAGACTTTGCAAGCCGAGCCTGCGCGTAAATCAGCTTAAGGATACCCGCACCGGGCTGACCTGCTCCGCGCGGCCCCGGTTGTGGCGCGTGGTGCCGCGTTTGGGATGCCTCCGGCGGAGGTATTTAGGAAAAAGAGAAGACAGCGGCGGCGCGATGGAACAGCCGGGATGCGCGTTATTGTGTGGGATCTTTCTGCGCTTTCATCTCCCAGCGGCCGGTTTCTTGGCTCCAATATTGCGCGGCGCATCCTGCCTCGGTGAGAAAGCGCCATTGCCCGCGCGCGGCTTCAAGCGCGGCGCCGTCATTGCCGTCAAAAAGCACGCAGACCCGCTCTAGCAGCGCCACTTCTTCGGGGCTTACCGCGGCGCCATCCACACTCATCACGCATTGCGCCTGGTTCGGCCGCGCCTCCTGCGTCGTCAGCAGCACCGGCTGATCCGCATCATGGGGCCCGCCAGCCAAACCGTGGGGCAAAAACGCCTCCTTGGGGCCCAGCCACAGCGCGTCATCGAGCCATGCAAGGCGCTCCGTGGCGACACCCCGCACACAGACGCGCCACCCCGCCGCCAACGCTTTGTTGAGCAGCATCGGCAGCGTTGCCTCCAGCGGCGCCTGGGTCAGGTGATAGAAATAGGCAGCGCCCACGGGGGTTTAGCCTTCGTACCCATCCGCAATCAGGCGGTTGAGCGCCAGCACACCCCAGCCGGTCGCGCCTTTGGGTGCGAAGGGCGTGCCCTCTTTCACGCTCGCGGTGCCAGCGATGTCGAGATGGATCCAGGGGCAATCCTCTTTGACGAAGCGCTGCAGAAACTGCGCCGCGGTGATCGAGCCCGCCGCGCGGCCGCCCACATTCTTCATGTCGGCGATGCGCGATTTCAGCTGCTTGTCGTAGGCAGGGCCCATCGGCAGGCGCCAGGCCCCCTCGCCCTCGGCGTTGGCTGCCGCCAAAAACGCCCCCGCCAGCGCGTCATCGTTGGAAAACACCCCCGCCATCTGATGGCCAAGACCGATGATGATGGCGCCGGTGAGCGTGGCGAGATCGATCATGCCGGTGGGTGAGAACCGCTCCTGCGCGTACCAAAGCACATCGGCCAGCACCAGCCGCCCCTCGGCATCGGTGTTGATCACCTCAACCGTGTCGCCTTTCATCGAGACAACGACATCCCCCGGACGCTGCGCCTTGCCGTCGGGCATGTTCTCCACCAGGCCGACAAGCCCCACCACATTGGCTTTGGCCTTGCGCAGCGCCAGCGCCTTCATCACGCCCGCAACCGTCCCGGCGCCGCCCATATCCATGGTCATATCTTCCATACCGCCGGCAGGCTTGAGGCTAATGCCGCCAGTATCGAAGACGACGCCCTTGCCGATCAGCGCAAACGGCGCTTCGTCGCCGCCGCCTTGCCATTCCATCACCACCACCTTGGACGTGCTCTCGCTGCCCTGACCGACAGCGAGCAGCGTGCGCATGCCCAGTTTCTCCAGCGCGGGCTCGTCGAGCACCTCTATCTTGAGCCCGCTATCCTTGAGCGCCTCCAAGCGGTCGGCGAATTCCGTTGTGGTGAGGATATTGGAGGGTTCGTTAACGAGATCACGGGTGAAGAACACCCCCTCGACCAGCGCGGTGACCGTGTCGAGCGAGACCGCCTCGGGTTTAGACACCGCCAGCGTGACCGCGCCCTCGTCTTTTGCGGTTTTGGTGTTGCGGTCGGCAAAGTCGTAGACGCGCAGGGCGAGCCCTAGGGCCAGCGCCTCTACTGCTTTAAGATTGCCCGCCAAGACCACGAGCGCCTTGTGCTTTTTCAGCGCGCCGATGGCGGCCCCGGCTTTGCGCAGCGTCTCCTCGTCTGCCCGGCGCGGCAGTTTGACCAGCAAGACCGCATCCGCCGTCATGCCCCCCGGGAACGACAGCGTCATCACCTCGCCGGCAGACATCTCCGCGAATTCCGGGCTGGCGATTGCCCGTTCAAGCGCGCCCTTGGACAGGCGATTGACCCGGCGGGCCGCCTGCGACAGCGACGCGTCCGGGTCAGCGAAGACAACGACGCGACCCTCAAACTCAGCAATCGCGTCTAGATCAAGCGCAGCAACGTCAACGGCAATCGGCGTGGTCATTCGTGTCTCTCCGGGAACATGGTTTCCCCTACCTAATCGCGCGCCTCACGCTTGACCAGTTATCAGTTTCACCGTCGACGCAGATCGTTTAACATCGCGGAAAAATAAGGGCAGTCGGCGGGGACGTGGCCAAGTTCGACAGATATATCCTGGCCCAATTGACGATGTTGTTTGGGTTCTTTTCGCTGGTTTTGGTGCTGATCTATTGGATCAACCAAGCCGTGCGCCTGTTTGATCAACTTATCGCAAACGGCCAGGGCGCAACGGTGTTTTTTGAGTTCACCGTGCTATCGCTGCCCAGCGTGATCCGCCTAGCGTTACCGATCGCGGCCTTTGCGGCATCGGTTTATGTGGCCAATCGGCTGACGACCGAAAGCGAATTGGTCGTGGTGCAAGCCACCGGGTTTTCGCCGTTCCGAATGGTGCGGCCCGTGCTTATCTTCGGTGTGTTGGTGGGCCTGCTGCTGTCTGTGCTGACCCATTTCCTCGTGCCGCTATCGGTGACCCAACTGAATGAACGGCAGGCGGAGATTTCGGAAAACATCACCGCACGGCTTCTGAGCGAGGGGCAATTTCTGCATCCGACGGAAGGGGTTACGTTCTACATTCGGCGCATCACGCCCGAGGGTCAGCTTGAAGATATCTTCCTGTCGGACGCGCGTTTGGACAGCGAGCATGTGACCTACACCGCGAAGCGCGCCCTGCTTATCCGGAGCGACGCAGGCCCGACCCTCGTCATGTTCGACGGGCTGGCGCAACAGCTTGGCCGCGACGGCACCCTGACGACCACGCGGTTTGACGACTTCGCCTACAATATCTCCAGTTTCATCACCGGCTTGGCGCCGGGGCGACGCTCTTACCGCGAGTTATCCACATTCGAGCTTCTCGCCCCGACCGAGGCAGTGATTGCGGAAACCGGCAGGGACCGGAACCGACTGATCTACGAGGGGCACGACCGCATCAATCAGGCTCTGGCGGCGCTGGTGGCTGCCTTGGTGGGCTTTTCCGCGATCCTGTTGGGCAATTTCTCGCGGTTTGGCCGCTGGCGGCAGATCCTGGTGGCGATTGCCGCGCTGGCGATCCTGAAAGCGCTCGACAACACCTCTGCCGATATTGCCAGCCGCGACGCAGCCCTGTGGCCGGTAACCTACGCCGCCACCGTTCTGGGCATCGGCGTGACCCTCGCAATTTTGTGGTTGAGCGCGCGCCCGGGGCTATTTGCGCGGTGGCGCCGCCGGCGGGACGCGCCGTCATGATCCTGCACGCCTATTTTGCGCGCCGCTTCCTTGGTGCCTTTAGCGCGGTTTTCGCCGTCTTCTTGTTGTTGTTCGTCCTCATCGACATGGTTGAGCAAACCCGCAAATTCGACAGCGACGCGGTGGGCTTTCTGCAGATTTTCAGGCTTACGTTGCTGAATGTGCCGCAAGGGCTTTACGCGATCTTGCCGCTCCTGATGATCCTGGCCACGCTCACCTTGTTTCTGAGCCTGGCACGCACATCGGAGATGGTGATCACGCGGGCGTCCGGGCGCTCGGCGCTGCGCTCGCTGGTCGCGCCGGTGATCATGGCAGTGCTGATCGGCGCGGTTTGCGTGGCGGTGTTCAACCCGATCGTGGCCTCAACAAGCCGTCAATACGAGGTACTCGCAGGGCAATTGAGCGGCGATGCCACCTCGGTTCTTTCAATCAGCGCGGAAGGTCTATGGCTGCGCCAAGGCAGCGCCGAGGGCCAGACCGTGATCAACGCCGCCCAGGCAAATCTGGACGGCACCACGCTCTATGATGTGACATTCCTGGCCTTTGACAGCGAGGGCACCCCGGTGGAACGCATCGAAGCGGCGCGCGCGACGCTTGAACCCGGCGCGTGGGCTCTCGAAGAGGCCAAGGTTTGGGCCTTGGCGGGGAGCGACAACCCCGAGCGCGATGCCCGTCAGGTGACCACGTTATCGCTCGCCTCCGACCTGACTCAGGCGCGCATCCAAGACAGTTTCGCCACGCCCGCCTCGATCCCGATCTGGGACTTGCCGGCTTTTATTTCGCGGCTTGAAAAGGCGGGCTTTTCGGCGCGCACCCACAAAGTTTGGCTCCAGCGGGAACTGGCGCTGCCCCTCACCATGGTCGGCATGGTCCTTGTGGCAGCCGGTTTTACCATGCGGCACACGCGGTTTGGGCGTACTGGCATGATGGTGTTGTTCGCGGTGTCGCTCGGCTTTGCGATCCACTTTTTGCGCAACTTCGCGCAGATCTTGGGCGATAACGGGCAATTGCCGGTTTGGCTTGCGGCGTGGACTGTGCCGGTGGCGGCGGTGCTGCTCTCGCTCGGCCTTCTTTTGCATCTCGAGGACGGATAGTGCTGGTGCGCGTGCTCATCCTGGTCATGGCCGCGTTGGCTTGGCCCCAGATGGCGGCGGCGCAGCTGGCAACTTTGGTGGCCGATGAGATTGGCTTTGACGGACGCGATCAGATTGTGGCCTCGGGCAATGTCGAGATCTTTTACCAGGGGCAGCGCGTCCTGGCCGAGCGGCTGGTCTACAACCAAGAGGCGGATGTCTTGCAGGTGGCCGGGCCGATCACCGTGATTGAGGCTTCGGGAACGATCCTGACGGCCAGCTTCGCCGAGCTTTCGGGCGATTTGCGCAACGGCATTATCAAGAGCGCCCGTTTGGTCATCCTCGAACAGATGCAAGTGGCTGCCGCCGAGGCGCATCGGGTCGAGGGACGGTACAATCAGCTTTACAAATCAGTGGCCTCTTCCTGCCGGGTCTGCGCCAACAACCCCACCCCGCTATGGCAGATCCGGGCAGATCGCGTGGTCTATGACCAGGAAGAGCGACAGATTTATTTCGACAATGCCCGCTTTGAAGTGTTGGGCGTACCGGTGTTCTGGGCGCCGTATCTGCGGCTCCCTGACCCCACCTTGCGGCGCGCGAGCGGGTTTCTGTTTCCATCGCTGACCCAGAAGTCGGAATTGGGCTTGGGCTTTCGGTTTCCTTACTTCGTCGCGCTTGGCGATCATGCTGATCTGACCATAACCGCGCTCTTGTCGGCCAATACCCGCACGCTTGAGGGGCGCTACCGGCAAGCGTTTCGCTTTGGCCGCATCCAACTTGAGGGCGCTGTCTCAAGCGATGACATTCTGCCTGATGAGTATCGGGCGTTTCTGTTCGGGCGGGGCGAGTTTGATCTGTCCAACGACTTTACCTTGAACGTCAATGTCGAGCTTGTGTCCGACCGCGGCTATCTCGAAACCTATGGCTATTCGGACAAAGACCGCCTGTCCAATGAGTTGGAAATCACCCGTACCAAGCGCAATGAATACATTTCGTTCAGCCTGGAGACGCTGCGCACGCTGCGCGACAACGAAGTGCCGATTAAGGATACGTTGGCGACCAATTTGATCGCTGGTCGATACGAGCGCCGCTTCCCCGGGATCATTGGCGGCGAGGCGCGGCTAGTGTTTGATATGCTTGGCTTTGAGCGCGAGGCAGATCGCGTGGATGCTCCGCTGCTTGCTGCGTGCGCTGCGGTGGACCCGGCGGTGCCTGCGGCTGAGTGCATCGCACGCGACGTTTTTCGCACCTCCGCTGAGCTAAGCTGGGTTCGCAACTGGACCTTAACCAATGGCGTTCTCGCGCGGGTCGAAACCGGGCTGGCCGCCGATTTCTATATCGTTGGGCAAGACGCGACCTTTTCTGACAATCTCAACCGGCTTACCCCGCAGGGCGCGGTCGAGATGCGCTGGCCGTTGACGCGCAACACCGCCGATGGTGGGCGTCAGATCTTAGAGCCGGTGGTTCAACTTGCCTGGTCCGAGACCTATGGCGATGACACCCCCAACGAAGACAGCCGTCTTGTAGAGTTCGATGAGGGCAATCTGCTATCGCTGTCCCGCTTCCCTGGCGAAGACGCGCGGGAAACCGGGTTTCGCGGCGCGTTGGGCGTCTCGTGGACGCATTTTAGCCCTAAGGGCCGCGAATACGCAGTGACCGTAGCGCGTATCTTGCGCGAAACGGATGCAGGGCTCTTTTCCGGCGCGTCGGGGCTTGACGGCGGCTCGTCGGACTGGCTGGTTGCCGGGCGGCTTGAATTCAACGAAGAGCTCAGCCTGACCAATCGTTCCCTGTTCGACAACGCGTTCGACTTCGCCAAATCCGAAACCCGGTTGGGCTATATCGGCCGAAAACTGAGCGCGTCGACAAGCTACACATGGGTAGAGGCTGCGTTGAGCGAGGGCCGGGCGCAAGATCTGTCCGAGTGGTCGGTGGATCTGGGCTATGCGTTTGATGCCAACTGGATCGGCCGCGCGAATTGGCGCTATGACCTGGTCAACGGGGATGCTGTGCGAGCGGGCGTTGGCTTAGGCTATCGCAACGAATGTGTGAATATTGACCTTTCGCTCTCTCGTCGGTTTACATCATCTTCCAATGTGGTCGCCTCCACCGATGTGAGCTTGCAGGTCTCGCTCAACGGATTTGGCAATGATGGGCGGCGGTATGCACGCAGTTGCAGCTATGGGAATGGCTAGGCAACCGCACCAAGCAGGCAGACGGAACAGTAGAATGATTGTGCGTTTTCTTACATCTCTCGCGCTCATGTGGGCGATGATCGTGCCAGCCGCTGCGCAAGGGCTGTTCACCCCCGTCGCCAAGGTCAATGACCGGGTCGTGACGCAGTACGAGCTTACGCAACGAACCTTGTTTTACCAAGCCCTCCGGGCGCCTGGGGATCCGCGCGAACTGGCGATGGAAAAGCTCATCGAAGAGCGGCTTCAAATGCAAGCCGCCGACGCGATGGGCATCGAGGTAACCGACGAACAGCTTGAAGCGGGGCTCGAAGAGTTTGCGGCCCGCGCCAATCTGTCGTCGCAGGAGTTTCTGGCCGCTCTAGGCCGCTTTGGCATCGCGCCGGAAACGGTCTATGACTTTATCCGCGTCGGGGTGGCATGGCGCGGTGTCGTGCGCGGCCGCTTCGCGCCCAACACCCAAGTAAGCGAATCCGAGATCGACCGGGCCTTAGCGTCGGCATCGGCGCAGGACGGCGGGTTAGGCTCGGGCGGCGTGCGGGTGCTCCTGTCAGAGATATTCTTACCCACCAATACGCCCGAAGCGCGGGCCTTGGCGGAACAGCGGGCGAGCGAGATCCAGCAGATCACCACTGTCGAGGCCTTCGCCGCGGCGGCCGAACAGTTTTCGGCAGCGCCAAGCCGGGCCAATGGCGGGCGCCAGGGCTGGGTGGATGTAGCCAACCTTCCCGAGGCAGTGCGCGCGCAAATCTTTGGTCTGGCGCCGGGGCAAGTCACCTCGCCGATCCCGACCCCCAACGCGCTCGCCCTGTTCCAATTGCGCGCGATTGAAGAAACCGGCGCGCCGACGGAGGAAACCGTAGCGGTGGAGTTCGCGCGCTTTTTCCTGCCGGGAGGCCGCACCGAGCGCAATTTAGCCGAAGCGCGCCGCATCGCCGAGCGTGTGGACACCTGCGATGATCTCTACGGGGTCGCTCGCGGCCTGCCCGAAGATCGGCTTTTGCGCGACACGCTGCCGATTGACCAGATCAGCGGCAGTATCGCGCTGGAACTGGCCCAACTGGATGAAGGTGAGATTTCGACCAACCTCACGACCGGCGAAGGGGGCGCGCTCGTGGTGCTGATGATGTGCGGCCGCACCTTCGCCATTTCCGAGGAAGTGGACCGCGAAGTGGTGCGCACACAGCTTTCCAATGCACGGCTCGCCTCCTACGCAAACGGCTATCTGGAAGAGTTGAAGGCCGACGCGTTTATCCAAATTCAATGAGCTTGCCAGTCGCGCTGACCTGCGGCGAACCGGCGGGGATCGGCCCCGAGATCGCGCAGGCCGCGTGGCAGGTGTTGCGCGCCTCCGAGACCCGCTTTTTCTGGATCGGCGACCCGGCGTTTTTGGGTGAGACGCCTTGGCGCGTGATCGAAGCGCCTGCTGAGGCAACAGCGGTTTTCCCCGACGCGATGCCGGTGTTGCTGCACCGCTTCGAGGGGCCACGCGTGCCCGGCGCGCCGCAAAAGGCGCACGCGCAGAGCGTGATCGATGTGATCGCCCAGGCGGTGGCGCTCACCATGGCGGGCGAAGCGGCTGCGGTCACCACCGCGCCGATCCACAAAAAGGCGCTGATCGACGGGGCCGGCTTTGCGTATCCAGGACACACCGAGTACCTGGCTGCATTGGCCAATGTCGCCGATGTGGTCATGATGCTGGCCTCTGATCAGCTTCGCGTGGTTCCGGCGACAATCCATATCGCCCTATCGGAGGTGCCCGCCGCGCTGACGCCCAAGCATCTCGAGACCGTCCTGAGGATCACCGAGGCCGGTTTGATCCGAGACTTCGGCATCCCGCGCCCCTGCATCGCTGTGGCGGGGCTTAACCCCCATGCAGGCGAGGATGGTGCCATGGGCCATGAAGATGCCAGTGTCATCGCACCGGTGCTTGATCGCCTGCGGGCCGAGGGTATGGCGCTGACCGGGCCGCTATCGGCGGACACGCTGTTTCACGCTGCCGCCCGGGTTCACTACGACGCCGCGGTGGCGATGTATCACGATCAAGCGCTGATCCCGATCAAGACGCTCGACTTCGACCGCGGGGTTAATGTGACGCTGGGCCTGCCATTCATTCGCACCTCCCCTGATCACGGCACCGCGTTCGATATCGCTGGCACCGGCGGCGCCAACCCGACCAGTCTGATCGAGGCGTTGCGTCTGGCGCATCGGATGGCGCAAAACCGGTGAGCGCGATTGATGACCTGCCGCCCCTGCGCGAGGTTATCGCCCGCCATGATCTGCGCGCCAAGAAAGCGTTGGGGCAAAACTTTCTGTTGGATCTGAACCTGACCGCGAAGATCGCGCGGGTGGCGGGGCCCCTCGACGGGGCGGACGTGCTGGAGGTGGGGCCTGGGCCCGGCGGCTTGACCCGTGGGTTGCTGGCCGAAGGCGCCCGCCGCGTGGTGGCCGTTGAGAAGGACCGCCGCTGCCTGCCCGCGCTGGCCGAGATCGCCGCCGCGTATCCAGGCCGTCTCGAGGTGCTGGAGGCTGACGCGCTGAGCCTCGACGCCGCTAGGCATCTGGACCCGCCGGTGAAGGTGGTGGCCAACCTGCCCTACAATGTGGGGACAGAGTTACTGGTGCGCTGGTTGACGCCACCCCAATGGCCGCCGTTTTGGGAAAGCCTGACGTTGATGTTTCAGCGTGAAGTGGCGCAGCGGATCGTCGCGCAGCCCGGCAGCAAGGCCTATGGGCGGTTAGCGATCTTGGCGCAGTGGCGCAGCGATGCGCGGATGGCGTTTGATCTGCCGCCCGAGGCGTTCACCCCGCAGCCCAAGGTGCGTTCGGCGGTGGTCCATATCGAGGCGTTGGCAGAGCCGCGATTCCCCGCTGATGCCGCGATGCTGCAGCGGGTGACAGCGGCTGCGTTCGGTCAACGGCGCAAAATGCTTCGCGCGAGCCTGCGGGGCTTGGCGCCCGACATCGAAGCGCGGCTCGAGCAGCTTGGCATCAATCCCACAGCGCGGGCAGAGACGCTGGATTTGGTTGAGTTTTGTGCGTTGGCACGGGCGCTAGGGTAACCGCTCACAACGCGCGTTCAGGCGCCGATCACTCCGCCGCGGTGGCGTCGCTGGCGGGGCCGCTTTCCTCGGGGCTCGCCTTGGGTTTTCGCGCGCGCGGCTTGCGCTTGGGCTTCTCTTCGGGCGTTTCCACCAAGCCGCTTTCGCCCTGTTCTGACTGAGACAGATCAATCACGTCACTCGGCGGTGCGTCAGCCGATTTGGCTTTGCGACGACCGCGCCCGCGCCCTGACTTCTCGTCATCCTGCGCGGCCGGTGGCTGCTCATGGCGGGCATGGTCATTGCCTTGCGGGTCGGGCTGTTTGCTTTCCGACGCCCCCTGATGCCCGCCATCGTTTTGATGGTGCGGTTGCGGCTGTGCATCGGGTTGCGCCCCCTCATCGTGGCGCATCTGTTCCGCGCGCATCTGCTGACGCTCCCGCGCCTGGGCTTCCTGTTGTTCGCGGCGTTCGTTCTGCTCGCGCTGCGCTTCGGCCAGCAACCGCGTGTAATGCTCGGCATGTTGCTGAAAATTCTCAGTCGCGACCCGGTCGCCACCCAATTGCGCATCGCGCGCCAATTGATTGTATTTATCGATAATTTGCTGCGGCGTGCCCCGAACTTTGCCTTCGGGCCCCGAACTGTCGAAGACGCGGTTGACGATGTTACCGACAGACCGATTGCGCTGCTTGTTGCGCGAACGTGACTTGGACGATCTCATTGTGCTTTTGTAAACCCAGCCTGTAAATGATGGCTCTGCCCGGCTTATTCCAAGCGCGCCCCACCGGCGCAGTCGGAGGCCGAACGGTCCTGGTGGCATTTAGCCTGTTGTGGCTAATCGGCGAGCGGGAAGCGCGAGCCTCCCACCACTCGCATGGCCGAGGAGTAACCATGCAAGCCCTGCCATGACAAGCTTTAAATCACAAAATTGGGTAAAGACCGGCCATTTATGCGGCTTTTTCGCCGCTTAACCCGGTGCTTTTGCACAAATCGCGCGATCGCGCCCGTCGAGATCGGCAATGCACGTGATATCGATCAGCCCTGCTTCGCGCATAAGTTGTGAAATAGCGGCCTCCTGGGTGTGGCCAATCTCCACAATCAACCGGCCCCCAGGGCAGAGAAAGGCCAGTACGCGCGCCGCAATGGCCCGATAAGCGCCAAGGCCATCGCCATGATCCGTCAGCGCGATAGGCGGCTCGTGGTCGCGTACTTCGGGGGCAAGCCCCAGCATCTCGGTGGCGGCGATGTAGGGCGGATTGGAAACGATGAGATCGAATTGGCCCTCGACCGCCTCAAACCAATCGCTCTGCACGATGTTTAGGCGTGGTAGAACGCGGTGGCTGGCGGCGTTATCGCGCGCAATCTCCAGCGCGGCAGGCGAGATATCAACCGCCATACCGCGCGCGTCTTGCCTCTCGGACAGCAGAGTGATCGCTAGGATCCCTGTGCCAGTGCCCAAATCCAACATCCGTGTAAACGGCATGGCCAGCGCCTGCGCGACCAGCGTCTCAGTCTCGGGCCTGGGATCGAGGACATCGGGTGTTACGCGGAAACAGCGGCCAAAAAACAGCCTGCGCCCCACGATCTGCGACAGCGGTTGGCGCGCCGCGCGGGCTGCAACCATGGCCTCAAATCGAGCGCGCGCGTGGGTGCTGATCGGCTCGCGCATCTGCAGGATGAGCCGGTCGGGTGCGATGCCAAGCGCCTCGGCCAGCAGCAACCGGCAATCGCGTTCGGGCCCCTCGACGCCGGCCGCGCGCAATCGGGCCACCGCATCGGCAAACGCCGTGCGGGCACTCATCCTTCCAGATCGGCGAGCCGCGCAGCTTGATCCTCGGCGGTGAGCGCATCGATGATCTCGTCGAGATCGCCGCCAACAATCTGCTCCAACCGGTACAGCGTCAGCCCGATGCGATGATCCGTCATCCGACCCTGCGGGAAATTATAGGTGCGAATGCGCTCGCTGCGGTCGCCGGATCCAACCTGGCTTTTGCGATCCTGGCTGCGTTCGTCCGCGATGCGCTGGCGTTCGAGATCATAGAGCCGCGCGCGCAGCACGTTCATGGCGATTTCGCGGTTGCGGTGCTGCGACTTCTCCGACGAGGTCACCACGATCCCGGTAGGGATATGAGTGATCCGCACAGCACTATCGGTGGTGTTAACGTGCTGCCCACCAGCGCCCGAGGCCCGCATCGTGTCGATCCGCAAATCCGCCTCAGCGATGGCGATGTCGACCTCCTCGGCCTCGGGCAGCACAGCCACCGTCGCCGCTGATGTATGCACTCTTCCGCCCGATTCCGTCTCTGGGACCCGCTGCACCCGATGCACGCCGGATTCAAACTTCATCCGCGCAAACACGCCGTTGCCGCGCACCGCGACACGGGCCGATTTAACCCCGTTCAGCGCAGTTTCCTGCAATTCCAGAACCTCCCACTGCCACCGCTTCGCCTCGGCGTAGCGCGCATACATGCCGTAGAGATCCGCCGCGAAAAGGGCGGCTTCATCCCCACCGGTGCCAGGCCGGATCTCGACAATCGCGGGCCTGTCATCAGAGGCGTGTTTGGGCAAAAGCGCAATCTTGAGCTCGGTTTCCACCTGCGGCAGGCGGGCCCGCAGCACGGGCAGCTCATCCTCGGCCAGATCCTTCATCTCAGGGTCGGAGAGCATCACTTCGGCCTCGTCGATATCGGCCAGCAGGCGCTTGTATTCCTCGATTTGCTCGACCACGGGGCGCAACTCAGAGTATTCCCGCCCCAGTGCAGCGATATCGCCCGCGCCCGCATTCATTTGCGCCTCGACAAACTCGAACCGCTCACGGATTTGCGCCAATCTCTCCAAGGGAACCATCCGCGCGGTGTTGCTCAAAGCGCGCGGCGGGTCAAGGGATCGGCTGCGCTAGCTGCTTGGCTCAAACGCGCTGAGCCACGCCTCGATGCGGCGCTGGTTCACGCCCAAATCCGCCGCGCCAAAGCGCAAACGGCTGTAGATGGCCAGGTCAGCGCCCCCGCTTTCTGTCTCGACTGCCGCAACGCTGATATAGTCGGGAAAGCCCCATAGCCGCGACCGCGCGATATAGGTGATGCGCCCGCTATCGGGCGTGCCAGCAAGGCGGGTAACCCGGGTCTGACCAGTAACGAACGTATCGAAAGCCGCCAACAGCGCGGGCCCCTCCAACGCATAACCGGGGTCATCAGAGGCAGGGCGGCGTAAAAAGCCCGCGCTACCGGGATCGGTCGCTGTCAGCGGATCCGCGTGCCAGCACGCCGGATCAGAGGGGGCCAACCGCACGTAGAGCGCAAACAGCGCCAACGCTCCGACAGCAAGCAGGATGAAAGATGTCATCCAACGCATCTAATTTCAGCCTGTGTGGGCTCAAGCCGTCTGCGGCTCGGCCTCCAGCTCCCGCAGGATTGCGCCGTAGCCGCCACCCTCCAGATACGCCGCCTCGGCGCTGGAATTCGCGCGCGACAGCGCTGCATTGCGGGTGGGGAAGCGGCCAAATCGGCGGATAACCTCGCGATGGGCACGCGCATGCACCAGGTTAGACGCGCCTGTCTCTGGCAGGCGGGTCTTGATCAGGCGCACGCAGCGATCTTGATCGGTCAGGCACTCGGAATGCATCAGCGGCAGATAGAAAAACTGCCGCGCCGGCTCATCAATGCGCAGATCGAACCCATGGGCAATCGACAGCTTGGCCGCCGCCAGCGAGACATGATCACTGGCAAAGGCGCCTGCTGTATCGCGGAACATGTTGCGCGAGAGTTGGTCGGTCAGGATGATGTACGCCAGCGCGCCGCTCGGATAGGTGAGCCATAGAGCATAGCTGCCCTCCATCGCGCGGTTCCAATCGGCCTCGAACCGGGCTTTGATGCCCGCGTCGAGCTCTGCGCCGCCTTTGTACCACCCGTCCGGCCCGATCTCATCGAGCCAAAAAGATAACACTTCCTCTGAACTTGCCATCCGCTCACTCCAGCACCCAGACGCCCCCCGTCACACAAACGTCGCAAATGCGCCGCAATCTGGCAAGCGCCATGCAGGACTAGGTGGCCGACTGTTCCTCGCTTACCTCGCTTTGCTCTTGCGCCCATTCCTGCGCCGCCTCAACCAAAACCGACGTCGAAGAGGGTGAAACGCCAAGATAGGCCGCGGTTTCATCGACCGGGATCGAAGGCCGCTGGGTCATCCGGTAGAGCGCGTAAGCGGAGATAGAAAGCATCAAAGCCGCGGTGAAAAGCCAGAATGCGGCGGTGCCAAAGGCGCCCATGGCCCAGCCGATGATGATCGGTCCCGTCACCGCGCCGACCCCGTTCACGAACAGCAATCCGCCCGACGCCGCGGCCATATCGTCGGTTTCGAGATAGTCGTTGATATAGGCAATCAGCAAGGAATAGAGGGGGTTAGCGGTTCCGCCGACGAGCAAGGCCACCGCCAGCAACACCAGATACACATCGCCCAAGGCGTAGGCCACCAACGCAGCGGTGCCGCCGATCAGCGCGACGATGAAGATCAAACGCCGCCGATCCATCCGATCGGAAATCCAGCCCACGGGGAACTGCAGCACCAGCGGGCCCACAAAGAACGCCGCGACGAAGGTGGACAATTGACCAACGCTGAGCCCGACTTGCGAGGCATAGACCGATGACATGCCAAAGATCGTCGCGAAAACGCCGCCGAGCAAGGTCATGCCGACAAAGGTGAGGGGCGAGGCCCGAAACAATTCCCTCAGTTTCATCGGTTTTGTCGTCGCGAATGGCGGGGTCGGCGAGACCGACAGCAGGATCGGCGCGAAGCTGATCGACACCAGGACTGACGGGATAATGAAAATGACGAAGCCGGAAATATCCCCGTAGGCGAGGATGACCTGTGCGGCGACAACGCCTGACATTTGCATCACCACGTAGAGCGAGAGCGTCTGCCCGCGGGTGGTGTTGTCGGCGGTGTTGTTGAGCCAGCTCTCGGCGGTGACGTAGATCCCCGAGAAGCAAAAGCCCACCACGATGCGCAGGATTGTCCAAGCCCAGGGCTCGGTGATGGTGGGGAACAAGATCAGCGCGGCCGAGACAAAAGAGCCTAAGGCGGCAAACACGCGGACATGGCCGACCCGGCGGATCATCTCTGGGCTGAGACGCGAGCCGCCCAAAAACCCGAGGAAGTAAGCGGAGGTGATTACCGACAGTTCGAGGGTTGAGAAATTTTCCAACGAGCCGCGCACGCCCATTAGCGTTGCTTGCAACCCATTGCCGACCATCAATAAGCCGATGCCGAGCAAAAGCGCCCAAGCACTTACAAATACGCGCAGCATAATCGTGTCTCCGAGAAATAGCCGATCGAGAAAACGCGGTGCGCCTTAATTGCGGACACCGATGCTGTGCTGGATCGCCGGGAGAACGGTGCGCCGTCGCTTCTGAGCGCGACCTCGTGGGGTCGTTTATCGACCATCGCGGCGCGTGCGAGAGTGAGCGCGCGGCCTTCGCTGGCGTGTGGGGAAACCTGGCTCTGGCTTTAGCGCAGGCATTAGCGGGGAGGCATTACGATTTGAACTGCCTGGTTTTTCTATGACATGTCATCTATATTTATATGATATGTCATAGAAATGTGGGTGACATTTCTACCAGTTTGGTACCATGGTGTGGCCGGGAGCGCTGCGTAAGCTTACGGCGGCCCACGATCCGCCCGACGCCTAAGCAGCCCGTGCATCTCAACAGGATTTTACAGTCATGTCAGTGACAATTGTATGACATGTCATCTTAATCTCACGGCTAATTGACTTTAAGAAAACGATTTTGCTGAGAAAGAGCGCATTACTCGCTTGCCACCGATCCATCCACTACCCCCAATATCTCACACACATTTATATGATATATCATCTAAATCAGTATGACATGTCATATAAATCTCGCTGGCATGTCATCTAAATCTGTATGACATGTCATACAAATCTCGCTGGCATGTCACCGGTATGGGGAACGCACTGGCGCCAATCGCGGCCCCGTCGCAAGCGTTGCAAGCCTCGCAAGCCTAGTCTTCCAGCGCCTTCTCTGCGCGAAGGGCGCGCTCTTCGTCGATCACCGCGTCGGGAAACTGGCTCATGAAGCAGCAGCAAACGCCTTCATCGATCATCGTTCGCGGCCCATTTGGATGGGCGATATGCCGATAGACGCCGTGGGAATGGCCGTGGTGGTGATGATGCCCCGCGCCGTGATCATGATCGTGCTCATGACTGTGCCCGTGGTTTTCACCATGACTATGCGCGTGATCTGCCCCGCCGCCAGCCTCTTCATCCAGCGGATCGCGAAACTCCGCGTGGTGGTGGTGGACCGCCACCTCCCCCCGCGCCAACCGGGCCTCAAACGACGCCATCAAGTCGCGCTCGTCGGTAAAGCTCCCGCTCCTGGCCTCTTCGATACGAGCCACAAACGTATCGATCACATGGTCCTGATCCGCAAGGTAATGCGCCTTTCGGAACGCAACCTCGGGCATCGCCGCCGCCACCCGGTCCACATAGGCGTAGATCCGGTCGATCAGCCGACCGGTGAATAGAAAGTAAGGCGCAACCACCACTTTCTTGAAACCCAGCCGCAGCGCCATTTCCAAACCGCGGCCTACCGAGGGAAATGTGACGCCCGAATACACCGTCTCCGACCAGCCAAAGCCCAAATTCTCACAAACGATCCGGGTTAGCCGCGCCGCTTCCGCATTCGCCAAGGTATCAGACGTACCGCGCCCAACAACCACCAGCATCGTGTCGTAGAGATCGCCGTCATGCACGTGATCGCGCCCTAGCGCCTGCAGAATGCGCGCCTCAAACGCCGCGATCATCTGCGGATGCAGCCCCAATTCACGCCCGTAGCGCAGCGTCACGCCCGGATGCTTCTCGCGAAACGTGGTCAGGACTGAGGGAATGTCGTTCTTTGCATGGGTCGCGGCAAATAGCATCCCTGGCACAGCCGCGATCTCATCAGCGCCCGCCGCCACCAACGCCTCAAGACCCATATGAATGTTGGGCGCGGAATACTCCAAAAACCCATATTCAACAGGCGTATCCGGGTACCGCTGACGGATCCCCTTGGCCAAGAGAGCAAACTCCGCCTCGGCCGCTTTCGAGCGGCTCCCATGGCCGCAAATCATGATACCCAATTTCGTCATCGCTGCCCCGCTGCGTCGCTGATGCCGTTTTGGCGCGTTCAAGATGGCGGCGAAAGAGCGAAAACGCCGCTCTGTGTCGCGCCGCTATCGGGGAAGCAGCAGCGACGCGTCACCGTAGGAGAAAAATCGATACTGCGCGGCAATTGCGTGGTCATAGATCGCCATGATCCGCTCGCGCCCCATCAGCGCAGAAACCAGCATCATCAGCGTCGATTTCGGCAGGTGGAAATTGGTCATCAGCGCATCGGTCACCTGAAACGTAAAACCCGGGGTGATGAAGATATCGGTCTCGCCGCGCCACGCCTGCACGCCGCCACCGCCGCGCGCCGCGCTCTCGATCAGCCGCAAAGCGGTGGTTCCAACCGGGATCACCCGGCCCCCTGCCCGCCGTGTCGCATTGATCTCAGCCGCCGCCGCCGCAGTCACCTCACCCCATTCAGCATGCATCACATGGTCGGCGATATCGTCCACCGTGACCGGCAAAAACGTGCCCGCCCCCACATGGAGCGTGACAAAGGTGAGCGCCACGCCGCGCGCTTCCAGAGCGACCAGCAGGGCATGATCGAAGTGCAGCGATGCGGTCGGCGCTGCCACAGCGCCGGTCTTGGCCGCCCAAACAGTTTGATAATCCTCTCGGTCGGCAGCATCGGCGGCGCGCTGCGCGGCGATATAAGGCGGCAACGGCATCGCGCCATCGCGCTCAAACACGGCGAGCACCGCCTCGTCGTCTTGGTCAAATCGCAGATAGCCCTGACCGCCTGCGCGCCGCTCCAACACCGCGGATAAATCAGGTGTCAGCGCGATGCTCTCGCCATCTTTGACCTTGCGCAGCGGCTTGAGCAGCGCGCTCCAGGTGCCATCGGCGTGCCGCGACAACAACGTCACCTCGATCTTTGATTGGGCGACGCTGCCATCCTCCCCCGCGCGGCGGCGCAGCCCTGCCATCCGAGCGGGCAGCACGCGGGTATCGTTGAGGACCAGCCGGTCCCCGGGGTTCAGCCAGCGGGGCAGATCGATCGCGCGCGCATCGTCTAGCCAATCGGGGCCAGCCGCCAGGAGGCGGGCCGATGAGCGGGGCCGCGCAGGACGCGTGGCAATGCGCTCTTGCGGCAGGGCGAAGTCGAAATCGCTGAGTTTCATCGCAGTATCACGCGCCCAATCATTGGCCCGGCTGCGGCGGCGGCCGTCGAAAAATCTCGCGGAACATGCCGGGCGTCAGGATCGATAGCGGATTGACTGAAACGCTGGGGCTGTCAGCGGTGCCGCGCAGGCGGAAATTGAAGCCAAACACGCCCTCGCCACGCCGCGAGAACACCTGACCGATGCTATTGAGGAAATACACCGGCGAGATAACCCCCTGCATATCGACGCGGTTGGCGCTCAGATCATAGATGCCGTCAAGCGAGACCCCGAGCGATGGCCCAACCGCTGACGAGCGCAACAGCGTGACCCGAGAGGGCGAAAGCTGAAACTCTGCCTCGACCTCGCTCATGGTGATACCGCCAGTGTTCAGCTGCTCTACCAGACCGACGATGGAAATCGCCGACAGCAGATCGGTGAGCGCCGGGGTGCGGATCACCCGGGTGCGGTTGATTATCAGCCGTCCGTCATAGCGCCCAGGGCCGCCGGTTGGGTTCAGCGTCAGATCAAGCGTGCCGCCGCGGGCGTTTCGCAAGATCCCCGCCGATGCCAGCGCGCCCCCGGCATCATCGCTGACCAGCCGCACCGCCGCGCCTGACGGGGTGGAAATCACCGTGCCGGTCACCGGGGTCGCCCCGTTGATGCGGGCGGCAAAGCGGCCTTCAAGACCGGCCTGGGTGGTGAATTGCCCGGCAAACCCGGTGAAAACGATGCCTTCGCTGACGATCAAGCGGTCCAGTTGCAGCGTAAGCGGCCCGCCGCCACGCCCGCTTTGCGCGCCGCCACCGCCGCCCCCGCCGAAATTAGCCGCCCGCAGATCCGCCTGTCCGCTTGACACCAGAATCGATGGCGGCGCGGCGCCACGGCCGATCAAGGTCACAGCGCCGTCCAGCCAATTGCCCACCCGCACGCGCGAAAACCGCGCTTGCGCCAGCCCGCCGGCTTCGTTGAGATCGATGGTGCCGGTGGCCGACAGACCGGGCGCGGCGAAGCTCACCGAGTCGATGCTTGGCGTCGCGCCTAACGCGCCGCGCACTTCCAGCTGTCCTGTCTGCCCCGCCCCCTTGCTCCAATTGAGCGCCCCGAGCCGCAGGCCAAGCCCGGTCAAATCGGAGACCACGGCGAATTGCGGCGCCGTGCCGCGCGCCAGATCGATGGTGATCATCCCCTGCCCGCGACCGGTCACCGACCCCGGCGGCAGGCGGATATTGAACTCATCGAGGAAGGCTTGATCGATTTCGACCACGCCTTCGACCCGGCTTCCAGCGGCATCGGGGCCAAATTCCTGGCTCCAAACCATGTTGCCTGCGGCCACGCCGAGCGTGCTGCGGCCAGTGATCGCGATGCCGAAATTGCCCGCGCGCAATTCCAAATACCCCGACTGCAGCACACGGCCCGGCACCAGCACCTCCGAGCGCACCCGCTCCAACGCGCCGGTGACGCTGTAATCCACATCCTCAAACGCGATCTTTTCTTGCATCGGCAGATCGATTTCCGCTGATAAAACCGCGCGGCCCTCGGCCATCGATACGGGCAGCGTGGCGTTCTTGAGCACTTCGAAAGGTTTGAGGTTCAACAGCGCCAGCGCCGCGGTGATCGTGCTATCGGCCTTGACCGAGATTTCCGCCCGACCAGGCCGCGCTGTGACATCGGGCACGCGAAACACTGATCCGGCCACATCGATATCGCCGCCCTCGGGCGCTTTGACAGAGCCCCGTTCGAGCACCGCAGAAAATGTTCGTCCGGTCAGGCTGGCATACCCGGCCGCGCCCGTGATCGGCGGCAGCGCTTTCATCGGCTTGAGATCGGTGTCTTCGAACGTGAAGCTTACCGAGAGCAACCCTTTTGGCTGGCGTGGATTGAGGCGGAAAGCGCCCACCAGGTTTGCGATTTCACCGGTTGTCACGTTGCGGCTGATCCAATCGCGCACCTTGCCCGCTACCGGAACGGGCCAGACGGCTAGGATGCGGTCGAGCGGCACTGCGTCGAAGGTGAGATCGAGCGAGACGTTCCAGCCGGTGGCATCGGCGCTGACCAATCCGTCAGCAAGCGTGCGCCTGCCTTGGTCGACGAGCGAGACCTGGCCCACCTCGATGGTGAACGGATCGAGCCGCAAGCGGTAGTCGGCGGCGCCTTGGGCAAAGGTCATCGGCTCGGCGAAGATGCCCTCGGGCTGCACCACGACGTCGCGCAATTGCAGTTGGGTCACCATCGTCGCGGGCCAGCCATTCTGAAAATCCTGCAGGAACGCATGCCCGCTGGCGGTCGCTTTTGCGGCCGCGGTCTCCATGGATACCGCATGGAAATCAAGCCGTTGGGTCGAGACGTCGTAGGAGAATTCGGTGCGCGCGCTATCGATGCGGATCGGCAAGACCTCCGGCGTCGGCTGCAGCGCACCCGCCCCGATCTCAAGCGAGCCGAACAGCGCGCCCAGCCTACCGCCCGCATCGATCTGCCCGGTGAGCGCGCCGGAGATAGGCGCGTCCAGCACCTCCAAGAACGCCAAGGCGGGTGACTGCGCGGCGATGTCGGCGGCGGCTGCGTTTTCGAAGGTGGCGGTCAGCGTGGCTTGCGGCGACCCGATCACCGTATCGAAGGAAAGCACCGTGCTGGCCAAGCTATCGGTGCCGTTGAACACATCGGCGGTGACCCGGATCTCCATCGCCCGTTCCCGATGCACCAGATCAATCCTGCCGCCGGTCACCTGCCATATCCGGCCCGAGCGCGCATCTTCGAGCGAGATCGTCATGTCGATGCCCGTCAGGCTTTCAAGCTGCGCCAGCGGCGCGCGGGTGAAGGCCTGATCGATCCCATCGAGCACGCTGGCCAACGTGCCTTGGGCGCCCACACCGCCGCCAAATCGCAAATCGAACGTGCCGTCCGCCAGCCGCCTCACGGTGACTTGCGCGCCGCTCAGTTGCAGCGCCGTCATTTCGACCTTGCCGCGTAGAAGCGCGGGCGCCATCAGCCGTGCGCCCATCTCATTAAGCCGGGCCGCTTGCACATCGCGCTGATCGTAGACAGTCACGTCGCGCAACTGCACTTGCGGAGCCATATCGCGAAACGCCACCCCAACCCCGCCCACGGCGATCCGACCGGCGCCTTGCAACGACGTGTTCAGCCGCGCCTCCACCCGGTCGCGCACCCAATCAGGCGCAGCGACCGAGGTGCCGCTGATGGCAAGAAACGCAAGCGCGCCCACCGCAACCATCAGAACAAGGCCGACGCTGCTCAGAACCACATTGCGGCGGCGCTTTCGCCTGTTTCCCGATGCGCGGCTGCGTTCGGCAGGCTCGGCCAAGTGGGTTTGCTCGTTCATATGCCCGTGACTTTGGTTTGCGCCAAAATCGAACGCGGCCCCTTTAAGCTGGCGCCTGTCGTCCTAAAACCTGCGCATAACCTTACACACCTGGCACCATTCGCCAACACGGGAGACCCAACATGATCGAAGCCGGCCAAACCGCCCCCGATTTCACGCTGCCGCGCGACGGCGACGGGACCGTTACCTTGTCGGATCTCAAGGGCGGGCCGGTGGTCCTGTATTTCTACCCCAAAGACGACACCAAGGGCTGCACCACCGAAGCGCTCGACTTCACCGCGGCAATGCCCGCGTTTGAGGCGGCCAAAGCCACAGTTCTGGGTGTGTCCAAAGATAGTGTCGCCAAGCATGACAAGTTCCGCGCCAAGCACGAGCTGGGCATCACCCTGCTCTCGGACGAAAACGACGCCGTGTGTGAGGCCTATGGCGTTTGGAAAGAGAAGAGCATGTACGGCAAGACGTATATGGGGATTGAGCGCAGCACGTTCCTGATCGACGCCGACGGGAAAGTGGCAGAGGTCTGGCCCAAGGTGAAAGTGAAGGGCCATGTGGATGCGGTGCTCGCAGCCGTGCAAGCGCTGTAGCGGCGTTTCCAGAACCTGCACAATCCTTCATTAACGCCTTCATTGTTTGCCTCTGAGGCGGCGCGCGCGCCTTGTGCCGCTGCTCTTTAGCAACAGGGTGCGTTAAACCTATGCGTGTTGCCGTTGTGTGAAGCGACACCCGGAAGCCGCGGAAATTCGGCGGAAACCTGCTCAAGATCGGCCAATAACGCGCCCAATCACGGGTCTACCGCGCCCGGGATTGCGCTCGGTTATCCCCAAAGTTATGAAAATTTAAGCGCGGCGGCACGGGGGACAGTTGCACGCGCGCGAGTGAGACGGGGAAACGGGACGTGACTATTAGGCGACGCGTAGGCGCTTGGTTTCGCACCAAGCTGGAGCATAGCTTTCCCGAGCAGAGAGTGTATCTGCGATCAGAGCTTGACACCAAGTTCATTCGCCTGACGCCGGGCATTCTGGCCACCTGTTGGGCGGTTAGCGCGCTCTTTGTGGGCTGGGCCGTCATCGCCACAGCCATTTTGTTGATGGACAGCGTCGGGTCGGGCAGTTTGCGTGATCAGGCCGCGCGCGAGCGCATCCTTTATGAAGAGCGGCTGGCGGAACTGTCGGCTGAGCGGGATCTTCGGGCGCGGGAGGCCTTGGCGGCACAAGATCGGTTCGCCGCTGCGCTGGCGCAAATCTCCACGATGCAATCGGCGCTCCTCGATAGTGAGGAGAACCGGCGCGAGTTGGAGAAGGGCATCGAGGTCATCCAGGCGACGCTGCGGCGCACGATGGGCGAGCGCGATGAGGCCCGGTTGGCCGCGCTGCCCGATGGAGAGACAGGGAATACCGGTATCGACGCCGCCCCCGCCTCGGGCGATGCCGCCCATACGCTCGACTTCCTGACTGCCGCGCTGAACGAGGCCAGTGAAGAACGCGACGCGATGGCGCTTTTGGCCGCCGAGGCGCAGACAGCGCTCACCGATCTTGACCTTGAGATGCGCCTGATGGCGGAGCGCAATAATCTGATTTTCACCCAGCTTGAGGACGCGGTATCGATCTCGCTGGAGCCGCTTGACGATATCTTCTCCAATGCCGGGCTGTCGGCGGAATCAATCCTCGGCGCCGTGCGGCGGGGTTATTCTGGCCAGGGCGGCCCGCTGACGCCGCTTAACTTGTCCACCAAGGGCGAGGCGCCCGACCCTGACCAATTGCGCGCCAATACCATCCTCGGACAACTCGACAAGATGAACCTCTACCGGATTGCGCTGCAGAAGACGCCGTTTGGGATGCCGATCAAATCGTCGTTTCGGTTCACATCGGGTTTCGGCATGCGGTGGGGGCGGATGCATAACGGCACCGACTTCGCCGCCAGCCACGGCACACCGATTTATACCACCGCAGACGGCGTGGTGACCTTTGCGGGCTGGCAGGGCGGCTACGGTCGCCTGGTCAAGATCGAGCATGAATTTGGGATCGAAACCCGATATGCGCATCTGAGCAAAATACGCGTCAAGGTCGGTGAAAGAGTCTCGCGCGGCGAGCGGATCGGTGATATGGGAAATACCGGTCGATCTACAGGCACGCACCTACACTACGAAGTGCGGATCGGCGGAAAACCCATAAACCCGATGACGTATATCAAGGCAGCGAGAGATGTTTTCTAAAACCCGTACCGCCGAGTCCGGATCTCCTTCAGACACGCCGAGCCAAGCCCCTGCCCCGGCTGAGAGCGCCCCGGCAAGCCGCCCGCCCGATTTCGCAGCGTCCGCAGCCAAGGCCAAGCCGCCCGCATCGACGCTATCAGCCGACCTCACCATCGTCGGCAACATCAAGACCACTGGCGATATCCAGGTGGAAGGCACGGTTGAGGGCGATATCCGCGCCCATGTGCTGACCATCGGCGAAGGCGCCACCGTGAAGGGCGAAGTGACCGCCGATGACGTGGTGATCAACGGCCGTATCGTCGGCCGCGTGCGTGGCCTTAAGGTGCGCCTCACCGCCACCGCCCGGGTCGAGGGCGACGTGATCCACAAGACAATCGCGATTGAAGCGGGCGCTCATTTCGAGGGCTCGGTCCAGCGCAAGGACGACCCGCTGGCAAAAGACACCAGCGCGCGTGCACCTGCCCGCGCCGCCGCAGCAGCCCCGGCAACCGAGGGCGCAAAATAACTCTTGGCCAATGTGCCAACCTCCGAAGCACCTCCAAGGGCCCCGGCATCGCGCTCGGGGCCTCCTTTTGTCGACAGCTTCTGCGATCCGGCGCGCCGCCGTCTGTTGCTGATCGCGGCGATCCTTGCGTCGGCGTTGGGCTTTATCGACGGCTCTGTGGTCGCCATCGCGATCCCCGCCATGCGCGAGACCCTGGGCGCCTCGCTGATCCAATCGCAATGGGTGCATAACGCCTACCTGCTCACGCTAGCGGCCCTCACCCTCACCGGCGGCGCGGCAGGAGACCGCTTTGGCCTGTCGCGGGTATTCTCGGCTGGGATTACCGCTTTTGTCGCGGCGTCAATGCTCTGCGCCGCTGCGCCCAACACGACGTTTTTGATTGTGGCGCGGGCCTTGCAGGGGATGGGGGCGGCGCTGATGATCCCGGGGTCGCTGGCGCTGATCGCTCGCGCCTACCCGGAGGCAGAACGCGGCCGGGCAATCGGCATCTGGGCAGGTGCCGCGTCAGTCACCACCGCCGCCGGGCCGATCCTGGGCGGTATCGCGCTGAGCTATGGCGGGCCCGAGATGTGGCGCGCGATCTTTGCGGTAAATCTGCCTATCGGCGGCGCAGCACTTTGGCTGATCGCTCGCGCAGTGCGCGAAGATCCTGGCAAGCCTGGTCAGCCGCTGGACTGGCTGGGCGCCACGCTCGCCATCGCCGGGCTGGGCCTGATCGCTTGCGCACTCAGCATCGAGGGCCTGGGTACCGCGCGGTGGCCCCTGGGCGCGGCGGGCGCGGCGATTGTGGCGCTGTTTCTATGGGTCGAGGCGCGCATTCCGGCCCCGATGCTCGACATCACGCTGTTTCGCATCCGCAGCTTTAGCGCCGCTAACCTGCTCACCTTCACCTTCTATGTGAGCCTGTCGACGATCCTCTTCTTTCTACCGATGACGCTGATCTCGGGCTGGGGCCTGACAGAGTTGATCGCCACCTTCGCGTTTGCGCCGTTGTCGGTGTTCATTCCGCTTCTGTCGACACCGGCGGGAAAGCTATCGGACCGATACGGGCCAGGCCTGCCCATCACCATCGGCACCGGCCTTTCTACCCTGGCCTTTCTGGGCCTCGCCCTAGTGATCGACCGGCAGAATTACTGGAACGAGTTGATCCCGCTGTGCTGCCTGATGGGCATGGGGATGGCCTTTGTCGTCGCGCCGCTCTCGGCTGCCGTGATGGCGGGTGTGGATGGCGCGAAAACAGGCGGGGCATCTGGGGTAAACAATGCTGTGTCGCGTATCGCCAGCCTCTTTGCGGTTGCCTCTATGGGCGGCGTGGCGAGCGGCGCCTACTTGTCGGCTGGCGGAGCGGCGAGTTTCGGCGAGCGTTTGGTGGGCGATCCGTTGCAGGGGGCTGCCACGATTGCGGGCTTCACGGCAGTGGCCTATGCCTGCGCTATTCTCGGCGCCGCCTCCACCCTGGTCGCCTGGTTTGGCCTGCCCCGGCACGCCAAGGCCACGGCCTGAGGCGAAAGCGACCACCAAGGCCCGCATTCGCGCGACCGCGCTCTTCCCCGGTGCGCGTCGGTGCGGTATAACTCGGGCTGCGACCGACACGGATCACCCACACGATGCCGTCCACAAGCCAGTCATTCCTGCCCCGCCTCGGCATGTTATGCCGCGTCGTCGCCGTGACCGTGATCGCCGTATTTTACCGCAAGCTGTCAATCAAACAGATCAACGCCCGGGTCAAAGCGCAGCCGCTGGCGCGTCAAGCGGTGATCACCGGGCTGGTTTTACTGGCGCTCTTTGGGCTGAGCCTGTTCGCCGCGCAATTCGGCTGGATCGGGT
>JBCDGW010000001.1:0-149798 GCA_038750765.1 Pseudomonadota bacterium | reverse complement strand
CGCGCGTTTCGCGTTCCAACCGGCCCTGAAGGTGGGGGTTGGGGGGGACAAATGAGCTCAAACGCGCAAACCTTTCGGTCAGTCGGGCAAAAACACTCGACGCCCATTGCGGCCCACTCGATTTCGACAACGGCGGCGGCAACCACCCCGCGTTGGCTTTGAGCCAGATCGACTTGCGCCTCGGCGCTGCAATCGCCCTGGTCATGTTGTTCACAACCTTGGCCGCTCACTTTGGGTGAACACTCGTTTGTCCTCAAAAGATCGGCTAAAAAAGGGAGCGCATCCGCCGCTGTAAGGTGGAGGATCTGCCCAACGCAACGCAGCCTCGTGCGATGCTAGGTCAGGAGGGTGTAGCCAAACCAAACAGCACAACACACCATGCCGTAGCCGAGCGCCGCGACCAGCCCGTCGCGTACCAGCAACGACAGCGAGAATAGCGTGACCGCCGCGCCCAAGATCGAAGATGTCAGCGGCAGAAGCTCCAGAAACGGCATCGTGAGCCCGGCCAGAACACAGAGAACCTCGGAGACCCAGGTAAAGGGCGGCATCACCAGAATGCCGAGGCGCGGGCGAGAATGCCGATCAAGGAACGCGGCCGGGCGGCGCAACCAGGAGGCGGCGTTGGCCAGCTTGGCACCCTTCATCTGTCGCCGCATGATCCAGCCCGGTAGCCACAGATATTCTCGACGCGCGAGCAATTGGGCGGCCACGAGCGCAATCGTGATACCGCATATCGACGGCAGGAACGGGATACCCGACAGAGGTGAGAAAACAATAAGCGCAGGCGCAAGCATGATCGGCACGAATGACGCGCGGCCGAGCGCCTCGACGATATCACCGATCGACACCACGTCCACCTGCGCAGCCTCGTGAATTCGGTCAACGATATCCGAGACAGGGGTCCGCAGCTCATCGTCAGCGCCAATTTCGGGATCGATTGAATTCATGCTGTGCAATATGTGGGCCGTGTATGATCGGCACGCTGGACATGGGGCCGTCTGCTCGTCATTGCAAGCGCAGGCCTGGTTCTGCGCGGGATGCTGCTCGCATTTACGCTTGACGGGCCGAAGCCCCTCGCCTAGCTAGCGCGCCGATGGCGGAGTAGCTCAGTTGGTTAGAGCAGAGGAATCATAATCCTCGTGTCGGGGGTTCAAGTCCCTCCTCCGCTACCAAATTCGAAGGGTCCCAACCGGCCCATAACGCAAAGCCGGCAATCGCGACTATAATCAAAGCCACGTCAATGACGCTGGCATGGCGATTAACAGCCTCAAACCATATCGAGCCGTGCAATCGTTGGCGTCACGACAGCCATCGGAGTGAGCAATCTTGAAAACCGGGGCAAATTTACCAACGTTTACGCAACGGGAGGATCTCCCGGGACGTATCGAGTTTGTCTTGGTTGGGGGCGATTAAGTTATGCTTCGGTTTGTTTTGTTGGTGTTAGCGTCGATTACCCTCGCGGGTTGTTTCAAATCGGAAAGACCGCTCGTTGATGATAGCCGCCTGATCAAACCGCTTGACGGTCAATTCGTTGCGCTGACCGATCGCGGGCTGGCAGAGTTGCGGCAAGACGGTTCCAGTTACGTTCGCACGGTGAACGGTGCTGAGCAGCGCTTTGCCTTCTTCGACATCGGTATCGACATCGGTGACCCAGACTTCGCGCGCTTCCTGGGCGTGCAAGCCCCGTTCGCCGGTGGGTACGCCTACATGGTGGCAGTCATTGCTTTCGGCGGCGAGACTATGGTCCTGCAGCTTTATGCGCCAAACGTTGACCAGGCCCTCCTAGACCGCTCCGGGGTTGCCGTTGAAATAGATGAGTATAACCACGCTGCGTTTGACAGCGAGGCGGATCTGATCGCGGCGTTGAAGGCATCGGTTGAGAATGACGCTTTTACGCCCGAAAACGGCTATACCTTACACCCTTGGGCTGAGCGCCCGCGTCTTTTGGCCGAGTTCGAAGCGCGCAAGACCACTGCGGCGGAGACCTGCGATGCGCTCGCGGCAAGCCCTTCCGATCCCGCGAAGACAACCCCTGGGGTCGAAATCGCGGAAATTGACGCAACGCGCGCCGTGCCCGCCTGCACGGATGCTGTTCGGTACTTCCCGGAAACACCACGGTTCGCCTACCAGGAAGGCCGCGCGCATCAGGCGGAAGGCAAGATGAGCGACGCCGCAGCGGCATACCAATCTGCTGCCGACAACGGATATGGGTTTGCGTGGCTCAACCTCGCCTGGCTTGCGCAGAGCGGACATCTCCCACCCGAGAGGTTGGGCCGGTACCTTGCCGCAGCCGGGAAGGCCGGGTTCGATCCAGCAGAGTATGGGTTCGGACAGGATTTCGATGCCGCAAGATTTGCTGATCCCGGCCTGTTTGCGGCCATTTTCACTGGAGACACAGACGGTTATTCGCGGCTTGATCATGGGCTATATCTTTGGGCGTTCGCCGAAATGTTCGTGAATGCCGACGACAGCGCCGCGGCTTGCCGAGCGCTCGTCGGTACGCGGGCGCGCAATGTGCTGTCGGCGATGTCGGTCGGCGATATGGTTGGAACCTTCGTGGGCGCCCTCGAAGAGTTGCACGGCCAGCCGTCGCCCAGTCGTGATGGCGCGCTCGTCGATGGGGCGCAATCAGGCATACAGACAACGATGTCGCTGGTTCAGGCGGAAATGTTCGGAAAACGCGATGCCCGCAGGTTTTTTGCCGACTATGGCTGCACCTCGCCGGAAGCCAGGCGGTTCTTTTACAACTTCAACGCTTTCGCGGCGCGCTAGCGGTAAACTTCCGTGCGTTTACGGATCGGGCCAAACGAGCGCGGCGGTACTCAGGCAGCGCGGTCGATCCTGATGACGCTGTCTTGTGTCGGATGGCGTGGCCGCATCGGTTCGACGTTGTTTCCTCCTATAGCGGCGCTTTGGCCGAATAGAAGCGGTACGATGCACGCCGCAGTAAGCGCGCATGTCACCGAGCATCCATGTGTGCAAGCCATGAGCACAGCCAGGCCGGACCATTCAGCCGTTTGAGTTGTCGCCGCGCCACCGAGAATGAGCGAGGTTGACCACCCTCCAACTGACAGACCCGCCAGAATGGCAAGCGCGCACCGATGGCGCAGAGACAGCGCCACCAAGGGCTGGCCAACCTGCGCGCGGAGTATCGGCAAACCCACGTCGCTAAAAATCATCGCCGTCACCGTCAGGAATGAGACGGTCGCCAGTTTCGCCATGAGCTTTGCGCTGGCTTCTGACGGGTCGCCGCCGGTCTTGAGGAAAAACAGCGCAAGGCCGGAAAACCAAAGCACCCACAGAGCGCGGGAAATGGTGTGGTGGGCTCTCGCCACGCAATCGAAATCAGCGTGCGTGAACGGGCGTCTGAGGCCCCTTAAGATAGCAAGATCCGTCCGAAGCACTGTGCCGATACCGACCGCAAGCGCGATAAGATGCACAAGGACGAGAGCGTCCTTGGTTAGCACTGACGCGGGGGTTTGCTGAACAAGCGACACAAGCGGCTCAAGCGACATAGGAACCAGCCCAATAGTAACACCACGTTTACCATATTTTGCGGGAACGCGGCGCGGTTCAGGCCTGATCAAGGCGCCTTTATGGCGGCGCTTGTCTGCGCGCGCCCCCGATCAAGCGCGCACGTATGCTTCGAAAAAAATGCCTCCGGCCATTGCTGACCGGAGGCGCCACGCTGTGCCCAAAAAATACGCTTCGGGCTTGGATCGGCAATACGCGTCAAGCCGACCCGACCGGGCGATACACGCACCCGGAAATGAACGCGCGGTGGCACGCGGACGAACAACTTGGGTGCGAATACCAACACTACACCCTTCCCCACGACGCAGGGTCAGAGTAGGCGGTGTTTGCACGTGCGGCAACGGGGCGCGCTCGGCTTTTGCCTGTGAATATTCCAAGATCTGTGGATAATTGCGCTTCTATTGCAGTCTGTTACTGAAAGTTGAATTTGCGCTGATTTGGGCCGTTTTTCTGCAGCGCAGCATTGTTTCCAATATGGGAACAATAAGTCCGCAGAGCGCAGATTCGTTTTCTCTCCCGGGCCTAGATTATGGACTGAAAAGCTCGGCCTTTAACCGCCAACCATGCCGGTGATCTCAAATGCACGTTTCAGAATCGGTGATGCGATGGCGCGGGCGCGCTCGGCCCCTTTGAGCAAAACCCGATCGATCTCGGCGGGGTCTTGCGTAAGGCGCGCCATTTCCTGCGCGATGGGTGCAAGTTTATCCACAGCAAGATCAGCCAATGCAGGCTTAAACACGCCGAATTGTTGGCCACCGTGCTCTGCCAAGACGGTCTCGGGCGTGATATCGGCGAGCGCGGCGTAGATATTCACCAGATTGCGTGCCTCGGGCCGCTCGGCAAGCTCACCCACTGAATGGGGCAGAGGCTCAGGGTCGGTTTTTGCTTTACGGATCTTCTGCGCGATCGCGTCAGCGTCATCGGTCAAATTGATGCGCGACATATCGGAGGGGTCGGATTTCGACATCTTCTTTGAGCCATCGCGGAGCGACATCACCCGCGTGGCGGCACCGTGTATCACCGGCTCGGTTATGGGGAAAAACTCCTCACCGAAATCGTTGTTGAACTTAATCGCGATGTCGCGCGTCAGCTCCAAATGCTGCTTCTGGTCTTCACCAACCGGCACATGCGTGGCGTGATAAACCAAGATGTCCGCCGCCATCAAAGCGGGGTAAGCGAACAGGCCAAGCGAGGCATTCTGCGCATTTTTGCCCGCCTTGTCCTTGAACTGCGTCATCCGCTGCATCCAGCCGATCCGAGCGACACAATTGAAGATCCAACCGAGTTGCACATGCTCGGCCACTTGGCTTTGGTTAAACAGGACGGATTTCTCCGGGTCGATCCCAACGGCTATGAAGCCCGCGCATAACTCGCGCGTCGCCGCCATCAGCGCCTTTGGATCCTGCCACACGGTAATCGCGTGAAGATCGACCATGCAGTAGACCGTCTCGTAGCCGCCCTCATTCTGCATCGACACAAAGTGCTTCATCGCGCCGAGATAGTTGCCGAGCGTAAGGCCGCCTGATGGCTGGATGCCCGAAAAAACGCGGGGGGTGAACGCGGGCATGGCTTCGCTCCGTCTGGAAAAAATCGCGCGGGTCGCGTAACGCAAGGGCCTAACGCCGTCAAGGAAGACACGATGCGCCCTGGCCACGACGAATCGCCGTTTAACGCCCTGCCCGCCAGCGTGGTGGTTTTGGCGCTGTTCTTTTTTGGCGTCGAAATGGCGCTTCAACTTGGCGCGCGTGGCCTGATTGGCGGACCCAACGCAATTGGCTGGCGGATCGCGCTCATGCGGGAATTTGCGGTTATCCCCGAGTTGTTCCGCACCTTATGGGAGATGGGTCTATGGCCGCTTGAGCATCTGCTGCGCTTGGTCCTCTACCCCTGCGTACACGGGTCTTTCACGCAGATGGTGTTCGTTGTGGTGTTCGTTCTCGCGCTTGGCAAATTGGTCGGCGAGCAGTTTGGCCCGTGGACGGTGATCGCCATATTCGTCGGGTCGAGTGTTCTGGCGGCGTTGCTCTACCTGCTTATCGTGCCGGGTAATCAGCCGCTGGTTGGTGGCTTTCCTGGCGCTTACGGCCTGATCGGTGCCTACACCTTCATTTTATGGGTTTTCCTCGGGCAGCTTGGACAACAGCAGTCGCGGGCCTTCAGCCTGATCGGCTTTCTGATGGCGATACAGTTGGTCTTCGGGCTGCTGTTTGGCGGCGGCTATGAATGGATCGCTGATTTGGCAGGGTTTGCTGCGGGGTTCGCTTTGTCGATCGTTCTCAGCCCGGGCGGCATCGCCAGGATCCGCGATAAGCTGCGTCAGCGTTGACGCCTGAGCGCCCGTTTCAGATCGCCTGCAGGTAACCCGCCCAAAATATGCGCCAGCACGAAGTAGACGGCGATACCGAGGAACACCAAAGCAGCCAGCGCGAGATAGCGCGTTGCGCTTGCAAACAGGAGGGGCCCGAGTAGCTGTCCCGCCCAAACGAGCGCCGCGCCCATACCGAGCGCTGCCAACACGATGCGCCACAACCGGTTCTTCAAGCGCTTGTCGAGTTGCGCGGCGGCGCCCATCGCTGCGGTACCCCGCCAAAGCAACGCCACCATCGCCCAAGCGGCTATCGTCGTCGCCCAAGCCGCTGCGGTAAAGCCTATCCATGGCGACAGTCCAAAAGCCACCACCGCGTTGATCACCATGGCGACAAGCGCGTAGCGGAACGGTGAGCGGGTGTCTTCCCGGGCAAAGTACAGCGGCTGCAGCACCTTTTGCAGCACGAAAGCGGGTAACCCTAGGCCGTAAATCGCAAGCGCTTGGGCCGCGGCGATACTGTCTGAGGCTTCGAATGCCCCTCTTTCGAATAACACCGAGATCAACGGCAGCGGCATCACCACCAGTGCAACAGCGGCAGGGATTGTCAGCGCGAGGCTCAATTCGCTCGCTCGGTTGAACGCGTCGCGCCCCCCATCGGTGTCGCCCGCGCCAAGCCGACGCGACAAGTCCGGCAACAGCACCACGCCTATGGCGACGCCGACCACACCTAAGGGAAGTTGGTAAAGCCGGTCCGCCATAGCGAGCCAGACCACGGCGCCGTCAAAGAAGCTGGCCACGCGCCGCCCGACCAGGAGGTTGATCTGCACCACACCGCCCGCCAGAGCAGCGGGTGCCGCGATGACTGCCAAGCGGCGTAGCTCGGGGGTCCATCGCGGCCGTGAGGGGACGAGGCGAAAACCCGCGCGGGCAGCGGCAATCCAAACAAGCACCAGTTGCGCGATACCGGCTGCTGTCGCGGTCCAAGCCAAGAGCAGCCCGATATCCAGGCCCAACGCATCGCCAATCGCCATCGCGGCCACGAACAGGACGTTCAGCAAAACTGGCGCCGCTGCGGCCGCCGCAAACCGGCCAATCGCGTTGAGCAGCCCTGAAAGGAGCGCCGCAAGCGAAATGAACAGGATATAGGGAAACGCGATGCGCCCGTAGAGAACTGTCAGGTCAAACCGCACATCGTCGGCAAAACCCCCGGCCATCGCTAGGACAAGCCAGGGCATAGCAACCAGAGCAACCAGGGTGAGCACGATGAGAATCCCGGCAAGCCCGGCGAAAGCGTCGCGCGCAAAACCGGCCGCATCGTCGCCGCGCTCCAGCTTTTTGGCGAACATCGGCACGAAGGCCATATTGAACGCGCCCTCGGCGAAGATACGGCGGAACATATTGGGGAGGGCGAAGGCCACGAGGAATGCCTCCGCCACCGGGCCAGACCCTAGAAGCGCGGCGATCATGACATCACGCACGAAGCCCATGATGCGGCTGGCCATCGTCCAGATACCGACAGTTAAGAACGCCGCTATCAGCCGGATGGGTTTCAACCGGGCGTCCTATAGCGGGCGCGCGGTGTCACGATGTCTCCCGCGCGCGTACAGCGCCTTGCTCGATTGCCTCGCGCAGCCTTTTCTCCAGGAGCTTACGGCGCGTCTCTGAATGCAGTTTTAGGCCGAACATGTCTTTGACATAGAAGCTGTCGACAACCTGCTCGCCATATGTGGCGATCACCGCGCTTGCGGTTTGCACGTTGCTCTCGGCAAGGGTGCGGGTGAGGTCATAGAGAAGGCCGGGCCGGTCGCGGGTATCAACTTCGATAATCGTGTAGATCTCTGAGCCTTGGTTATCGAAGGTAATCGAGGTGGGCACGCGGAACGCCTTCTCGCGTTTCTTCATTCGATCGCGCGATCGCATTGCTTCGCGGGCAATGATTTCGCCGCCAAGCGTCTTATGGATCGTGTTGCGTAGGCGCGGCAGGCGCGAGGCCTCATACGGCGCGCCCTCGATATCCTGGACCCAAAAGGCGGCGGTGACCCAACCATCCTTAGTGGTAAAGGTACGGCCATCTTTGATGTTGGCGCCCACAAGCGCCAGAGCACCGCACATCCGCGAGAAAATCCCCGGGTGATCCGCCATGGCAAGGGTCACGCGGGTAGCATCTCGGTCTTCGTCAGGTGTCAGTTTGACCTGAATGTCGCCCTCATCCACGTTGCGCAGCAATTCGGCGAAATCGACATGCGCGGTAACATGAAGGCCTTGCCAGTAGGGCGCGTAGTGCCGCTCCAACTCCTTGCGCAGCTCTTTGGGGTCCCAATCCGAAAGCGCGGCTTTGAGCGTCCGTTTGGCCTCAGCGCCGCGATGGGTGCGGTTGAGCGCCTCAAGCCCATCTTCGAGCGCGCGGCTGGTCTGACGGTAGAGCGCACGCAACAGCGCTGCCTTCCAGTTGTTCCAGATATTCGGGCCTACACCGCGGATATCACAGACAGTGAGCACCGTGAGCAAGTCGAGGCGCTCTCGCGTCTGCACCGCTTTGGCGAAGTCACGCACCGTGCGCGGATCGGCGATGTCGCGCTTCTGCGCCATGTCCGACATGAGCAAATGATAGCGCACCAGCCACTCAACCGTCTCACATTCAGAAGGCTTAAGACCCAGGCGCGGCGCCACGCTCCGCGCCAACCGCGCCCCCAGAATCGAGTGGTCTTCATCACGGCCTTTGCCCAGATCGTGGCACAGCAACGCGATGTAGAGAACGCGCCGGTTCAGCCCTTCTTCCAGAATACGCGAGGCGATGGGCAGTTCCTCAACAAGTTCACCGCGCTCAATTTGCGCGAGAACGCGGATGCATTGGATGGTGTGCTCATCAACCGTGTAGCTGTGATACATGTTGAACTGCATCATCGCGACGATGGGCTCGAACTCCGGCACGAAAGCCGCCAACACACCCAGCTCGTTCATGCGGCGCAAAGCCCGTTCGGGGTTGCCGTGTTTAAGCAGAAGATCGCGGAAAATCCGCGTCGCTTCACGGTCTTGGCGCATCTCCTCATCGATCAGGTTGAGATTGGCAGTGACCAGCCGCATCGCGTCAGGATGGATAAACAGCCCCGTGCGCAGCGCCTCTTCGAATAGACGCAAGAGATTGAGCTTGTCGGCCACAAACGCATCCGGATCGGCGACCGCGAGACGATTGTGAATGATTTCATAGCCCGGGCGGACTTTGCGCCGCCGCTTGAACAGACGCGCCAACCGGGGCTCGCGCTTGACCAGGCGTGCTTCTAAGTCGGTTAGGAAAATTCGGGTGAAGTCGCCCACTTGGGTCGCGTGGCGGAAATAGTCCTGCATAAAATGCTCGACCGCGCGGCGCCCACCCTCGTCGAGATAGCCAAGGCGATGAGCGACGTCGACTTGCAGGTCAAAAGTAAGCTGATCCTGCGCGCGCCCGGTCGAGAGATGCATATGGCAGCGCACTGCCATCAAGAAGTTTTCGGCCTCCAGGAGCGCATCGTATTCGTCCTGTCGCAGGACACCGAGGTCGACCAGGTCGCCCGCCTGCTCGACGCCATGCACATATTTATCAATCCAGAACAGCGATTGCAGGTCACGCAAACCGCCTTTGCCTTCTTTGACATTGGGCTCCACCATGTAGCGGCGACCGCCCTGCTTTTGGTGGCGCGCTTCCCGTTCCGCCAGCTTGGCTTCGATGAAATCGGTCGCGGTATTGCTGAAAAGCTCAGACCAAAGCCGCCGTTTCAGCTCGCTTTCGAGGTCTGCTTCGCCAGCAATCAACCGATGCTCGAGCAACGATGTGCGTATGGTGTAGTCATCACGGCCGAGGCGCAGACAATCGCGCACGGTCCGGCTGGCATGGCCCACCTTCAGCTTGAGATCCCAGAAGATGTACAGCGCGCTCTCGATCACGCTCTCCGCCCAGGGCGTTACTTTGTAGGGCGTCAAAAACAACAGGTCCACGTCGGAGAACGGTGCCATATCCTGGCGCCCGTATCCGCCTACCGCCAGGACTGAAAGCCGCTCACCCCGTGTTGGATTGGGCAGCGGATGGAGATGATCTGTGGCCACCCGAAACACCGTGCGCACGACCGCGTCGGTGACATCGGAATACGCGCGCATGGCCTCGCGCGCTTTATAGGGCTCGGCGGCGAGGCTCTGGGCAATCTTCGCGCGCGCTTTTGACTGCGCAGTTTTGAGAATACCCACGAGGCCAGACCGGATTTTCTTGGCCTCTGCTTCGCGCGCGCAGAGGTCCCTTACGGCGTCATCGACCACGTTTGTCGCGAAGGCATTGTCAAAGGGGCCGCCTTCGTCAGGACGTGGCGGGTCAGAAACCTGGACCAGTGAAGCTTCGGGGGGCGGGGTCAAGTATGCTCACCTGCTGATCGATTATCGTGGCGACGGCCAGGCCGCGCTCATTGGTTCCATTCGGTAAAAGCCTAAACGCGCCGTTAACACCAGCAAAGCCGGTGGGCTGTGTCAGCGACGCGGCCGACAACGCATCGGGGGTACCGGCACTGACCAGCGCCCCGATTGCTGCGATCCCGTCATAGGCCAAACCGGCGATTGGGTGAGGCGGCTGGCCATACGCCGCCTGGTACCGTGCTGAAAACTGCTCGGCCAGACCTGGTGACGGCACCGCAAACCACCCACCCTGAAGGCCGGGAAGCTCCAACGCGCTAGGCGGAATGTCCCAGCGCTGCAGACCGATGAATTGAACGGCTTCCCGGTCTAGCCCGTTCTCGATCAAAAGTTGCGACAAGATCGGCAGCGCCCCGGCCGTGCCTGACGTGAAGAAGATCGCGTTGGAGCCGGAGTTATTGACCGTTTCCCTGACTTCCGTCGCGGCTTGCACAACGCCACTTTGCGACAGCTCAAACGAGGTTTCACCGGCGAATGTGGCCCCCGCCAAGGCGAGGGAGGTGGCGATTGCGTCGCGACCTTTGGTTTCGGCTGTGTCTTGGCCGTATGCGATGGTTACCTGGCTGCGCCCCTGCGCACGGGCATAGCTGACCAGCCGAGACGCGGTGTTCTCAAACGTGTTGCCCAGCACGAAGACGTTGCCGCCCGCAATGTCGGTGTTGTTTGAAAAACTTAGCACGTTGACGCCGCGCGCAGCCACCACCGAGCCAACAGCATTGGCCGATGCTGCATAGACGGGCCCGAGGATAATCGTCGCGCCGGAGCCGACCGCTTCGGCAGCCGCGCTCGCCGCCCGTTCTGGATCACCCGCTGTTTGATAGACCTGCAGATCAACCTCGACGCCGCTGAGGTCGCTGATCGCAAGACGGGCCGCATTTTCCAGCGAGATGGCCAGCGTCTCATCGCCCGCCTGCCCCGACCCAGATGGCACCAACAAGGCCACTTGCACGGGTTGGCCCACCGCAAGACCTGGACCGTTGGGATTGACCAATTGCACGCCGCCGCAGGCAGCGAGGCCCACGGCAACAAGCACCAGCGTTGCTGAGCGGGCGCGTGCGCCAACGGCACGAAAGATAGCGTTCATCAAAGGCTCACTGCTCCACGCCCCTGTTGCGGTTACCGTTAGACTATGCGCAACACAAAAGCGAGTAAACGGCGGCTCGAGGAGTGTAAACGCTGTCGGCACGTGTAAGCGATTTGGAGCCTGGGCTGTATTTCGTGGCCACCCCGCTTGGGAATGCCCGCGATATCACCTTGCGCGCGCTCGATATCTTAGCATCAGCCGAGGTGTTGGCGGCAGAGGATACAAGGCGTTTGCGCCACCTATTGCAATTGCACGCTATTGACCTGCGGGATCGGCCAATCCTTGCCTACCACGACCATAACGGCGCCGCGATGCGACCGCGTCTGTTGCGACATATCACCGAGGGGAGATCGGTCGCCTACACATCCGACGCCGGTACCCCGCTGCTGGCGGATCCCGGCTTTGCGCTGAGTAGGGCGGCTATTGAGCAAGGCCTTGCGGTGACAACGGCGCCGGGCCCCTCCGCCATTACCGCCGCTCTGACCATCGCCGGGCTGCCAACCGACCGTTTCCTTTTCGCGGGCTTTCCTCCCACCAGCACGACAGCACGCCGGACCTGGCTCACCCATCTCGGCAGCACCGATGCGACGCTGGTAATTTTTGAGGCGCCAAAGCGCATTCACCGAACATTAGGTGATATGTGCGAGCTATGGGGCGATGATCGGCAGATGGCGCTCTGCCGGGAGGTTACGAAACGGTTCGAAGAGGTGCGTCGCGGGTCGATCGCGCATGTGGCCGCCGAGATTGATGGCGTCACATTGCGCGGCGAAATCGTTTTGTTGATTGACCGCGATCGGAGGACAGCGACGGAGGATGATATGGAAAACGCTTTGCAAACCGCGCTTCTGACCATGTCGGTGAAAGACGCAGCAGCCCATGTCGCAATCGCCCTCAATCTACCCCGGCGGCAGGTTTATCAGGCGGCATTGGCTATGGACAAATCACGATGAGCGGTGCGGTTTCCTACCATGCTGGGGCCGCTGCGGAGGAAATCGTGGCCACCCGTTATCAGCGGGAAGGCTATGTGCTTCGCGACAAGCGATGGCGTGGCGCTAGGCAACATGGCGGTGGTGAGATTGATTTGATCTTTGAAAAGGGCGGTGCGCTCACCTTCGTGGAAGTCAAGAAAGCGCGCACTTTCGCCGCTGCTGCCATGCGTATCACAGCGCGCCAAATTAAGCGGTTGCAGGCTGCGTCAGCCGGCTATCTGGCGACCATGCCGCATGGGCAACTGACGGATATACAATTTGATGCCGCGCTGGTGGATGGCCAAGGCGCTGTTGAGATTGTGGAAAACGCGTTTCTATAGACCGCGCGGTGCCGCCTGCTTGTTCCCACATCCAAGCTGCGCCATGAAAGGGCAACCGAAGCGCGGAGTTGCCCATGCCCTTGACGGTCGCCATTCAGATGGACCCGATTGAAACCGTCGATATCAGCGCCGACAGCACCTTTCGCTTGGCCGAAGAGGCGCAAGCGCGGGGCCACACGTTGTTTTACTATCGGCCCGAGCATCTAGCATGGCAGTCGGGCACGATCACGGCTCAGGGTTGGCCGATCACAGTGCAGCGCCAGCAGGGCGATCATGTCACCTTGGGCGCGCGGCGGCAGGCGGATCTAGCCGAGTTTGATGTGGTGTGGCTGCGCCAGGATCCGCCTTTTGACATGGGCTATATCACCACAACGCATCTGTTGGAGGCGCTGTCGCCGCAGGTTTTGGTGGTCAATGATCCGTTTTGGGTGCGCAATTGCCCGGAGAAGCTGCTGGTTTTGCAGTTTCCCGATCTTATCCCGCCCACCACCATTGCCCGTGACTTGGAAACGCTGCGCGCCTTTAAAGACGCCCATAGCGACATCATTCTAAAGCCGCTCTATGGCAATGGCGGGGCTGGTGTGTTTCGCCTGTCGGCTGGGGATAGCAATCTGGCGTCGCTGCATGAGATGTTTTCCGCCATCAACCGCGAGCCGCTGATCGCACAAAAGTTCCTCCCCGATGTGAGCGCGGGCGACAAGCGGGTGATTTTGGTTGACGGTGAGCCGGTCGGCGCAATCAACCGGGTCCCGCAACCGGGGGAAACCCGATCAAACATGCATGTCGGCGGCGAGCCTCGGAAAATCGGGCTGTCAGAGCGCGACCGCGAGATTTGCGCCGCGATTGGCCCGACCCTGCGGGAACGCGGGCAGATTTTTGTCGGGATCGATGTGATTGGCAATTACCTCACCGAGATCAACGTCACCTCGCCAACCGGCCTGCAGGAGTTGGAACGGTTCGATGGCACCAATGCCGCCGGGCTGATTTGGGACGCGATCGAGGCGCGCCGGAGCGGTCTTTAGGCGCAAGCTGGCGTCCGCGCTTCAGCAATTCGGTAGCTGATCGCTTCGCCCACGTGAGGCGCTTGCACCCTTTCCGAACCGGCAAGATCGGCGATTGTGCGGGCAACGCGCATGATCCGATGGTAGCCGCGTGCCGACAGGCCAAACCGATCCGCGACCCGGTTGAGCATGGCCCTGCCTTCGGTATCGGGCTCGGCGACCGCTTGTAAAAGCGCCCCCTCCACGTCGGCATTGACACGGATGCCGGTAATCTCACGGTATCGTGCGTTTTGACGCTCACGAGCGGCAGTAACTCGAGCAGCGACGACCGATGACGGCTCGCCGCTTTCCGGCAAATCAAGATCGCGGAAGGCCACCGGCGGCACATCGAGACGCAGGTCAAATCGGTCCATCAACGGCCCCGAGATCCGGCCCATGTAATCCTCGCCGCAAATCGGCGCCCGATTACAGGCGCGGCCCGGCTCAGTCAGGTAGCCGCATTTGCACGGATTGGCAGCCGCGACCAGCATGAACCGACACGGATAGCGGACATGGGCGTTGGCCCGTGCCACGACGACCTCGCCAGTTTCAATCGGTTGCCGCAATGTCTCTAAGACGGGGCGGGCAAATTCGGGAAACTCGTCCATGAACAACACGCCATTATGGGCCAGCGAGATCTGCCCGGGCATAGCGCCTTTGCCGCCGCCGACAATGGCAGGCATCGACGCTGTGTGGTGCGGCTCGCAAAACGGGCGGACTCGGGAGATGCCGCCTTCGTCCAGTAGCCCGGCCAGTGAATGGATCATCGATGTCTCGAGCGCCTCCGCCGCGGTGAGCGGTGGCAGGATACCCGGCAAGCGCTTGGCGAGCATCGATTTGCCGGAACCTGGTGTGCCGCACATAAGCACGTGATGACGCCCCGCGGCGGCGATCTCTAACGCGCGTTTGGCGCGCTCCTGGCCTTTGACATCGCGTAGATCCGGCCCGCCGGCATCGGGCTGCGTCACTTCGCCTGGGTCAGCGGGCTCAAGCACACGCCGTCCTGAAAAGTGCTGGATCGCAGCGTCAAGGCTGGCTGGCGCGATGACCGGCGTTGCGCCGACCCAAGCCGCCTCGGCGCCGCAGGCTTTGGGACAAACCAATTTGCACTCGGCCTCAGCGGCTTGCATCGCTGCCGGCAGGGCCCCGACCACCGCGACCAATGAGCCATCGAGGGATAACTCGCCCAACGCCACACAGCGCGCCACTTCGTCAGCTGGGATCACGCCCAGCGCCGCCAGCAGCGCAAGCGCGATGGGCAGGTCGAAATGCGACCCTTCCTTCGGCAGATCCGCGGGCGACAGGTTGATGGTTATTTTCTTGGACGGCAGCGCAATTGAAAGCGCGCTTAGCGCCGCGCGCACCCGCTCCCGGGCTTCACTGACCGCCTTGTTTGGAAGTCCGACCACCGCGAAAGAGGGCAATCCCGGTGTGATGGCGCATTGCACTTCCACAAGCCGCGCATCAATGCCCTCAAAGGCGACGGTGTAAGCGCGCGCGACGATCAGTATCCCCTATCCAATCATCAAGGGATACGTTCAGGATGGTTGACGAACCGTAAACGCGCCTTTGCTTAGCCCCCGCGCAGTGCAACAAACGCGTCCCACGCATCGGGATCAAACGCCGTCTTGTCGCGGCAAAACGCGTTGCAAAAGCCCCAAACCGCACCGTCCAGTTCTAGAAAATGCGTCACCGGACCACCTGAATAGGGGCATTGATAGTTTATTGCCGGGCCACTCTCGACAACTTCTGCACGTTGAACGGCAGGCCCGGGCCAGGGCCGCTCAGGCAGGTCTTGCGCGTACCATGACAAGTCATTGCCTTCCGCGAGCGCCATTGAACGCCAGCGCCGGAAACTCGGATCAGCAAGATGCGCGGCGACATAAGCCTGAGCCACGTCGCCCACTGGCAGGTCAAAGGTGGCGATCCGCGCCGCGACAGGCGCAAAGAACGCGTCTGCAATCGAGTAGCGGCCGCACAGCCAAGGCGTGTCCGAGCCGCCTTCAGCGCGCGCCAAAGTCCAGATTTGTTCGATGCGGGCAAGGTTTTCGAGCACCGCCGCATCAGGCTCAAAACCGCGATAGGCGCGGCGAAGATCCATCGGACACGCCGATCGGAGCGGCGCAAAGCCTGAATGCATCTCGGCGGCAAGCCAGCGCGCCCTGGCCCGCGCAGCGGCATCATCCGGCCAATAGCCCGCGTCCGGATGGCGGGATGCCAATTCTTCAGCGATGGCGAGCGAGTCGCCTATCGTGGTGGTTTTGTCGATCACCACAGTCGGCACGGTGCGCGCATCGACCCCGAAGGCCGCAAGCCCCTCGCCAACGCTGCGATCCTCGCCAAACCAGATCATATGCGTCGAGACAGGGATGCTGAAACGATCGAACAAAAGGTACGCCCGCAGCGACCAGCTAGAGTAGGTGTAATCGCCGAGATAGAGATCGTAAGTCATATCCCGGCTTAACGCGCTGCCAGCGGTTGAGGGAAATGAATTTCTAGAATGCCTTCGATCACGGCACGTGGTTGACGATACCAGCGCGCCAAGTGCCATCGAATTCGGTAACCGTTACCGAGAGGTTGTGGATTTTGTAGCCGAAGGCATCGAGCGGCGAGATCCCCAGAGCCCGCTGAACTTGCGTCAGGACTACCCCGAAATGGGCGACAACGATCACGTCCATTTCGTCGTATCGATGGGCCAGCGCATCGGCGGCGCTGTTAACCCGGGCGCAGACCTCGTTCCAACTCTCACCCTCAGGCGGGCGCACATCGCCTGGCTGATCCCAGTATTTTCTCAGGAGAACCGGGGCTTCCTTGTCGACGTCGTCGAACGCGCGGCCATCCCACACGCCAAAGTTAATCTCGCGGAGGGTGGGATCATCGGGCAATCGGCTGCGGTCAGGCTTTGCCAGAGCATCGGCGGTTTTTGACGCGCGGCTCAGATCAGAGGCAACCATAATTGCCCTTTGAGGGAGATAGTCGCTGAGACGGGCGATCTGCGCGGCGTCGGAAAGATCAGCCGGGACATCGACCCAGCCAACCATGGCTTTCACATGGGTCGGGGCATGGCGCACCCACCAAAACCGCGTCATGTCGATTGCGGCGGCAAGGCGCCTTTTAACACCAAAGGCAAACCAGCGGTGACCAAGACCACCAGATCCGCCTCAGCGGCCAAGTGCTGATTGAGGCGGCCCTGCGCATCGCGGAAGCGTCTTGCGAGCGCGTTTTCAGGCACAATCCCGCTGCCAACCTCGTTTGAGACAATCACAATAATGCCTTGGAACGCCCTTACGGCGTCGAGCAAGCGTTTGGTAACCCGCTCTATGTTAGCGTCCGCAAGCATTTGATTTGAGAGCCATAAGGTCGCGCAATCGAGGAGGATCGCGTCATCGCTGCTGGAATCCGCCAGAATTGTTGCGACATCAAGCGGTGCTTCAATCATGCGCCAATGTTCAGCGCGCCGCTCGGTGTGAAGGGCGATACGCTGTTTCATCTCTTCGTCAAAGGCCTGGGCCGTCGCGATGTAGGTCCAAGGCTTCGGCGCGCCGTGCAAAAGGGTCTCAGCAAATGTCGATTTACCCGAGCGCGCGCCCCCCAAAACCAACGCTTTTGAAAAAATCATGCGATTTTGTTTGATCCAAACTTCTCGACCTGACGTAGCAACTAACATAAGGCGACGTAAGTGGCCGCTGATACGGACTTCTCAGGGGGTTTGATGGCTTTGGACGCATTCAACGAACATACCTTACCGCGGCGTGCTATGCAGGCCGAATTGCTGGACGCAGAGACTGAGCGCGAGCTTGCCTATGCCTGGCGCGATCAGCGGGACGAACAGGCGCTGCATCGCCTGATAACCGCCTATATGCGCCTCGCGATATCGATGGCGGCAAAGTTCAAACGGTACGGCGCGCCGATGGGGGACCTCATCCAAGAGGCGTCGCTCGGCCTGATGAAGGCGGCAGACAAGTTTGACCCGGATCGTGGGGTTCGCTTCTCCACATATGCCGTTTGGTGGATCAAAGCGTCCATCCAGGACTACGTGATGCGCAACTGGTCGATGGTGCGCACCGGGTCCACCTCTAGCCAGAAGTCGCTCTTTTTCAACATGCGCCGCGTGCAAGCCCGGCTCGAGCGTGAGGCTGCCGCCGAAGGCAAGACACTCGACAAGCAGAAAATGCGCGAGATGATTGCGCAAGAGGTTGGCGTGCCCCTCGCTGACGTGGAGCTGATGGAGGGGCGCCTCTCCGGTTCTGACTTCTCCCTTAACGCCACACAATCGATGGATGACGAAGGGCGCGAGTGGATCGAAACCCTCGAAGACGATAGTGAGCTTCCCGCGGAGGTGGTGGCCCATGACAAAGACATCGTGACACTCCGCAAGTGGTTGGTGTCGGCGCTACAAAACCTCAATGAGCGTGAGCGTTTCATCGTGCGTGAACGCAAGCTGCGTGACGAACCCCGAACGCTAGAATCGCTCGGCAACGAACTGGGCCTTTCCAAGGAGCGGGTGCGTCAGCTTGAAGCCGCCGCCTTCGGAAAAATGCGCAAGAACCTTGAGTCCCAATCCAAGGAAGTGCTTCAGTTTTTCGCGTAAAACGCGCCTCGGCACTTAGAGACGAGACCGCTTTGCCATGCAGAGCGGTCTTTTTCGTTAGAGCATAGACGGTACGATTAAATCGGGCGGGCGATGTCCGTCAGCGAACGTCTTGATATTGATGATAACCTTCTCGCCCATTTCGGCGCGGCCTTCGCGCGTGGCCGACCCCATATGCGGCAGCAGAACGACATTGTTCAATTCGCGCAGCCGCGGGTTCACGTCTGTGCCGTGCTCGTAAACATCAAGGCCCGCACCCGCGATCGCGCCTGCACGCAGCATGCGCGTCAACGCGTTTTCATCGATCACTTCGCCACGCGACGTATTCACGATCACCGATGACGGTTTCATCAGCTTGAGCCGCCGCGCGTTGATGAGATGGAAGGTCGATGGCGTGTGCGGGCAGTTGACCGAAATGACATCCATGCGGCTGACCATTTGGTCGAGGCTTTCCCAGTAGGTGGCCTCTAGCTCAGTTTCGGTCTCCGGCCGCAAGCGCCGCCGATTATGATAGTGGATCTGCATCCCAAAGGCCTTGGCGCGTCTGGCGACGGCCTGCCCGATGCGCCCCATCCCTAAAATACCGAGCCGCTGGCCACCGATGCGGCCGCCAAGCAGCGCTGTTGGCGCCCACCCGGTCCAAGCGCCAGCCTGCATGGTCGAGAGGCCTTCGGGGATACGCCGGGTCACCGCCAAGATCAGCGCCATGGTCATATCGGCAGTGTCATCGGTGAGCACACCCGGCGTATTGGAGACCAACACACCCCGCTGACGCGCTGTTGCTACATCGATGTTGTCGACCCCGGCACCGAAATTGGCTATCAGCTTCAGAGTGTCGCCAGCCTGAGCAAGCAAGGCTTGGTCGATGTTATCGGTGATCGTCGGAACCAAAACATCGGTGCGTCGCATCGCCGATGCAAGCTCATCACGGGTCAGCGGCCGATCGTCATCGCGCAAATCAACGTCAAAAAGTTCTTTCATCCGCGTTTCGACAACTTCGGGCAACCGTCGCGTCACGACAACACTTAGACGCTTACGCACCATGCAGGGCGCTCCCTTTCTTCCTTTTCAAAGCCGTCGCGGGCACAGTGACAAGAACGAGGTCGTGGTACAACCAAAAGCGCTGGCGCGACTGGCAAATCACACGACGAGCAGGGACAGGCGGGATAGCGAACGTATGAGGGGCTTTGCTCTTTGTATTGCGGCAGCGTTGTTGAGCGCAGCCACGAGCGTTGTAGGCGCCGCCGAGCGCGGGCCAGTCACCAATTTGCCGATACCGCGCTTCGTTTCATTGAAGGCGAGCGAAGGCAATGTGCGGCGCGGGCCATCGCTCAGCCACAGGATCGACTGGGTTTTCAAACACCGCGATATGCCGCTGCAGGTGCTGGACGAATACGGTCACTGGCGGCGCGTCGTCGACCGAGACGGCGTCGGTGGCTGGGTGCATTACTCGCTGCTCTCCGGGGTGCGCACGGTCATCGTCGAGCAAGATCTGCTGCCGCTGATGAGCAAGCCAAGTGCGGGCGCGAAGCCCCGTGCGCAGATCGAGATGGGCGTCGTCGCGCGCCTTGAGCGGTGCGAGTTGGAATGGTGCCGCATCTCGGCTGACGGCTATCGCGGCTGGGCGCCAGCGCAAGCGCTTTGGGGCCTCGCGGCGACAGACCTGCAGGATTAGAAGATGGAGACGTTAACCCGCCCTTTCCTGCATCAGTCCGACATTCAAGAGCGTAAGTCACTGGTGATCCATTGCGCGGCCGGTTGGCTCAAATCTGTGCAAGAGGGCAAGCACGACTTTTTTCGCAAGCTGATCCGTCACGTCACACTTAACGGGATGACAAGCCGCTTGGTCGCCGCTGAAGGCCACGCGGCGCGACTTATGATGGAACAAAACCACTTGCACCTGATGGTTGGCTGCCCGCCTGGCTACGGGCCCGGGCGTCTCCATGCGCATCCGAGCCATATCTGGGGGTTTTGGTATTTTGACGAGATCGGCGCAGATCTACACTCATCTCTGCGCTTCGCCCGCTTCCACCCTGATGAGATTGACCGAGAGAAGGCGGAGTACTTCTTCAACGGGGTCGCGAGCTACATGACCCGTGAGAATGTCTCCAAGAGAGCGCAACCGGCCCGTCTCGAGCAGCCCCTGGCCGCCGCTGCTGCGGTGATCTTTTGCCAGCAGATCGAACTTGGCCAAGAGCGCACCCACTACCTGACGACCGAGCAGATGGTGCGCGTCACGGCGACCACCCACAGCAATGAAACCGTTTACCTCAAGCCCCACCCGGATCAGCCGAAACTCGTGCGCAAAGCGCTGTTCGATCTCGCGGCGCAATATCCCAATATCCGCGTGCTCGACGCCTCCGTCCATGACCTGGTGCAGGCGAGCCAGGTCGTCGTGACGCAAAATTCCTCGGCAGGGTTTGAGGCGCTACTCCAGCAAAAGCCGGTCATAACATGCGGTAAGAGCGATTACTGGCACGCAACGCTGACGCCGCGCAACGAAACCGATCTCAAGGATGCGCTCGTCTACGGGCCTGATGCGATGTCGGATTTCCAGTACGCGAAGTTTCTCTATTGGTTCCTGGATCGCAATTGCCTTGAGCCTGCGAAGAAAGACTTTGGTCAGCGCGCCTGGTCCCGCATCAGAGACAAGCTTTGCATCTAGCCGGATTAAGCGGCGTCTGACAAACCGCGCCCTTTCAACAACGCCTCCACCTCTGGCATTTTGCCTCGGAACTTCTTGTAGAGCACATCCGCCTCTTCTGATCCGCCAACGGAAAGGATGTGAGCTTCGAGCTTTCGCGCTGTCTCTAGGTCGAAAGCGCCGCCTGCCTCTTCGAAAGCCTCAAACGCGTCGGCGTCCATCACCTCAGACCACATATAACTGTAGTACCCGCTGGAATAGCCATCCCCTGCGAAAACATGGGCGAAATGAGGTGTTGCGTGCCGCATCCCGATAGCAGCGGGCATGCCAATCTCCGCAAGGATTTCTGCTTGGCGCGCCATCGGGTCTGCCGGGGCGGCGCCATCGTGAAATGACAGGTCGACCAGGGCAGAGGCCACATATTCAACAGTTTGAAAGCCCATATCGAAGGTGGCAGCCGCGATCACCTTATCGAGCATCTCCTGGGGCATCGGCTTGCCGGTATCAGCATGGGTCGCAAATTCGCCGAGCACCTCGGGAACCTCAAGCCAATGCTCGTAAAGCTGGCTTGGCAGCTCGACGAAGTCGCGCGCGACCGAGGTGCCGGAAATTGACTCATAGGTGACATCCGACAGGATCTGATGCAGCGCATGGCCAAACTCGTGAAACAGCGTGCGCGCGTCGTCATAGCTCAATAGCGCGGGCTTACCCTCTTCCGGTTTGGCGAAATTGCACACATTGACCACGATTGGCCGCACGTCGCCGTCGAGCTTTTGTTGGTCGCGCATCGTTGAGCACCAAGCGCCCGAACGCTTCGACCCCCGCGCGAAGTAGTCACCGACGAAGACCGCCATATGGCGACCATCGCGGGTAACCTCCCAAAGCCGCACATCGGGGTGATAGCCATCCGCGTCGATGGGCGCGAAAGACAGCCCGAAAAGCCTGTTTGCGCAGGCAAAAGCGGCTTCGATCATACGGTCGAGCTGCAGATAGGGCTTCAATTCCGCTTCATCCAAATCGTGCTCGGCCTTACGCCGCTTTTCAGCGTAGTAGCGCCAATCCCAGGGCTCTAATGCACCGTTGACGCCATCTTGGTGCAGCATCGCCGTGAGAATTTCCGCGTCTTGATCGGCGCGCGCCTTTGCCGGGCGCCACACCTCCATCAGCAAATCGCGCACCGCTTGCGGGGTTTTCGCCATCTGCGTTTCAAGCTTGTATGCCGCGAAAGTGTCGTATCCTAGGAGCGTTGCCCGCTCTTCGCGCAAAGCGAGTGTTTCGGTCGCAATCGCACGGTTATCCGTCTCACCACCATTGGCACCGCGTGCAGCCCAGGCCCGATATGCCTTCTCGCGCAGATCGCGCCGCGGCGAAAACTGCAGGAAGGGGACGATGAGAGACCGCGAGAGGGTGACGACGGGACCGCCAGCCTCTTTCTCAGCGCCGGCCGCACGCGCCGTGGCAACAACGAAGTCCGGCAAGCCTTCCAGATCCGCCTCGTCAAGCGGCATGAACCAGCCCCGTTCATCAGCGAGCAGGTTTTGCGTGAAAGCCGTGCCGAGCACCGAAAGCCGCTTTTTGATATCGGCTAGTCGATCCCGAGCGGCGCCTTCGAGTTGCGCGCCGGACCGCACAAAGTTGCGGCGGCTTAGCGTCAGCACCCGCATTTGCTCGTCATCGAGCCCGAGAGTTTCCCGGGTCTGCCACAGGGTGTCGATACGGGCGAAGAGCGCCGCATTCATGGTGATCTCACTGCCGTATTGCGCGAGCTTGGGGCTAAACTCGCGCATCAAGGCCTCACGGGTCTCATTCGCGTCAGCACCTGCCAAGTTATAAAACACGCCCAGCACCTGGCTAAGTCGCGCGTCCGCTTGCTCTAGGGCTTCAATCGTATTGGCGAATGTGGGCGCTTCCACGTTATCGGCGATACGCGCAATCTCTTCGCGCGCCTCATTCAGCGCTGCTTCGAAAGCCGGAGCAAAGTCGTCATCAGAAATCTGCGAGAAGGGCGGCAAGCCAAACGGGGTGTCCCAGTCGGCCAGGAGAGGGTTGGTCATAGCGACGGCTCCGAAATTGCGTTGCCCTTTAGGTAGGGAGCCGCGCTAGACCGGACCAGTCTTATTCGACGGTAATCGTGATCACTTCAGACACGACGGGCGGATCATGAGGGACATGGCTGTCGTCGCCGAGCACCAGTTGCAGCGTGTGCGTGCCTGCTGGCAGGTCAAGCACGGTTTCGGTCTGCCCACCGCCAAAATGAATGTGGTTTTCGTCGCTCGCCATCGCGAACTCAAACTCGTCCTCACCAAATTCACCTTCGCCCAGCGCTGGCCGATTGATGAAGAGGTGGTGGTGCCCGGTATTCTCTTTCACGACACCCGCCGGAGCGATGCCCATCCCGGAAAGCCCGAAGACAACCTTGACGGGGCCGCTGATGGTATCGCCATCGGCTGGCTCGATGAAGTAAACCTCCGCCCCTTCGGCAGAAGGTGTGTCTTGCGCTATGGCGGGTGCTGCGGCCACCAGCAGCGCCGCGGCGATAAGTGCACGCATTCTTGGGTCCTCCCAGTTAGGTCCAATAAGGTAATGCCTTCAGCTTAGCCGGTTTTTGCTTCAGGTCCATCGGAGTCGCGCCCGTCCCGCAGCTGTTTTTCCAACCGCCGCAGCGCGAGGGAAAGACCAATCGTCATAAACAGGTAGATCAGCGCGACCACGTTATACGTCTCGAAGTAGCGAAAGTTGCCGGCCGAGGTCACCTTCCCCAATTGCGTGATATCGGAGACGCCAAGCACTGAAACGAGCGAGCTATCCTTCACCATGGCCACGAAGTCATTCCCGAGCGGCGGGAGGATCGTGCGGAACGCTTGCGGAAAAACGATGCGGCGAAAGCGGCCCCATCGCGAAAAGCCAAATGCCTCGGCGGCCTCGATCTGCCCGGCATCAACCGATTGAATACCGGCGCGGAAGACCTCGGCGATGAAGGCGGAATATCCGATCGTCAGAGCCAGGATCGCGCGCCAAATCAACGGAAAGTCCCGGGTTCGGATCGGCTCACCGCCAAGCCCTTGGGCGATCCAATTCCATAAATCGACGAGCGCCGGAGCCAACACGAAGGCCACGTAGAGCAGGAGCACAATTATCGGGATGCCGCGGACGATCTCGATGTAGAACCGCGCGGCCTGGCGTAAAACGAGTGACCCGGAAAGCGAGGCCACAGCGAGGCCCAAGCCTATCAAGCTGGCGGCGACAAAGCCGACCAGCGTGACGAAAATCGTGATCCCGATGCCGCGCGAAAGCGTGACCAGCAATTGGCTGTAGAGATCGTCGGAAACGATGCGGAAAATGAAGTACGCCGCCAGTACCCCGGTGACGACCAGCCACCAGGGAAAGTCCTTCTTGCGATCAGGCGCGCCTATCACACCAAACGGCGCCGCACGCTATTGTCCCAGTTTGAACTCAAGAAACCACTTGGTGTTCAGCGCCTCGATGGTGCCGTCATCTTTCATTGACTGGATAGCGGCGTTCATCGGCTCAACGAGCTCAGATCCTTTGGGGAAAATGAAACCAAAATCCTCGGTTCCAAGCTTGTCGCCGACGATCTTCAAACCGCCGTCAGACGCATCGACATATCCTGCCCCGGCCGTGCCGTCGGTGAGAACCAGATCAACGTCGCCCGCGCGCAGCGCTTGAACGCCAGCACCGAAGGTTTCAAACAGTTTGATCCTTGGATTGGCCTCATCGCCGTCGAGCACGTCATACACACCGACATAGAAAGGCGTTGTTCCGGGTTGCGCCGCCATCAGCAGATCGTCATTGGCCGCAAAGCTCTCGGCATCGGCGAAACGCTCTTCGTCGCCGCGCACCATCATCACCATTTCAGAACGCATATAGGCATCTGAGAAGTCGACCACTTCAGCCCGATCGTCGCGGATCGTGATCCCGGTCATGCCAAGGTCGTACTGGCCGTCGGCAACAGCGGCGATCATCGCATCCCAGGAAATCGTCTCGTATTCCAAGGTGATGTTGATGCGCTCGGCGATTTCAGCCATGGCATCGTATTCCCACCCTGCCGGTTCGCCAGTATTGGGATCGATAAACTGCAGCGGCGGATACGCGTTCTCGGTCACGACGACCACCGTCATCCCGTCAAGATCCGGCAGGTGACCGCCAGCGAAGGGCGCCGTGGCAAACGCCGCCATGCTAAGACCAATCGTTGCGCAAAATGCGATATGCTTCATAGCGAACTCCCCTACGTTTCGCTGTAGCCTAAGGGCCTGGCCGCTCCTGTCTACCGAGATCGCACGACATGTCCGCAATCGGGGCAATCCGCACGCCGTTTAAGCGTGATAAGCCGGGTTTCGCCGTGGAGCGCGTCGTATATCAGCAAACGGCCCTCAAGGCCTTGGCCGGCACCGAGCAGTGCCTTAACGGCTTCGACCGCCATCATTGAGCCCATGACACCAGGCAGCGGCCCGAGAACGCCCGCTTCGGCGCAATCGGGGGCGAGACCCTCTGCCGGGGGTTTTGGGAAGACGCAGCGGTAACAGGGCGTGCCGCGCGCCACATCAAACAAACTGATTTGACCTTCCCACTGCGTGATTGCTGCCGAGATCAATGGTTTTTGGGCAGCGATCGCGGCGCGGTTCACCATGTAGCGGGTCTCGAAGTTGTCGCTTCCGTCGAGAATTAAATCGTATTCAGCAAAAAGCTCGGGGGCGATGTCTTCGGTAAGGGCGCGGTTGTAGGGCAACACCTCCACATACGGGTTGAGCCGTTTGACCGATGCACGTGCAGAAAACACCTTCGACATCCCGAGGCTGTCATCGCTGTGCACAATCTGGCGCTGAAGGTTAGAGACCTCGACGACATCTTCGTCGATTATCCCAAGCTTGCCGACACCGGCAGCGGCCAGATAAAGCAACGCAGGCGAGCCCAAGCCACCAGCGCCGACCACGAGCACTTTGGCCTGTTTTAGAACGGTTTGGCCCGGGCCACCGATCTCGCGCAGCAAGACATGCCGGGTGTAGCGGTCTAGCTCGCCGTCAACGAAGGGCGAGCTGTGTTTCGGTTTAGCCTCGCCCGCTTTGGCACGGGCGCGCAACCGCGACACGACATGGCCGTAGCCAAAGCCCGCCGCGGCTAATAAACCCATCGCAAACCATTCGCCGAGCGAGCCACCGACCAAACGCTCTAGCGGGTGACCTGAAGGCACCACAACCAGCAAAGCCAGCAGCGCCACATAGAACAGCCCAAGCATGAGCCAGCGGGCATGAGCCGGCGTGCCAAATGCGCGTCCGGTGAACCAAATGCCCGCCGCTATGCCTAAGACCCACACCATCAGTGCCGCCCGGTCGAACCGAAACCAGCGGCGCCACGGGTGGTCTCGTCAATCGTTGAGGCGAGCGCGAACCCTGCCTGCACCACAGGCGCGACCACGATCTGAGCGATCCGCGCGCCATGCTCGATCATAAACGGCATCTCTCCCCAGTTGATCATAAGCACGCCGACTGGTCCTCGGTAATCTGAGTCGATGGTGCCGGGCGCGTTTGGCAGGCCGATACCGTGTTTGAGCGCAAACCCGGAACGGGCGCGTACCTGCACTTCGAAACCAGGTGGTATCGCCATGCGCAGCCCGGTCGGCACCAACGCGCGGGCGCCCGCGTCCAACACGATACCGGGGCGCGCGTCGGCGGCGAAATTGGCACGAATATCGGCCCCTGCGGCCCCCTCCGTCTGGTATGAAGGCAGAGCAATATCGGGGTCGGCCCACGCTTCCCGCGTTATGGTTACAATTGGCGCGCCCAATCGGTGTTCCCCGTTCCTGGTAATACCCGCCCAGAGCGATCAGCTATTCAGCAAACTCGCTATCTTCGCAGCTAGGCGTTTTGCCACATCCGCTTTCGCCATGCGCGGCCATGCCTCGGCGCCATCCTCTGTGATCAGGTGAACCGCGTTTTCAGCGCCTCCCATGATACCGGTTTCTGGCGAGACATCATTGGCCACAATCCAATCACAGCCCTTGCGTTTGCGTTTTTGCGTTGCGTTTTCAACCACATGCTCGGTTTCAGCGGCAAAGCCCACGACAAGCCTTGGCCGACCATTCTGCATTTGACTGACGGTCGCCAGTATATCCGGATTCTCAACAAATTTAAGGTGCGGCAGGCCGTCGGCGGTTTTCTTGATCTTTTCATCATGGGCGTCAGCGACACGCCAGTCAGCGACAGCTGCCGCAAAGATCGCCGCGTCAGCAGGCAGGGCCGCTTGCGTCGCGCGCAGCATTTCTTGGGCGGTTTGCACCGGAATGACGTTTACACCGCTCGGTGGCGCCACATCTGCAGGGCCGGTAACAAAGCTCACATCCGCACCGAGCATAACCAGCGCGCGGGCAATCGCGGCCCCTTGCGCCCCGGATGATCGGTTGGCGATGTAGCGCACTGGATCGATTGGCTCATGGGTCGGGCCAGAGGTGACAAGGATATGCTTGCCTTTCAGCGGGCCGCTGGAAAGCGCCGCTTCGACTGCTGCGACGATTTCCATTGGCTCGGCCATGCGACCCGGTCCGAACTCCCCACAGGCCATGTCGCCCTCGTTCGGCCCCGCCACGAGGATACCGTCGCTCAAAAGCGTCGCTAGATTGCGTTGCGTACTTGGATGCGTCCACATCCTGACATTCATCGCAGGCGCAATCAGAACGCGCTTATCCGTCGCCGTAAGCAGCGTCGATGCCAGATCATTCGCATGACCGCCTGCCATCTTAGCCATTAGATCGGCAGTACAGGGGGCAACGACGACGAGATCGGCTGACCTAGATAGCTCGATATGGCCCATCTCGGCTTCGTCGGTCAGATCGAAGAGGTCGCGGTACACCTTCTCGGCAGCCAGCGCAGAAGCAGAAAGAGGCGTGACGAAGTGTTCCGCCGCTTGGGTCAGTACCGGCGTTACCGCCGCCCCACGCTCGCGCAGGCGCCGGATCAGATCGAGCGCCTTGAACGCGGCAATACCGCCGCCAATCACCAGTAAAATGCGTTTGCCGTTTATCATCGCTCGTATTGCTAGCGGTCCCTGCGCGCGAGGTGAACCGCTTTCCAGAATTAGCATCTCGTAACCTCTCCTTCAGGTTTTGGGCTCATGAAGGCAATTCGGGGTGAGAGGACGTAGAATGGAACTTGTGGCCGCACGGGAGCTGGCTGCTATCGCGCGAGCGCCAAACAAGGCTGCGCGCATCGAGGTAGGCAGCATTCTGAGCCCGCCGGGCGGTGAGAGCGGGGCATCAGGCGCGTCGAAAGGTGCTTCTCTCATTCTGCGGCCTGTGGCTGAGCCTGGCGCGCTGCAGGCGCTCTTCGAGGCGCGTTTAACGCCTGACGAGCAGCGCGTAATCGATGAACTTAAGGCTCGAGACCGCGAGGTGCGCGATCATGAGCAAGCCCATGCACGGGTCGGCGGGCCTTACGCGGGCGAACCAAGCTACTCGTACCAGATCGGGCCCGACGGCAAGCGCTATGCTGTGGGTGGCGAGGTGTCGATTGATGTCACGCCTGTCCCGGACGATCCCGAGGCGACAATTGCGAAAATGGATGTGGTTAAGGCGGCAGCCCTGGCACCGGCAGAACCGTCATCGCAGGATCGCCGCGTTGCGGCTCTGGCAGATGCCCAGCGCCTTGCGGCCATGGCTGATTTGGCCGAACTGCGCAGGATTGAGCGGCAGGGCGATACACGCGAGACGGGTATCTCCCTGAGGGTTTGATCGTCGCTTATGGGGTTCGTCGACAACGGCTTCTCCCGAAACCACCATCCATCGTGACGCTCAGGCGCCGACAGGCATGCGGTGTGGTTAAGCCAGCGTTTCAAAGCGCAGAACGAGGCACGTGGCATCAGCATGCCCATCGGGCGCATGCGCACTGTCGTAGATGCGCTCTTCGCTAACATCGATATGCGAGATTATTCCTCGGTCAATAAAACCCTGAAATGCTTGATCAAATCCGGCTTTGCGATAGAACGCAGCGTTTGCGATCAAAACCGCTTTGGCCCCCGGTGCCAAGATCCGAAGAAGCTCCGGCAACGCGTCGGGTCCGACATGGCCGTGCGTAAATGTCCCTGCGCTGACCACCCCTTGGTAAACGCCGGTCTCGATGGGCAACCGCGCCAATAAATCGGCTTCGATCAGGGTGCGGTACCGGCCTTTCTTGCGTGACTGGGCAATCATTTCTGGTGACAGGTCGAGGCCATCGATCACCAGATCGGGCGGAAGGCTGTCGGCTACGAGGCCTGTACCACAACCCACATCGATAACCGGGCCGACCCCGCCGCTCACCGAGAACGCATGCGCCAAAAGCGCAGGGAGCCGATACCCCGAACGCTGCGCAAAATCCGAGTCGTAGGTTTCTGCCCAGTCTTTGTAGAGCGCACGATTGGCATCGCGCCCTTGCAGTTCGTAGGCCGCTTGCAGGTTTTTTTGATCGTTCTCACCCATGCCTGGTGAGGTTAGGACCTTTTGTGACCGCGTCGACCCTGCGCCTCTGGACAAGGCGAGAGGGCGGCATCAAGCTGTGGCCGAAGCAGGCAAAATTCAGGCGAGGGCGCAATGCGCTGGGCGGTAGTCGCATGTTTGATCGTTTGCGCCGGCTGTTCCGGTCGGCCGCTGGCGGAAGGTGAGCGTGCTCTGGCCGACGATTTGTTCGGTCCCAATTTCAACGCCGACAAAGTCCGTGTGGTAGAGATCCCCACTGGCAAAACCGAGCGGCAAAAAGAGCCACCGCAAGCCCTCGCGACGATCGAACCGAGGCCTGGTGTGTGCGACCGAATAGAGCCGCGGCCCGGCCCACCTGGCCCCCCTGCTGCATTCGTTCTTTATCAGCAAATCAACGTGCAGCCCGACTTCTATCGCGCTGATATGGTCGCCGGATGGCCTGGACAAATCTTGATCCCTGAAGTGCTCCTTGCCGCGCATGAGTTGGTACATGTCTGGCAATGGCAAAACCGGCGTCTTACTGGCTATCGGCCGGCGCGGGCGGGGCTCGAAAGCATCTTAAATCGCGATCCATATTTCTATGTCCCCGAGCCGGGCGCCGGATTTCTCGAATACGGCTTTGAGCAGCAGGCCGCCTTGCTCGAAGACTACCTGTGCTACCTGATATTTGACCCCACTGCGCCACGCCGCGCCGAGATCCGCGCTATTTTGGCCCCCTATTTCACCCTTGATCGGTTAGATGCGGTGATGCAGCGCTGACTGCAGTTGGAAACAACCAAGCTAGCCGCGACCGCAGCTTAGCACGCCGTTCCTCGTCCACCTCGAACAAATCACCGACGCGGATCGAGCCCTTCAATCCTGGCTGCACCCCTTGGCCCGCCAGATCGTAGTCGAGGCCCTCTATCGTGCAACCGAAGCGCTCCTTGATTTCCCGATATCCCTGCGAATGAGCAACGAGCGCGTTGTGCATGCCCGGTTTTAGCGTCGGACGTCGGTATCCCAGCATCTGTTGGTCAACGCGCGGTAAGAGCGCGCGAAACACTTGGTGCCGCTTGGACACCGGATCCGACATGGAAGCACCGACTGCAAAGCCGAACTCTTGCGCGACATCCATAGCGTCGGAGGAAAGCGTCTGATTCAATCGTTTGAACCCCGAGCTTTGCAGCAGCGTTGCTGCCTCGGGCAGTGCGTGACAACAAAAGTCCGTCAGCAAGCTGCCACCGTCGAAGGAAGCCTGATCAAAAGGTCGGACGATCAACGTGTTTTCAGGAACGCGCGCGAAAACCTCAAGGCGCCGCAGCACCGTGCGGATCATGACGAGCGAGAGATCGGGCGCGCGCTGGACCATTGTCGACAGGGCCGAAACGGCATAGTCCACCGGGTGACGAATGTAGCAAATCGTGTGCAGATTACGCGCCAGGGATTTGGCGGTCGCGCTCAGATGAACGCGCGCTTCCTCGGGAAATTCCTGAAAGAAGGCCTCGCTGCTTATCACCAACGCATCAATCGGGTGGCGACGCAAATCTGCGCGAACTTGGTCCAGCATCGCGCGGGAAGCCTCTTCGGGGCGGGCGCCGAGCCGGGCGCGCACGTCTTTTGCCAGACCAAATGTGCCGAAGAGCGCGAAGATCAGAGCGTGATGTGCTGAACGCACTGGACCCAGCCAAGCTTGATGGGGTTTTGGGTAGAGAACGCCTGCGGACATCAACGCGCGCCGGTGGCGTTTGAGATGGTATTGAAGCGCGCTGCTCCCGGTTTTGTGTTTGCCGATATGCAGAACCAACCGTTCCGCTTTACCGTCACTATGTGCAGGTCTCGAACTCATCACCCGTCTGCTACGGGAATGGCCCTTGCCTTTCAACGCGCCTGATGCGGCAATCTGAGCAATGTCGCTTTTGCATGGCTCAGTGTCGGCTCACCTGAGCGCGGTCTGGCAAAATTTGCCACGCTCGCGCCTGAGGTTCAGAGGATCGGAAGCGATGAAAACCCATGTTAAGGCTTTGGTTGTCGGTGGCGGCGCTGTCGGTGCCGGTATTGCCTATCACCTTGCGCGCGGCGGCTGGAGCGATGTCATGCTGCTTGAGCGCGACGAGTTGACGTCGGGCTCCACATGGCACGCGGCTGGCCTGCTTCCCCTGTTCAACATGTCGTATGCGACGAGCCACATCCACGACTATTCGGTCAAATTCTACAAGAAGTTGGAGGAGGAAACCGGCCTCAACCCGGGTTTCTCTGTGGTCGGCAACCTGCGTATGGCGCAAAGCCAGGACCGCATGGATGAATACATGCTCTATGCCTCCACCGCCGAAACCGTAGGCATTCCGTATGAGTGGATGACGCCTTCTGAGATTAAGGCGCGTTGGCCAATGGTGCGGACCGAGGATCTGAAAGGCGCGATTTATCATCCGACTGATGGCTACATTAATCCGGCGGATGTAACCCAAGCTATGGCCCGCGGCGCACGGCAACGCGGTGTCACCATCGAGCGGAAGTGGCAAGTCGACGGGTATCACTGGACGGGGTCGGAATGGCGGGTGGCTTGCACGAAAATGGTCGAACGCGGCGGCAATCTTGTTGCATCGGACGAGCAGACCGAGATCGTCGCTGAGCATGTGGTGACCGCGACAGGCAATCACGCGCAGCGCACGGCCAAGCAGCTTGGTATCAAGATCCCCGCGATCCCGGTTGAGCACCAATTCATCGTGACCGAACCTGACCCGAATTTGGTGGATTGGCGCAAGAACAACCCCGAGCATCCGGTTCTGCGCGATGCCGACGCGCGTTGGTATGTGCGTGAGGAGCGCGGCGGCTGGATCCTAGGGCCTTATGAGCAGGGTGCGCCTGCGCGCTTTGAATACAGTGTGCCCGACAGTTTCCGCGCCGACCTCTTCCCCCTCGATCTGGAGCGGATCGAAGAGGAGTACATGTCGATGATCCACCGGATCCCCACGACCGAGCCCCTCGGCCTCAAGGACGATTTCAACGGTCCAATCTGCTACACACCCGACGGTAACCCCCTCGTCGGGCCCGCGCCTGGGTTGCAAAACATGTGGCTGGCCGAGGGCTTTTCATTCGGGATCACGGCCGCGGGGGGTACGGGATACTATCTGGCGCAAATGATGATCGACGGCGAGGCCGAGATCGACATGGCCTCGCTTGACCCCAAGCGATATGGGCCTTGGATGACAACCGAATATGCCATGCGCAAAAACGAGGAATGTTACGCGCATGTCTACATTCTGCATCATCCCGATGAGGAACGAGAGGCGTGCCGCCCGCTCAAAACCGCGCCAGCTTATGAGCGGCAGAAAGCCAGGGGCGCGCAGTTCGGGCAGGTCAACGGCTGGGAGCGCCCCAACTATTACGGCCCGCTTGATGCGGATAGTCATTTCGACCACGACGCGCGCTCATTCCGGCGGGGTGGCTGGTGGCAATACGCGCGGGAAGAGGCATCCGCTTTGCGCGAGGCGGCGGGCCTGATCGACGCGACGGCTTTCGCCAAACATCGCCTCACCGGTCCTGGCGCGGCCGGCTTTCTTGACTGGTACACCTGTAATCGCCTGCCAAAGCAGGGCCGGATCAATCTGACTTACGCACTGACCGATGCGGGAACCACGCGCAGCGAATACACCATCCTCCGCGAGGCCGAAGATCGCTTTCATCTGATCTCGGCTGGCGCCTGGCACGCCTACGATCAAGATCTTCTCTACAAGGCAATCGCTGAGCATGAAGAGCGGTTCGGGCGGATCAACGAGGAAGACATCACGGCATCGACAGGCGTCTTCGCGATCGCTGGGCCAAAATCGCGCGATATCCTCAAGGCGCTCATCCGCGACGCAAACCCTGCTGACGCGCTGTCGAATGCGCGCTTCCCTTGGCTCTCAATGCGCCAGATTGAGCTAGGGATGTGCCCGGTCACGGCGGTGCGGGTGGCCTATACTGGCGAGTTAGGATGGGAGTTGCACCACCCAATTGAAATGCAGAATTACCTGTTTGATCAATTGATGGAAGCGGGTGAGCCGCTTGGCCTAAAACTGGTTGGGGCGCGGGCGCAAAACTGGTTGCGGCAGGAGAAGTCATACCGCGCTTTCGGTACAGAACTTGGCCGCGATGCCACGCCCCTGGAGGCCGGGCTCGACCGTTTTGTATCCACCTCGAAAGCGTTCCGCGGCAAAGAAGCAATGCTGGAAACAGGCATTCGGTCAAAATGCGTCACGCTGCTGGTTGATGGGCCTGACGATGCTGATCCCTGGGGGCGCGAGGCGCTCTACGATGGCGAAACCCGGGTCGGGCGGCTTACATCCGGCGGCTATTCGGTGGCCTTTGGCAAATCGATTGGGATGGGTTATGTGGCGCCGAGCCTGGCCGAACCAGGCCAAAAGCTCACCGTGAAAATGCTCAATCAGCACTGGCCTGCCGAAATCGTCGAGGACAGCCCCTATGACGCCACCAATGCGCGGATCCGCGTAGACGGCTAGGCGCGCCACCAACGCGCTTGCACTTTTGCGGCGGCCTGCCGATGCTTGGTGTATGACCGAAGCGCCGCAAATAAGGGACATTGGCCTTACGGGTCTTTTGGTGAGCTTTGGCAATAGCTTAACAAGCGGCGCCAATCGTGCGGCCTTGGCTTTTCGTGCAGCTGTGGATGCGGCGACGTGGAACGGTGTCGAAGAAACATCGACGTCCCTTACGTCAACATATGTTCGCTATGACCCCCTGTCGCTGCGCCGTGCTGACCTGGCGGAACGCCTCACCGCCTTGCTTGAGAGCAGTGATTGGGAGAATGCGCCCTATCCCGAGGGTTGGAAGCGCTGGCGTATACCGGTTGCGCTGGGAGGCGATCAGGGCCCCCAATTCGCTGAGGCGGCCGATGCGGCTGGGTTGAGCGAAGATCAGGCAGCCGACGAAATCGCCGCCGCTGAGATGCGGGTTTTGACAATTGGCTTTGCGCCAGGTCAGGGCTATCTGGGCGCGCTCCCGCCCCATTGGGATGTGCCGAGGCTAACGCAGGTGACACCGCATGTGCCCCAGGGGGCGTTGGTCACCGCAATCAGGCAATTGATCATCTTCGCGCGCCCAACACAGACCGGCTGGCTGCATATCGGACAAACCGCGTTCCGCTCGTTCGACCCGACAGCGCAGCATGCCTTTGCGCTGACGCCCGGTGACGCGATCCGTTTTGAGCCGGTCTCCGAGGCGACCCTTGCGCGCTTCAGCGATGACCCGAACGGGGGTGCCACATCCGAGGCCGGGGCATGAGCCGTTTCCTCGAGATCATTAGCATTGGTCCGGGTGCCAGTTTGCAGGATTTCGGGCGTCCTGGCCTCTTGGCCTATGGACTTTCGCGCGGGGGTGCTGCCGACCCGCTCGCGCTGTGGGAAGGCGCGGCCCTGTTGGGCCAAAGCCCCGATCACGCGGCGATTGAACTGGTTGGAACAGGTGTGACCTTTCGGGCGTCGAACGATGTACGCGTTGCCTTTAGCGGTGCACCGATGCGGGCGCGCTGCGAAGAGAACGCGCTTGCTTGGGCATCAAGCCATGCAGTTGTCGCTGGAGAACGCGTCACTCTGAGCCCGGGGAAAGCCGGTATCTACAGCTACGTGCATGTTGGCGGTGGGTTTGCCACCACGCCTCTCATCGGCGCTCGCAGCACCCACTTCGCGGCTGGTTTGGGCGATGCCCTTGTCGCCGGTGACACGCTTCCACTTGGCGACGACCCAGGCGAGATAGTTGGGCTGACCTTGGACGTACCCGATCGCTTCTCCGGCGGTGCCGTGCGCGTTATCCGATCGATGCAGTCTGCGCTGTTTGACGAAGCCGATCTGCGTAGATTTGCAGCAACTCCTTTTACCCGCGATCCGCGGGGCAACCGCATGGGCGTGAAGCTGCGGTTCGAGGGCGCGCCTTTCGCAGCCGCCGAGCAGCTCTCGGTACTCTCTGACATCATCATGCCAGGTGATATCCAGGCGACTGGCGACGGCGCCCCGTTCGTATTGCTCGGAGAATGCCAAACGACAGGGGGTTATCCGCGTCTGGCCACTGTTATCCCGACGGATTTGCCGCGCGTTGCGCAAGCCCGGCCTGGCACGACCCTAACGTTTGATTTTGTCGGTCGCGATGAAGCGCTCGATCTGATGCGCGCGGATCATGCTAAGCGGGCAGAACTGCCCAAACGTGCCCATCCGCTCGTGCGTGATCCCGCAGATATCGCCGATCTGTTATCCTATCAGCTGATTGACGGGGTAACGGCGGGGACGGATGATTTTAGTTCCTAACAATCGCGTCGCTCTGAGCGCTGCACATTAATTGTTAAAGCGAATCGAGGATTCCCAAGGAGCGCTTTCGTAGGGGATCTCATGTTTCAATTCCGTGCCAAGAAGACGTCCGGTGAAAGCAACCTCGATGCGCGCGTTGCATCGGCGCTCCAAGTGCACACTGCCGTAATGGCGTTATCTGCCGAGGGCGTGGTTCAAAATGTGAATGCGCGCGCCAGTGCGCTGCTGGGCCGCGACCAATCTGAGCTTGAGGGGACCGCGTTCGCTTCCCTTTGCGATGACGAGGCCGCCGCCACGCTTGGCACCGCATGGGACGCCCTTAAAAGCGGGACGGCCGTGCATGGCGTGCGCTGTCTCAGCACCCCAACGGAACAAGAAGGAACGATCCTTGCTGATCTGCTGCCCGACAGCGATGAAAACGGTGCGCTTCGCTCCGTTATCGTTGTTTTGAGGGGCGAGCCCGGCGCGGTCACACAGCACGATCACGCGAAGGCTAGGCTCGATGCCCTTGAGAAAGTGCAGGCGATGGCGGATATCGATCTTAACGGGACGATCACCCATGCAAATGAGCGGTTCTCCGTCCTTTTGGGGCGCTCTGCCTCCCAGTTTGTTGGCGAAGACTACCGTATCTTGCTTGAAGACGGTCGCGGCCAAAGCGAGGACGCGCGTGGGTTGTTCGACGCACTTCGCGACGGACGTGCCCATAGTGGTACATTTCGGTGCACAGGCGAGGACGGCAAAGACATATGGATATCGGTGTCGCATTGCCCGGTTTTTGATGCCGGCGGCGCGGTGCTTGGCGCACGCGTCTTGGCGCATGATGTCACCGCCTTACAAAACAAAGCGATCAACTCTGAACGTCTTCACCATGCACTTGATCAGTCGCAGGCGGTGATGGAGTTCGACCCACAGGGCAAAATCCTTGCGGTGAACGCCAATTATCAAGCAGCGCTGGGATATTCGGGCGAAGACCTTATCGGTCGAAACAACCGCGACATCTTGGAAGCAGATTTCGCGAAGTCTTCGGAATACGACCGCTTTTGGCGCGCGCTGGAGCGAGGCGAATTTCAAGCCGGCGTTTATAAGCGGTTGGCCAAAGACGGCTCGGTAATTTGGACGCAATCGTCTTTTAATCCGATCCAAGATACCGATGGAAACATCCGCAAGATCACTGAACTGGCCTCTGACGTGACGCCGATCAAGCGGGCGATTTTAACCTTTCAACAGGCGATGTCGCGCCTCGCTGCAAACGATCTGAATGTGCGCATTCATGATGACGTGCCCGCCGAAATGCTTGATCTGAAGACCGAGTTTAATGCGTCGCTTGACGCGCTGTTTGCGGTCATTGCTGGGATCGCAGAGCGCGCCGACATCATCATGTCGAATGTCGATCAGATTTCCGGCGCTGCGGATGATCTGAGCAATCGCACAGAACGCCAAGCTGCCACTCTGGAAGAAACCGCTGCTGCCATTGACCAAGTGACATCCGCCTTGCGGGATGCGTCCAAGAACGCGGAAGAGGCTGCGTCGACCTCACAATTGGCTGAACGCAGCACCGATGACGGCCTGCAAACAGTGCGTCGCGCAATTGAAGCCATGAATGAGATCCAAACCAGTTCGGAACGCGTGTCCAAAATCACCGATGTGATCGATGCGCTGGCGTTCCAAACCAATCTGTTGGCTTTGAATGCCGGTGTCGAAGCCGCGCGCGCTGGCGAGAGCGGGCGCGGCTTTGCGGTGGTTGCAGCCGAGGTTCGCAGTCTCGCGCAACGCTCGTCCGAAGCGTCGCGCGAGATCGCCGAAGTGATCGCGGCCACGTCAAATCAGATCAAGAACGGTGTTGAATTGGTCGACGCATCCGGGAACGCGCTCGAGAAGATTTCCGGCTTCGTCAAAGAAATCTTGGGCCGGGTCGCGGATCTTGCCAACGCAGCCAAAGAGCAATCATCTGGTCTCGAGAGCATCAATACCGCCGCGTCCGAACTGGACCGAGTAACGCAGCAAAACGCGGCCATGTTCGAAGAAACCTCCGCAGCGACTCGCGCCCTGCATCATGAGGTGGAAGGCCTATCGGCCAGCACACGCAAGTTTTCGCTCGGTGCAGCGGATGAGAGTGAAGAGCGCGAGAGCTGGGAAGCGCCGGCAATCGCCTCGCCTAGGACGTCGCATGCAGCGACACAGCGGGCCTTTGACGAGTTCTAGCACTCGGGGCTGCGGAAATGCGGCCTGATAGCGTCTGATCACGCTGCTACGCTGGAGTGTCGACGCGTCGGCGAAACACCGTCTCAGCGCCCCGCGCGCTCGCTAGAAGTGCAAGGACATACCGCGTGGATTTACCGTCGGCACGCTGGTCCAGTTTGTCCGACCGTTCACCCTAGTTTTACCACCGCGGCGCGTGGGCGTGTGTCGTTTCTTATTGCCTAGTGATGGCGCTCGTGTCCATAGCGGCACGTCGCGCTTCGGCGCGCTAGAGCTGGCCCGGTTTCATGACGGAATACTTAGTGACGGAATATCGAGCCGAGGATGCGCGCCTAGTTCACGCTTTTGCAGCAACGAAAGCCCAGATGATAATTTCGATGGCTGGAGCCGGACATCACCGCGCTGCCATGCCAATAAGGCGCGCGCCAGCGGCACCAATCTTCGTGGGCGCGGAACTTGTCCCAGATAAACCAGCTGCCCTTCATCTCGGTGACACCGATCCCACCCGCGGATGTCATCTGACCGGCTGACATGGGCAAGTTCATATGCTCGGCCGCATTGCCATGGATATCGTAGACCCCAAGTGGGCTCACGCATCCGGGAAACGAGCCGGTCGGATACGTATTGGTGCCGCAGCGGTTAAAATCGCCGCCATTGCAACCGGCGCTCTTGGTCGAATTTTGCGCGCAGATGCCGGTGCGGAAATTGGGTCCATAGGCCCAGGTCTTCGAACCGGCATAGCGATTGTTGTGAATGCTGCGCATCGCAGCAACCGAGCCCGCACCCCAAGGGTAATCGGGCGGCTCGAGCGCCCCGGCGCAGGCGCCTTCCCATTCATGGGCGTCACACAGACGCTTCCCCATCGCCTGACATATCTGCGCTGCCTCGCTCGCGCGCACCCATGTCACCGGATACGTGCAAGGAATGTTGGGAAATTCGAACTGGTCGATGCACGCGGTCGCCTGCTCGGGCGTTTGCGTGCGCGGATCGTAGAGCGGCGCCATGTATTTCGCACCGCAAATGCGTTCCCAGCGGCGATTGGCATAAGCGTCAGGCCCGCCAGGAACCCGCGCGGCGCATTGTTCCGGCGTCATCGGATGTTGGGTTGGGCCGGGGTTACCCTGACCCATGATCCCGGAGCGGGCGAATAGCTCTTTGATGCGCGCCAGCCGGGCCCCCGAGATCCGGTGTACCTGGCTCAGCTGACCGAACATGCGCTCGTTATTGGCCGCCAGCGATTGCGCAGACGCCATCCCCGCGCTGATCGTCAGCGCGAGTGCCAAGATACCCCGGAAAATCATTTTTAGCCCCCTTTTCGGGTCAGGTAGAAAACATCGCGGTTATCGGGAAAGCCAACGAAGCGTGGGATCACACCAGCACTGCCGCGTTTGTCCATCTGGTTCATCCCCCGCATGATATGCTCCACGCCGAGGCCGCCATTTTCGTCAAACGAGTAGAGGCCAAGGTAGGTGTGCTCGAGGGCGTTCATGTCCAACAGCATGGCATAATCGCAGCCGTATGCCATGAAGGTTTTGGTCATGGCGGAGGGTGTTGCGGTTGAGAAATAGCCATAGACCATCCAACGCGTATCGCCGTCTTCGATCATGCAGGTGCCAGCGCGCAGGGTACGCAAATCGGCATTGGCCGATCCAGACCAGTTGCCCGGTAGCCACTGGGTCACATAGGGGCCTGGCGCGCCGTTCTCGATCAGAGGGGTGCCGTTTTGCCGCGCAAAGCGCAGGTTCGGCATCATCTCATAGTCGCCCTCTTCCCAGGTCTTCATGCCAATCTCGCCATCTTGGGTGACGTAGACTGTGGAAAGCCCGGGCCACAGCTTGGAGTAAAGGACGCCGTGCTCCATAAACCCGTAATGGGTGCCGTAATTGACATCGCGAAGTGGCCCACCCCGAAACGCGGCATGTTGGCGTTTGAAGCCTGCTGTGAAGGCGGCGACAAGGCGGTCGGCCTTGTAGGGGCTCGCCATGCCGAGCGACACGATAGGCGTGGCCGAAGAAAAGCCGTCAGGTCCGGGAAGCCCGCTGGGCCTCACGTAGTAGGGGGGGCGCGGTGACCATTCGAGCCGCGGATGATCGGTGCCGCGCGCAAAGCCCAAGTCAAAGCGGTCAATTTCAAACGCGACGAAGTAGGCGATGGCCCGGCTTTCGACCCCGTCAAGCCAGGAGGTCCCGGGAACACTTTGTAGATCTTCGGCAATGGTCGCGGGCTGCAGCGCGCTGACAAAGACACCATCTTGGTTTTTCGCCGGGTACCAAAGACCGCTGGCCATACCGGCCTCGGCCCCATCCAACGCGATCGTGTGATAGGATGCCACCGCAGGCGGGGTGCCGAAACGAATGCGCGCCGCCGGCGGACCATCTGCCGCCGCACTGGCGACGTCGCCCGTGCCGTCTAGATCGCTATCGAGCGCGTACTTGTCTTGGTTGAAGGTGCCCTTGATGAAGTCGACGATTGCATCGCCGCCCCACACTTTGTCGCGCAAAAACTGCGATGTTGCCTCAAGGCTGGTGTAGCTTCCGCGCGTCGGCACCCGCAAATAGAGCCGCCCGTCGCACATCGGCGCGAATGGCAGGTTAGCCGCCTGCGCGGTCGCAAGCATCGAGGGCTGACCTTCCCAAGGTTTACAGGTAAGGCTGCGGCGCCCATCTGTTATGATAATCTCGGGCCCGTCGGCACCGCTCTCCAATGAAACCCCCTGCGTGTCAGGCGCCGGGTTCTCAAGATGGAAAAAGCTGCGGCGGCCATCTGCGCCCAAGCCGAGCAGAAACCAGGAATTGATGTTTGGGTTGAGAGAAATCAGCGAGACCGGCGTGCCATCGGCAAGCGCCTCTTGTTGCTCAAATCGATAAAGCTGCAGGTCGATAATGTTCTTTGGAACTTCAGCGTCGAACTTCGCCCGCTGCTGTGCGAGCCGGGTCTCAATCGGGAGGGAAAATGCCGCTGTTGCAACAAACGCGGCGCCTAAAATAGCCAGTAAACGCATACTACCTCGCAATGCTCCTATTCCCAAAAAAATCGCAGCTTGCACGCCGCTGTGTGTGTGGGCGCCCCGCCAAATGTCTACGAAATATCGGATCATGGTAAAAGCGGGGTTTCGGGTTGTCGGAAAATTGTTATCGCGGCGCAGTTGCAAACACGAAACGCTTATCGAGCTGAAATTTCGCGACATAGCCTATTGTGAGGCCGAGCACGGCTCCGACCTCGCGCATGAAATCCGACAGCCAGATCAGCCAGAATGTGATTTCCATACCCCAGAAGACCAGCGTGGTGAAAACGGCGGTCGCGGTATAGAGCGCAAACCGTTCGCTTTGGGCTTTTGCGCCTCGGCTTGTGTCAAAGAAGATGTACCGCTTATCCAAAGGGTATTTGACCAGCAGCCCAACGATGGTGCCCACCAAGATCGCAGGAACGAGCGCCAGTTCCTTGCTGGGCCAGGTCTGTAACCCGAGGAAGGGAATGGCCTCCGCGATCCATTGTTTGAGCGCGCCCACACGATCTGGAAACAGCCAATTTAGCACCAGCCAGTTGGATCCCCGGTTCGCTAGGGTCGCAACGACCGCAAACGCTGTGTAGCGCAGGATTAAGGCCGACAGCGACACGGGGCTGCGCCTAAAGCATTCGGATGACTTTTTTGTCGATTGCCAGCATATAGCCTTTGCGCGCGATGTTCTTGACCAGCATCTCGCTCACCATCTGGTTGCCAAGGCTATCCCGCAGCCGTTTAATTCGCGTCGCGCCCGAGGCTTCATCACAATCGGCTGCGTTCTTGCCCGAGATCATCGCTTCGATCTCTGCTCCTGACAGCACATCTTCGTCCATCCGCGCCTCGGCCAGAACCGCCAGGGTCTCAATCGCCGCACCGGTGAGGCTAAATTCCAAGCTGTCGTTGAGGTAGACCTTGCGCTCATCGCGGCTGATGATCATCGACGATACCTGCAAGCCCGTGCGCTCAATCTCACCCACGCGACGGTTAAGGGCGATGATGGTGATGAGGAACACCAGTGACGCGATCAGCAGCGCTGTCGAAAATACGAGCAGCACGAAGATGATGACCCGGTAGCTGGATAAAACGCGCTGAAAGGCGACGCCAGAATCGGCGAGGATGCCAAGCAGTTTGGTCTCGCTATCGCTGTCGGCTGATGTGAGATCGTAGTTAAAAAAGATCTCGTCCACCTTGTCGATGAAGGCGGTTGCGGTCGGCATGTTCAAAAACAAAAGCAGCATCGCAATCCCGAGGATCGCCACAATGGCCGCCATGCCAAAAGCGACCACCCGACCGCCTGAGCGCCGGGTGGCTGCAACGTTATTCGACGTGTCAACAAGGCTCATGCCTTGGAGTATTAGCCAGGACTGACCCTGACTACCACGACATTTGTGTAGCCCTGCGAGCTTAAATAGCCTGCAGCGGCGCCCGAGGAGCAGGCGGAAGCAGGGACAGACGTGGTGGTGTGCACGTACTGACCGTTGCGTTTCGCCTTGAACTCAGCAGTGCAAGCAGCCGCAGCGCCCGCGCTGAGTAAGCCCAATAAGAGGGCGGATATGTAGGTTGCGTTTTTCATAGCACCTTACCTGAACGCGGGGGTCTCGATATTCAATATCAGCCGGGGGGCAAACGCAATGTTATTGGATATCAGAGAGATATTTAAAGGCAGCTATCCGATAGCCAAACCGCGGCTATTCGATATCCGCCGACGGATATTGTTTATCTCCGCGCTGGTGCCGCATGTGCTCTGCGCACGGCTGTCCCGAGATCATCTCAGACACCGTTTAGCAGAAAGGACTGCTCATATGACCAAACGCCTTATTGCAACAATTGCCGCTGCCGCCATTGGATTGACGGCTGTTTCGGCCGCGCCTGCAAAAGCGCTTGATAGCCGCGACATCGGGCGCATCCTGCTTGGCACCGGTGCCGTGATTGTACTCGGCAATGCGCTTTCCAAACATAACAAGCGGCGTAATACGAAAGTCTACCGCCATCACACGCGGCCGGTTCATCGCAACAACTTCGTGCGCGTGCCAGGCTATTGCATCCATGGATTCGGCCACAACCGCTGGGTCGATTGGCATTGCGCACGCCGCGCAGGCTACTAGCGCCAATGGGGGACAGCCGGAGAGATTTGTCCGGCTAGTCCCGCCTCACACACATCACCGAAAGCGGCCCGGATTTCCCCGGGCCACTATGGGAGAGCGGGCGCCATTGCGGGGGTGTCCGCTCTTTCCGTTCAAAAATCCTTCTTGCGGCGACCATGCCGCTCGGGCTTTGTTCAAGGGTATGGTCCGCGCCCAACCCACCTTTACCTTCGAAACCGACGCCATCGCTCATGGTGCTACCAGCGTTGCCGGCGTCGATGAGGTGGGCCGCGGACCGCTTGCTGGTCCGGTAACAGCCGCCGCAGTGGTGCTTGACCCCGAGCAGATCCCACCTGGCCTGACCGACAGCAAACAGCTCAGTGCGACAGCCCGAGCAGACATCGCTGAAAAGCTCCACCGCTCCGCGCGGGTTTCTATCGCCCATGCAAGCGTGGCCGAGATCGACCGGCTCAACATTCAAGCGGCATCGCACCTAGCGATGCTGCGCGCGCTCGAGGGCCTTCATCCAGCGCCGGACTTCGCCCTGATCGATGGCAATCGCCTCCCCGGAGAGCTGCCTTGCCCAGCAATGGGAATTGTAAAAGGCGACTGCAAATCTCTTTCAATTTCAGCGGCTTCAATTGTGGCAAAAGTTTGTCGCGACCAGATCATGGTGGATTTGGCGCAACAATATCCGGCCTACGGATGGGAGCAAAATCGGGGTTACCCAACACCCCAACATCTGGCCGTGCTAAAAAGCCACGGTGCCACCCCACACCATAGACGGACATTCGCGCCCGTACACAAGATCTTGTATCAAGAAAAATCTCTAACCCCATGATCTGAAAAAAACTTTGACCGCGAATCGGCTTTGACTCATCCTGCCGCCAACAAGAAACGCGGGCTCGATACCGCGGAGGGACAGAGGCAGAATATGATGTCAACGACGCAAAGGGCGGCGCTTCCGCTCAATGCTATTCTTGCGGGCGACTGCATCGATGTGATGCGCTCTCTGCCGGAAGCGTCCGTTGACCTCGTGTTCGCCGATCCCCCTTACAATCTCCAGCTAAAATCTGAATTGCACCGGCCCGATAACTCACGCGTCGACGGGGTGGATGACGCCTGGGATCAGTTCTCGAGCTTCACCGCGTATGACGCGTTCACCAAAGCCTGGCTTGCTGCCGCAAAGCGGCTTTTGAAGCCTGCTGGGGCGATCTGGGTGATCGGATCCTACCACAACATCTACCGTCTCGGCGCCGAGCTGCAAAACCAGGGCTTTTGGATGCTGAACGATGTCGTCTGGCGCAAGAGCAACCCGATGCCCAACTTTCGCGGCAAACGCTTCACCAACGCCCATGAAACGCTGCTTTGGGCCAGCCGAGACGAAGGCGCGGCCTATACGTTCAATTACGAAGCGCTCAAAGAGCTGAACGAGGGCGTGCAAATGCGCTCTGATTGGGTCCTGCCGATCTGTACCGGGCATGAGCGGCTGAAGGACAGCACCGGGGCCAAAGCGCACCCGACGCAGAAACCGCAGGCGTTGCTGCACCGGGTCCTCGTGGCCACCAGCAATCCTGGCGATGTGATCCTCGATCCGTTTTTCGGCACCGGGACGACCGGCGCGGTAGCCAAGATGCTCGGGCGCAATTTCATCGGTATTGAGCGGGACCCGAATTATTGCGCGCTTGCCGAGGCGCGGCTGAAAAACGTCAGGCGGCTCGATTCTGACGGGCTGGCCGTAACCCGCCCTAAACGCGCTGAACCACGGGTGCCTTTCGGCCAATTGGTGGAGCGAGGCCTTCTGCGCCCCGGTGAAGTGCTGGTGTCGAGCAATGGCAAAACCGCAAAAGTGCGCGCCGACGGAACGCTCGTCGCCGCCGATATCACCGGGTCGATCCACAAGGTGGGTGCAGCGCTTGAAGGCGCGCCTTCCTGCAATGGGTGGACCTACTGGAATTTTAAGCGCGAGGGCGGGCTGATCCCGATTGATGTCCTGCGCCAGCAGATACGGGCAGAAATGCGTTAGCACCTCTGCCCGCCCGGCCTACCGCCGGTGCCTGTGGCTAGTCCACGGCACAACTTGCCCCGTCAGTCTCCAGCTGACGGGGCCTTTTTTTCGTAGCATGATTTAGCGGGCCGGAATATCGGAGGCCTCATCACTCGGCTGTAAATGGCCGCGATAGCGAACGATCAGCCCTGCCCGCAGAGGCGCTGTCAGCGCTACGACGAACTGAAATACGCCGCCCTCGTCCCACTCGCGTGCCGCGCAAGTGGGCAGTAGCCATCGGGGCAAGGGGATAAGCCAAAACCAACCACGGCCCATGCTGTATTCAAGCGCCCCGCCATCGCCGACCGAGAGATCAAGCTCGAACCGAAACAGACCGAAGGCCTCGACGCATCTGCCTTGGTCCTGCGCCGGACCCATCCGCGAATGGAAACGCTGACCGTCGAAGTCGCGCTCCCACCGCTCAAAATCGTCAATCCGCGTTTTTGTGACTTTCAGCGGAATATCCGCACCGGCTTGCGGAAACCCGATGAACCAGGACAAAACTCGAACCGGCAAGCTGTTCCCTCTTTCGACCTGAGCCACGCCGTCGAACACTTCAAGATCGTAGACCCTGGCCAACCGTCTCAGCGGCTTAGCCAGACGATCCCAATCAGGCCCTAGGCAGCGTTGGAAGACAGTTACGGCCGGGGTTTCGTCAATCTCGGTGGTCACCTTCAAATCCGCCATGGCGGCGGTGATCTCAGTGAGGGTGACTTCGGCGAGGCAGGGGCGCGCTCCAGGCGCGGTCTGTTCCAATCGGCGCAATATGCTCCGCGCGGTCACAGCCGGAATGTACGGCCCATCGCCCGCCTCGGCGATCAAACGCCATTCACGCCGAACAGCCCTATCGCCGTCATAACCGATCACGGCCACGCGCATGCCGCCCCGATCGCTTCCCAAGGGATAGGTAAGCGCGGCCAGAAAACGCACCAAGCGGAGCAACCAAGGCGGGAAGGAAAAGGCAATCCGCCGCCGAATTGCTGCGATCAAGGCGAGGCTGTGATTGAGAAGCCCAAGCTCCATGCCGGCGCGGAACATCACGGAACGCGCCGCAAAATGCTGAGGAAACAATTTAATGTCAGGTACTTCAATAAAGTAAGCCCAGCGACGAAGGCCTTTGGCAAGAACGACGCGCCGCCGATCCGTCCAGCCGATCGCGTCGCGTTGTGCACCGCCTCGCCAAACTTGGCTCACCTGGCCTAGCTGCCCGAGGATCGCGGCGATAACCGACACGCCCCGCGGTGCACGATTGCCGGGTACGATCGCGCTCTCGATCAATTCCAATCGCTCAAGCCCCTCGGCCAGTTGCGTGATCACCACAGAGGACAGACCGGGAACGCTGGACGCACCCGAGACCGCCGAGCATCCAGCCGCTTTCGCCATGGGATCGAGCGCTTCAATCCCTTGCGTGAACCGCGCGTCATCGCTCAAATCGATGTAGTGAACGCCCCGCTCTATGCATAGGCGCGGCAAGGCGTAATCGGCGCCGTAGGTTTGAAACGGGCCTGCCGCATCCACGACCGCGTCGGGCGCGTGATCGAAGATCGATAGGGGTGACGCGCGCAGATCGACGACGGCGTAGTGGACGCCGTGCTTGGTTGCGACGGCTTCAAGCGGTGCGCGGCGGCGCCCCATGACGGTAACATGGTGCCCGTCTCGCACCAGCAACTCAGCTAAGCGCGACCCGAAGACACCTGACCCGCCGACAATCGCCACGCGGCGCGGCACAATCTCGTTCATGCGGCTGCCGGAAGCGTCCCAAGCTTGTAGGGCGTCCAATCGTCAATCTCAGGATAGAACCGTTTACGCCAGGCACGCACACGCGGGTTCATGAGACGCCGCCAAACCGGCGGAACCAGCGCCGCAATAGCCATAACCGGATAGCCAAACGGGAGATGCGGCGCCTCATCGGGATCGTAGGTTTGCAGGAGAGGAAAGCGGCGGTTCGGCTTGAAATGATGATCAGAGTGCCGCTGAAGATTGATCAACAGCCAGTTTGAGGCCTTGGCGGTCGCATTCCAGGAATGTCGCGGCAAAACGCTCTCGTAGCGGCCACCACCGAGATGCTTACGGGTTAATCCGTAATGCTCGATGTAATTGATCAGCTCTAACTGCCAGATCGCCGTGATCGCCTGCACTAAAAACAACCCCAGCCCCGTCCACCCGCCTATCACCAGCGCTAGGATAAGCGCCGCGCCTTGTAGTGCGGCAAAACGCCAAAACGGGTTGGCGCGATGCCAAACAGCGCGGCGCCGCGTTGCCAGCACGGCGCTTTCGGCCCGCCAAGCCGACCGGAAACAGGAAGGCAGCACGCGCGAGAAGAAACGGTAGAACCCCTCGTTATAGCGGGCGGTAACCGGATCGCGGGGTGTGCCGACAAATACATGGTGGACCAACAAGTGCTCGGACCGAAAATGGCTGTAAAGCACCAAGGCCAACAGCAAATCGCCGCACCAGCGCTCTAGCTGCGAGCGCTGATGGATCAGCTCGTGCGCATAGGTGATCCCGATCGTGCCGGATAAGATGCCCACGTTGAAAAACAGCACGATCGCCTCCCAGCGCGCCAGATGATCGGTGCTGGCGATGAACCAAAGCGTGCCGAAAATGGCCACGAACTGGAGCGGAAACCAAAACAGCGTGATGAGCTTGTACCAAAACAAGTCGCTCTCCGCTGTTTTTGGGTCTGCGTTCTCGTCGTTTTCACCCGCTAGAGCATCGAGCACGATGAAAAGCCACCATGTCCCAAGTGGAGGCAGGATAAGGGCCCAACCGCCGAACCAGGCAGCGACACCGACAAGCGGGACAAGGGCGAAGGACAACCAAAACGGGAGCGCCTTGTGCCAAGCTTTAATCGACGCTGTCATGCTAACGGCTCCTATTTTTGACCGTCACGCTAGCCCTCAGGCGCGGCGCGATCAACGCGGTGATGCTTTGGCCGAGGAGATACGGCGGCCTCGCGCGCAGAGGGCTGCTGTCGCCTTGCGGGGAACTCGATGATTTTGCGACAAATTGTCGGCCTGAAGCGGTCGCAACGCAGCGTCGGAATTGACCGACAGCACCATGCGCCATACGTCGTGAAGTGACAAAGCGCATGGTGAGGTAGATGTCCGATATCGAACGCGAGTCCATGAAGTACGACGTCGTTATTGTCGGCGCGGGTCCGGCTGGCCTGTCGGCGGCGATAAGGCTTAAGCAACTCGACGCCGATCTCGATGTCGTGGTGCTCGAAAAGGGCTCTGAGGTCGGCGCGCATATCCTGTCCGGTGCGGTCCTCGACCCGTGTGGCCTTGATGCGCTCTTGCCCGGTTGGAAAAGCATGGGCGCGCCGATCACGGTACCGGTGGAGCGCGACAACTTTTATATGCTGGGTCCTGCTGGCCAAATCTGCCTCCCCAATTGGCCGATGCCTCCGCTGATGTCCAATCACGGCAATTACATCGTGTCTATGGGCAATGTGTGCCGTTGGATGGCCGAGAAAGCAGAGGAACTGGGTGTCGAGATCTTTCCCGGCATGGCGTGTTCTGAGCTGGTCTATGGCGATGACGGCGAGGTACGCGGCGTGGTTGCCGGTGAATTCGGCAGAAACCCCGATGGCACGCTTGGGCCAGCTTACGAGCCGGGCATGATTTTGTTCGGCAAATACGTTCTTCTCGGTGAAGGCGTGCGCGGCTCTCTGTCGAAAGAGGTGATTGCAAAATACGACCTCGCCAAGAACGCCGACGCTGCCAAGTACGGCATCGGCATGAAGGAGATCTGGGAGGTAGACCCCGCAAAGCACAAGGCCGGGACCGTCACGCACACAATGGGCTGGCCGCTCAACAGCAATGCGGGCGGCGGGTCATTCATTTATCATTTGGACAATAACCAGGTTTACGTAGGCTTTGTCGTCCATCTGAACTACGCCAATCCCTATCTGGCGCCCTATCAAGAATTTCAGCGTTTCAAGCACCATCCGATGGTGGCCGAGCTGCTAAAAGGGGGTAAGCGCGTGGCCTATGGGGCGCGGGCTATCTCGGAGGGCGGATATCAGTCGATGCCCGATGCTGCCTTTCCGGGCGGCGCGCTTTTAGGCTGCTCTGTCGGGCTCGTGAACGTACCGCGGATCAAGGGCAACCACAACGCGATGCTTTCGGGCATAGCCGCGGCCGAGGCGGCGCACCGCGCTTTGCAAGACGGGCGCCAAAGCGACGTTCTGACAGAATACACCAAGGAGCTACGCGACGGCCCCGTTGGTCAGGATCTCAAAAAGGTCCGCAACGTTAAACCTCTTTGGTCTAAGTTCGGCATGATGGCTTCGCTTCTGCTTGGGGCCACTGACATGTGGGTGCAGACGCTTTCTGGCAAGTCACTGTTTGGGACTGTATCGCACGGGAAAACCGACGCTGAGGCCACCGGAAAAGCCGCTCGGTTCAAGCCAATAGAGTACCCCAAACCGGACGGCGTGTTGTCATTTGACCGGTTGACCAATGTCAGCTTCGCGATGACCAATCATGAAGAAACGCAGCCTTGCCACCTCAAACTCACAGATGCGTCGGTGCCGATCCAGGTTAACCTAAAGACCTACGCAGAACCCGCCCAGCGCTACTGTCCGGCGGGTGTGTATGAAGTGGTTGAAAAAGACGATGGTCCGCAATTCGTGATCAATTTCCAGAACTGCGTCCATTGCAAGACCTGCGATATCAAAGACCCCAGCCAGAACATTACATGGGTGACGCCCCAGGGCGGAGACGGGCCGAATTACCCGAACATGTAGGGCGCGACGCGTCTAGTGGTTTGCACCGTCACGATCGGCATTGATTTTGCCGGGTTTGAGCCCTGCTGGGCTAGATGTCGCGGTCGCGCCGACATTGCCACAGTGACCTTGGCACGCTAGGCTCCGCGAATTGCAATCAGAGGGGCCCATGCTCGTGGTTAGAAAAGCTATCATCGTCGCGCTCGCTCTTACCGGTTCGGCATTGAGCGGTGCAGCCGTGGCGCAAACCGCAGCCGGCTCTTATTTGGCGGCGCGGCAGGCAGTGGTTGAATCCGACTTCCGGGCAGCCGCGCGCTATTATGCCCGATCGATCATGGTCGATCCCTCGAACCCGGCAATTCTCGAAAACGCGACGCTTGCGTATATTTCACTGGGCCAGGTGGACAAGGCCGCGTCGCTGGCACGGCGTTTGGTTTTCCTCGGCGCGACCAGCCAGGTAGCCAATATGGCGCTCCTCGGCGATTTGATGCAGCGCGGCGAATTCGATCAGCTCATCGACGACATGGACAATGGTCTGTCTATCGGCGATGCGGTTGATCCGCTCATCCGCGCCTGGGCGCAAATCGGTGCCGGTCGGATGTCGGATGCGCTTGGCACGTTCGATACCCTCATCGAAGGGTCCGATGTGGCGAGCTTTGCGCTCTATCATAAGGCTCTGGCGTTGGGGTCTGTCGGCGACTTTGAAGGGGCTGCCGCGATCCTCTCGGGCGAAGTCGGCGGGCCGCTCAATCTGTCGCGGCGCGGCATCGTCGCGTATGCTGAAGTGCTGAGCCAGCTTGAACGCAACGATGACGCGATCTCGTTGATCGATGAAGCCTTCGCTGGCGATTTAGATCCGAAACTGGCGCTGCTGCGCGAGGCGTTGGAGGCGGGCGAGACGGTAAGCTATGATACCGTGCGCAACGCAACGGATGGCGCGGCCGAGGTCTTTCTGGTCGTCGCCAATGCACTGACCGGCGAAACGGCTGATGGCTTCACGCTTCTTTACAGCCGCACCGCTGAATATCTTCGCCCCGACCATGTCGACGCGATCCTGCTTTCAGCGCATTTGCTGGAAAACCTGGAGCGTTACGAGCTTGCGACCGAGACTTACAACCGCATCCCCAGTGATGACCCCTCCTTCGCTGCGGCGGAGCTTGGACGGGCTGAGGCGCTGCGCAAGTCGGGCAAAACCGAGGCGGCGATTGAAGCAATGGAGCAATTGGCGCGTCTAGACCCGTCGAATGCCGCCGTTCACGTGACCCTCGGCGACACCCTGCGCGGTTTGGAACGGTATGACGAAGCCACGATGGCCTATGATGACGCGTTGGACCTGTTTCCTGAGCCTGAGCGGCCCCAATGGCTGTTGTTTTTCGCGCGCGGCATCACCCATGAGCGCGAAGGACGTTGGGATATGGCTGAGGCCGATTTCCGCAAAGCGCTCGAGCTCAACCCCGGACAGCCGCAGGTGCTCAACTATCTCGGTTACTCGTTCGTTGAGATGGAGACCAACTTAGATGAAGCGCTGGCGATGATCGAAGAAGCCGTCGCTGCTGAACCGAACTCGGGTTACATCGTGGATAGCCTTGGATGGGTGCAATTCCGTCTGGGCCGCTACGAGGAGGCCGTCATTAACCTTGAGCGGGCCGCCGAACTGATGGCGGTTGATCCAATTGTGAATGATCATTTGGGCGATGCTTACTGGGCTGTGGGGCGGACGATTGAAGCGGAGTTTCAGTGGAAGCGGGCGCTGTCGTTTGAGCCTGAGGAAGAGGATGCTGCGCGGATCCGGCGAAAGCTAGAGATTGGTCTCGACGCTGTTCTGGAAGAGGAAGGCGCCGAGCCTATCGCGTTTACGGAAAATGAAGGCTGACGCGCGCGTTGTGCGGCAATAAAGAAGCGGTTTTAACGCGCTGCGGTCGCTTGTAGATAGCTTACCTTGCCCTCTGGCGAGAAACTCTTCTCTAGCGCGGATGCAACATCGCGCTGGTCGATAAGCCCGCCGCGTTTAACCGCGTAGACGTGATCGTACAGCCAGCCGTTGCGCACGAGTATCAGCTGATAGTCCGTGACGCGTTCTAGAAGGTGGTCCAAAATCGCGAACTGGGCCTGACGCACGCGTTCCCCGCTGCGGCCCCCTGCCTGCCGGTAAGCCAGCGCCAACTCTTCTTGGCTCAAAGCGCAGAACGGCGGGTTTTCGTCACCGCAGGTCAGCCTAACGACACCACCATGGTGCAATAAAATCATGTCTGGCTCTAATCTCGCCAAGAACGCAGCATCAGGGGGGTTCACGGCTGTCTCAGCGGTGTTCAACCCCACGAGATCCACGGTTGTGCCAGGAAGCCAATAGGCCATCCGACCGGCTTCGGTCACCGCCACGACAGCCCGATCGGAAATCGACGGTGCAAGAGCAATCGGGAAGAAGTGGCTATAGTTTCCATCGAGCAGTGCCCGCATCTCAAACCGAAAGTAGCGTGCATCGTTGATCGCTAGAAACCCAGCGACAGCGCCCAAAAGCGCGGCGCGCGGCAGACCTGGCGACGCAGTGCGGTAAGCAACGGCTAGACCGATGGCAGCGCAATATACGGCAAATGCGGTCAACGGCGCCTGAAACCGAAACGCGATGTTTTGCGTCTGCAACCCAAAGCAGAGAAACACGAGCAGTGCGATGAACGGAAGCGCGACGATGGCGATACGACGTGGCCGTTGATGCGCAATAAGCCCGCCAGCAAGCCCTGCGATCAATAGCCACCCATGGGTCGAGAGATAGTCGAGCGTCTTCTCGAGCCCAAGCAGGGTGCGGTCGCCCGCGCTCTTTACCAGCAACGGCAAGGGCAAAAACGCCCCGAAATAGCGCCAACGCCATAGGAAATAGAGCGCCCCGCCTAACACCGCGGCAGCACAGAGAATAAGGTAACGGCGCCGCCGATGCGCCGGGCAAAATGCGAGGCCGATGACTGTGAAGCCTACACCCAAGATAACGCCGTCCGGCCGCAACAGCGCGAGAAGCAGCGAGAGCAGCGGCACCCACAACAAACCCCGCTGTTCTATCAGCAGCACCGCGATCAAAAGCGCGATGCTGGCAAAGAATGGTGCCGAAAAGCCGCCGTAGCCTGATTGAACAAACCAAACAAACGGCAGGGCGAGCGCAAGAGCAGCGATCAGCCAAACAGGGGCGCGGTGGGTTCGCAGGCCAGAGGTTATCAGCCAAGCAATCAGGCCGACGCCAAGGGTGTTGAGCATGAGCGCCGCAATGCCGCTCGGAATGCCCAAGGCATAGAACCCAGCAAGCGCGACCATCCACAGAAAGTCGGTCGCGCCTTCAGTCGGCGGTCCGCCCGGATTGTAGGAAATGCGGCCCGAGCGCGCGAATTCCTCGGCGTAGACGAACAAGATATACGCATCTTCGTGGAGGTGGCCATTTGCCAACACATTGTAACCGATGCCCGCAAAGATCGTTGCTGCCACGAGCGAAGCGGCGCCACTCAGCCAACGTGAGCCAGCGACAGGGACGCTAACGAATACGGGCGACAACGTACTCGGCAAGGTCGTGGAACATCGCGCGATATGCCGTATCGGGCAGTTCGAGGATGGCATTTCGGGCCTTGTCCGCCCAGGCAATCGCATCCGCACGCGCCGCTTCCATCGCCTTGTGCTTGTTGAGCAAAGCGACTGCATGCTCAAGATCGCCCGCGCGCTGCTCACCCTTCTCTATGACCCGGCTCCAGAACGCATGTTCAGCCGCATCCGCGCCGGCGACCGCCTTGATGACGGGTAATGTCAGTTTGCGCTCGCGAAAGTCGTCACCCATGTTTTTGCCAGTCGCGCGGGCATCGCCTTCGTAGTCCAAAAGATCGTCAGCCATCTGAAACGCGATACCCAGCGCGTCTCCATACGTGTAAAGCGCGTGGACATGATCGGCGGGAGCGCCCGCGATCACGCCGCCAACTTCGGTCGCTGCTGAAAACAGCGCCGCCGTTTTGCCGCGGATCACCTGCAAATAGACCGCCTCATCCGTGGCGAGATCTTGCGCTGCGGTCATCTGCAGCACTTCGCCCTCAGCGATCACCGCAGCAGCGTTCGACAGGATATCGAGCACACGCAAATCGCCGGTTTCAACCATTAGTTGGAAAGACCGCGCAAACAGGTAGTCGCCCACCAGAACACTCGATTTATTGTCCCACAACAGGTTGGCTGTCGGCCGTCCGCGCCGCTGTCGGCTCTCATCAACGACATCATCATGTAACAACGTGGCGGTATGGATGAACTCCACCGTGGCGGCAAGATTGAGATGGTATGGCCCGTCATAGCCGCACATGCGCGCCGCCCCGAGCGTGAGCATTGGCCGCAGACGCTTGCCGCCAGCCTCCACCAAATGGGCGGTCACCTCGGGTATGCGCGGTGCGTGTTCGGAGACCATTCGCTCGCGGATCAGCCCATCGACCCGCGCCAGATCATCGGCGAGCGCATCAGCCAAACGCTCATGCGGTTTCGAGATTGTGTCCGTCACCGAAGAGTCCCCTACTCGACAATCCTTTCTACATATCCCTAAATCAGATGGATGAAAGAGCTTTTGCGCACCACTGATCCGACGCTGATCGCCTATGCCTCGGCCCTGCTGCAGGGGGAGAAAATCGAGAGCTTTCAGATGGACATTCACATGAGCGTTCTTGAGGGCTCAATTGGCATTTTACCGCGGCGGTTGATGGTACGCGAAAGCGACCTGATCCGGGCGCAGCGTGTCTTGCGCGATAACCAGATCACCTATGACGATAGAGACAACGACTGACGGCTTTCTTGGCGGTCGCCTGTCGATAGAACAGCCGACGATCGGGTATCGTGCCGGGGTCGACCCCGTGTTGCTCGCAGCATCCGTGCCGGCGAGACCTGGCGACAGAGTGCTAGATCTGGGATGTGGCACAGCGGTTGCCGGCCTTTGCCTTGCCTCGCGTGTCCCCGGTGTCGAAATCACGGGCTTGGAGCGCAGCGCGGAGGCCGCCGCGCTGGCGAAGCAGAACAGCATCCATAACCGTCTCCCGATGAACGTGATCGTCGGCGATGCAGCCGAAATGCCCAGAGAATTGCGGATGCAGTCGTTTGACTACCTGCTCACTAACCCGCCCTATTTTGACCGCGCCCACGGCACGCCGGGGCAGCAACCGCGGGAAGCCGCTTTTGGCGAAAGCCTCTCGCTGGCGCAGTGGATCGACGTTGCGATTAAGCGGTTACGGCCAACCGGCATGTTGGTTGTGATCCAAAGGGCCGAGCGCTTGGCCGACTTGCTAGCAGCATGCCATGACCGTTTGGGTGGGATTGAGATTTTACCTATTGCAGCCAGGCAAGGACGAGCGGCAGACCGGGTTATCCTGCGAGGCAGCAAGAACGCGCGCGCGTCGCTTAAGCTTCTGGCACCGTTGGTCATGCATGAAGGCGCGCGCCATCTACGCGATGGAAACGATTACAGCTCGTTAGCCAACACTGTTTTGCGCGACGGCGCCGCGCTGTCATTCTCTCGCGGTTGAGGCAGAGAAATTTACCGCCTGTTTACATCTGCGTGTAAGGTTTTGATGACAAGTCGGCCGAAATGTGATCGACTTGAGGGACGCAAAATTAGGAGGACAGCGATGAGTTTGAGTTCGCATCTAGAGGAACTCCGGAAAAAGCATCAAACCCTCTCGGATCGCGTTGACGATGCGCAGCAATCGCCAGGCAGCAGCGACCTGGAAATCACCGAACTCAAAAAACAAAAGCTACGCCTGAAGGAAGAGATCCACCGGCTAAGCGCAGCTAGCTAGGTCAAGGTAACGGTCAGCGCGTCTAGCTGGCGCGCTTGACCTCCACCAACTCGATTTGCGGCAGTGTCGCCACCATTGATGCGACTTGACCGCGAATCCATTCCAGAAACGCGGCTATTTGCGGACGCGTCTCGGCACCTTTTGGGCAAACAAACCGGTAGTGGGCATTCGTGGACAGCCCGCGCGCAAACGGCGCGACCAAGGTTCCCGCCTTCAGCGCTTGTTGGCATAACGAGATCCGCCCGAGAACCACGCCCGCACCTGCCAGCGCTGCGTCGACCGCGTGGTCGGGCTGGCTAAACGTTGGGCCCCCTGCCCCAGGCGGCTCTACACCCATCGTGCGAAACCAATCGTGCCATTCAGGGGGCGGCTCCTGAAAAATGGAATGATCCTGATGGAGGAGTGGCGCGTCGCGCAGCGCTTCATTTGTGTCAAATCGCTCCGCCAGCGCTGGCGTCATCATCGGTGTCAGCCACTCGTCCATGATTTTGGTCGAGAACAACCCGACATCAAGCCCGCGGCCGAAGCGTATCGCGATATCAATCTCATCGCGCTCGAAATCCATGATCCGAAGCGAGGCGGAAAAGCGCAGCTCGATGTCAGGATGCGCCCGCGCGAAGTCAAATAGCCTCGGCGCTAACCATTTCGCAGTGAAGCCGGGACCTGCTGTCACGGTGAGGGTGGCGCTATCGGTCAAACGCTTCGCCGACCGCCACGCCCGCGATAGCGCAGAAAAGCCGTCAACGGTGCCGGGATGCAAGGTGCGCCCCGCATCGGTCAACTCGACGGCGCGGTTAAGGCGCCGGAAAAGGGGCTGACCCAAATGTTGCTCAAGCGACTTGATCTGAAATGAGAGCGCCGCGGGCGTGACGTGTAGCTCCGCCGCGGCTTTCGCGAAAGACATGTGACGCGCAGCCGCTTCGAAGGCGCGCAGAGCAGTGAGAGGAGGCAAACGGTCCGCCATCTCACTTAAATATATCTTTATTGAACGGCGCGAAAGTCTCGTTTGTCGGTTGTGCAGCGCGCGGCCATATAGGGAGCATCACAACGCGCAACGAAAGCACATCACCATGATTGAGCCGCAAAGCACCCGCACCTACCGCCGCGCCTTCGAAGAAGCCCACCGCGCCCGCGGCGCCGTTTTCGCAGATCTTGTCCGCCGGATTTTCTCATCACCGGCCAAGTAGTTAAGTGGTGAAAACAAGGAAGCGGGGCGGCGACTCACGCCGCCCTATGCGTCACGTAAAGTACTGAGCACCGTTCGCCGACAGAGTGGAACCGGAGAAGAAACCGGCTTCGTCCGATGCTAGGAAAACCACGGCCCGGGCGATCTCCTCGGGCTCACCCAAACGCCCGATTGGGATCTGGGGAATAATCTTGGTGTTCAACACCTCTTCATCGATCGCCTTCACCATCTCGGTCGCGATATAGCCGGGGCAAATGGCATTTACGGTGATGCCCGAGCGAGCACCCTCTTGCGCCAACGCGCGGGTGAAGCCGATATCGCCAGCCTTGGCAGCGGAGTAGTTCGCTTGCCCAGCTTGACCCTTTTGACCGTTGATCGAGGAAATGTTGATCACGCGGCCAAACTTCCGCTCGCGCATACCGGGCCAGACGCAATGGGTCATGTTGAAAAGGCCGGTGAGATTGGTGTCGATCACCTCTTTCCATTGCTCCGGCGTCATCCGGTGGAACATGGCATCGCGGGTTATCCCGTCATTGTTAACCAGCACTTCAACGGGGCCCATATCGGCCTCGATCCCATCGATACCGGCGCGGCAGGCATCGTAATCGGAGACATCCCACTTGAATGTCTTGATCCCCGTGGCGTCCGTGAAGGCGGCGGCTTTGGCTTCGTTGCCCGCGTAGGTCGCGGCCACCGTGTAGCCTTCGCTGTTCAGCGCCTTTGAAATTGCTTCTCCGATGCCACGGCTTCCACCCGTGACCAATGCAACGCGTCCCATAAAATCCTCCCTCGATGCTTCTTCTCAGAGCCGCATCGTTAAAATTATCGACGGCACGGCACAACAGAATTGCGCCGTGCGCTTCGTTCTAGGGCCGTTCAACGCATAGCGCGACGCCCATCCCGCCGCCGATGCACAGCGTGGCCAGCCCTTTCTTGGCATCGCGCCGCTTCATCTCGAATAGAAGCGTGTTCAGCACCCGCGCGCCAGACGCGCCGATCGGGTGACCAATAGCAATAGCACCGCCATTCACGTTCACGATGTCGGGGTCCCAACCCATATCTTTGTTCACGGCGCAGGCTTGGGCGGCAAAAGCTTCATTGGCCTCGACCAGATCAAGATCGCCAACCTTCCAACCCGCTTTATCCAAAGCCTTGCGGGACGCGTGGATCGGCCCCACCCCCATGATTGCAGGGTCAAGCCCAGCTGTGGCGTAGCTGACAATCCGCGCCAATGGTTCAATCCCACGCTTCTCGGCATTATCGGCACTCATCAGCAGCACACCCGCTGCCCCGTCATTAAGCCCCGATGCGTTCGCGGCAGTGACCGTGCCTTCCTTGGTGAAGGCTGGGCGGAGCTTTTGCATACCCTCGATCGTTGCGCCGTGACGGATATACTCGTCGTTCTCGACCACGATGTCGCCTTTACGCGTTTTCACCGTGAACGCGGTAATCTCATCCTGGAATTTGCCGGCTTTCTGCGCGGCCTCGGCTTTGTTCTGACTGGCAAGGGCAAATTCATCTTGTTGATCACGGCTAATCTGCCATTGCTCGGCCACGTTCTCCGCCGTCTGTCCCATATGATAGCCATTGAAGGCGTCCCAGAGACCATCCTTGATCATGGTGTCGATGAGTTTGAGGTCGCCCATCTTCTGCCCCGGGCGAAGATTCTGGCAATGGGGCGACAGAGACATGCTTTCTTGTCCGCCTGCGGCCACGATATCAGCATCGCCAAGCTGAATATGCTGCGCGCCAAGCGCAACCGCGCGTAGGCCGGAGCCGCAGACCTGATTGATGCCCCATGCCGCCGCTTCTTGCGGCAGACCAGCATTGATGTGGGCCTGCCGCGCGGGGTTTTGACCTTGGCCCGCGGCGAGAACCTGACCCAGGATCGTCTCGGAAACGTCGGCCTTATCAACGCCCGCTCGCTCAACCACGGCTTCGAGCACTGCCGCGCCAAGATCATGCGCGGGAGTATTGGCGAATGACCCGCTGAACGATCCAACGGCCGTGCGCGCGGCTGACGCGATTACCACGTTTGTCATGACGATCCTCACTGTTTTGTTTGCCCGATGGGCTGTCGCAAAGCACACGCGAGGCGTGCGATCAGCCATACGGGTAGGCCGCGAGGCCCACTAATGCAAGCGGGTCGCGTGATCCTCCCGCGCGGTTACCCCGCTTGTTCGCCGCTTGCAGGAGCAAGCCAAGAAGGCCGGATGCTGGGAGGACCGAAGTAAAACCCCTGCATGCAGTCGATGCCGATCTCGGCCAGGAAAGCCGCATCTGCCCGCGTCTCCACAAACTCCGCAATGGTGAACATCTCAAAATGGCGACCGATCGAGATCATCGCCTGGGTTAGAACCTGATTGTCGGCGTTGGCGTGGATATTGCTGATGAATTGCCCGTCGATCTTCATGATATCGAAGAAAAACTCGCGCAGGTAGCGCAAGGCTGTGAACCCGGCCCCGAAATCGTCGATCGCAAAGCAGATCCCTCGGTTCTGCATGTCGGCCATGAAAACTTGTAGGATATCAGGCACCATCATCGCCGAAGACTCGGTGATCTCGAGGATCAGCCGCTCGGCAATCGTGGGGTCAGCGTGCAGGCCCCGTTCCAAGGTATCAAGCCACCGCGGATACCCGATGGAACGGGCAGACATGTTGATTGAGAGGCGCAAGTCGCGGTGATGGGCAAGGGTGCTCAAGCCCAGCTTCAGCGCAAAACAGTCGATCTGCCGTCCAAGTTCGGTTTCTTCGATCGCGTGCACGAATTGGCGCGCGGGAATCACCCGGCCATTGCGATCCAGGATGCGAATAAGCCCTTCCCAAAAGGCAGGCACCGTTGGCTGAACCGTTGGAAAAACGGGTTGGTAGGCAAGGATCACTTGGTGCCGTGCAATCGCGTCACGCACCATGCTAAGCGTGTCGCGGTCACGTTGTGCCACCGCGAACGCGAGCGGGCTTTCACCACCCCGAGGCGCAAATCCGCCACGCCTTTCACCGCCTGCCATACCCAACTCCCTTTGATGCCGGGCGAGGGTGCGGAAAGGGCGTTTATTTTCTATGAATATTCACTTTTCGTTCAATTTTAGTTCTAATACGCTTGGTGCAATCGAAGGAGGCACGCGATGACGGATCGCTGTGGTTGGTGCGGCGATGATCCGCAATACATCGACTACCATGACACCGAATGGGGCGTGCCCGAATACGACAGTCGCGCGTTGTGGGAAAAGCTCGTCCTTGACGGTTTTCAAGCTGGTCTGTCCTGGATCACGATACTGCGAAAGCGCGATAATTTTCGCGCCGCCTTCGCCGGTTTTGACCCCGAAACAATCGCGAATTGGGGTGAGCGAGACGTGGCCACGGCGTTGCAAAACCCCGGCATCATCCGCCATCGCGGTAAAATCGAGGCAACAATCGGCAATGCGCGGGCGTTTCTTGCCCTGGAAGAAAAGGAGGGTTTCGCGACGATGCTATGGGATCGGGTAGGCGGTATGCCAATTCAAAACAGCTTTGCCACGCTCGGCGACGTGCCCGCAAAGACGCCGCTATCGACGGCTTTGTCGAAAGAGCTCAAAGCACTGGGCTTCAAGTTCTGCGGCCCGACGATTGTCTATGCCTGGATGCAGGCCTGCGGATTGGTGAACGATCACCTAATCACCTGCCCGCGCCACGCTGAAGTGAAAGCGTTGTCTCGCTAGCTGTCACCGCCGCCGTTTAACACAGCCTCGATCAACGCCACCGCCTCGTCACTGGCCCAGTCGGCATCGCCGCGTAGCCGCGCGATTTCACGGCCCTCGGGGTCGACAAGGACGGTGATCGGCAGACCGAGGACGGCCATCTGACGCGACAAGGCCTGCTTGGGATCACGGTAGAGCGGCAGATTGTCGACCTCGATCTCTTCGAAAAAGCGCCGCATCGCTGCCACCGGGTTGCGGCCGGATGCAATGGTGACAACCTTAAAGTCATCGCTGCCAAGCGTGTCTTGCAGAGCGGACAGCGACGGCATCTCGTGGCGACACGGCGCGCACCAAGTGGCCCAGAAATTCACCAAGGTGTACTGGCCCTGAAACTGTGACAGATCCAGCGGGTTGTCGCTTTCATCCATGAAAGCGACGTCGGGCACTGCCTCAGGCTCGGCGTGGAACACCAGCTTGCGCATATCCCCCACGCGTAGCGCTTCGAGATCTGTGGCGTCACCGGCGATGGCGACATTTGCGCCGAGCGCAAGCGACGTGTAGAGGACGGCAACGAACCAGCGCATTTGTTTCCCTCCGAAGGTTCAAACGATGACCACCAAAACCTCGAACGCCATGTGGGGCGGGCGCTTTGCCGCCGGACCTGACGCGATCATGGAGGCAATTAACGCCTCAATCGCTTTTGACCAGCGGCTCTATGCCCAAGACATCAAAGGCTCTCGTGCCCACGCCGCCATGCTCGCCGCGCAGGATATCATTACGGATAAAGATGCGACGGCAATCCGGGAAGGCCTGCTCACCGTTTTGTCAGAAATCGAGGGCGGCGCGTTTCCATTCTCGGCAGCGCTTGAAGATATTCACATGAATGTTGAAGCGCGGCTAAAAGAGATCGTCGGCGAACCTGCCGGGCGGCTGCACACTGCCCGCTCGCGCAATGATCAAGTGGCCACTGATTTTCGTCTTTGGGTGCGTGATCAGTGCGATCAAACCGAGGCCGGTCTGCGCGCGCTGCAAAAGGCGCTGTTGGAGCAGGCCAATCGGGGCGCGGATTGGGTGATGCCAGGGTTCACTCATTTGCAAACCGCGCAGCCTGTCACCTGGGGTCATCATATGATGGCGTATGTCGAAATGTTTGGGCGCGACCGGAGCCGCTTTGCCGATGCCAGAACGCGGATGAACGAATGCCCGCTTGGCGCAGCGGCGTTGGCTGGCACGTCGTTTCCGATTGATCGCGATGCGACCGCCACCGCTCTTGGGTTTGACCGCCCGATGGCTAACTCGCTCGACGCGGTCAGCGCGCGGGACTTCGCGCTTGAATTCCTCGCGGCGGCGTCGATCTGCGCGGTGCATCTCAGCCGCCTGGCAGAAGAACTCGTGATCTGGTGCTCGGCGCAGTTTCGCTTCGTCACACTTTCAGACCGGTTTTCGACCGGCTCGTCGATCATGCCGCAAAAACGCAACCCCGATGCTGCCGAGCTCATCCGCGCCAAGATCGGCCGGGTTTTGGGGGCCACGATCGCGCTATTCACCGTGATGAAGGGGCTGCCGCTGGCCTATTCCAAGGACATGCAAGAGGACAAAGAACAGGTCTTCGATGCCGCCGATACCCTCGCGCTCGCCCTGGCCGCAATGGAGGGAATGGTTAGCGACATGGAGGCCAATCAGAGCGCGCTCGAAGCGGCGGCGGCGGCGGGTTTTTCGACCGCTACAGACCTGGCAGACTGGCTTGTGCGCACGCTTGGTCTACCTTTCCGCGACGCGCATCACGTGACCGGGTCGCTGGTGGCGAAAGCAGAGGCGAAGGGGGTCGATTTGGCGGATTTGACACTGAACGACATGCAAGATGTTCACAGTGACATTACCGCAGACGTATTCGACGTGCTGGGTGTACACCACTCCGTCGCTAGCCGCACGAGCTACGGCGGGACGGCCCCAAGCCAAGTGCGTGCACAAATCAAACGATGGCATGAGGCGTTGAAATGAAACGATATTTGATGATCCTTGCGCTCTTAGGGCTCGCCGCCTGCGGCATTGACGGGCCGCCTGTCGCGCCAGGCTCGGGAGAAGATCCGCGGATCATGGAGCCCGACACCGACGATTTCTTCATGTAGCGCTGATGGGTTTATCGCCGCTTCGTCTGACCTACCTCGCGCTCGCTATCTGGGGTGCTATCCACCCGATGGCGTGGTTCATCACCTTCTGGCGCACCGAGGAGGCATCGCTTTCAGCCCTGATCGACAGTTGGTATGTCAACGCGGGCACGACAGGCTTGGTTTGGGATCTCACCATCGCGGCGATCACCTTAACCGTTTGGGTCATCGCCGAGACACTGACGCGGAAGAACTGGATCGCTCTGTTGGCGATACCGGCCACTTTCTGTATAGGCTTGAGCTGTGGCTTGCCGCTCTACCTCTTCTTGCGAACGCGGCCAGTGACGTAGAGGTCGCGATGATGGCGCCTCGCTGAATTTGACGCAGCTCTTGCCATCTGGACGTGCGCGTGAGCGAAGAAACCAAAATCGGCAATTCGGAACACAGTAGCAACCGGGGTTTCGCCCGTTTTGGGGCTGCAGTTGGGCTCGCGAATTTCGGTGACGGGATCGCCGTCGTTGCCTGGGCTTGGACTGCCTCGTTATTGACGCGCGATCCGCTCTGGATCGCGATACTGCCGGCCACCTTAAGGGTGCCCTGGGTCTTGTTCGCCCTGATCTCGGGGATCCTTGCTGACCGGGCAGACCGGCGAAAACTGATCGTCCTGTGCGATGTGATCCGCGCGATTGCCTATGGCGCCGCCGCTGTCCTGATCTTCAGGAACCTGCCGCTGGCCGAACCGGCTGTCGAAGGCGTGGGAAACACGTCGCTTTACTTCAGCTTGCTCGCGCTTGGCTTCGTCATCGGGTCTGCCGAAGTAACCCGAGACAATGCCGCGCAAACGATGCTTCCCGCCATCGTGGCCGCCGACCGTCTTGAACGCGCCAATGGTTGGTTGGGGAGCGTTGAGACGGTGGGTAACGAGATGGCCGGGCCCGCCTTGGGGGCATTTCTGCTTGCGCTGTTTTTGCCAGCGCCTTTCATCGTCGTCGCGTTCGCTTTTTTGCTTGCGGCGCTTTTGATAGGGTCGCTCACCGGCAATTTTAAAGCCGTTCAGCACCTGGTTGAGCCCCCAAGGCTGCGCGAGGAACTGATGGAGGGCTTTCGCTTCGTTACCGGAGAGCCGCTGCTCCGCGTCTTAGTCATCGTGACCGGATTTTGGAATTTTTTCGCCCAGATGGTGCTGATCGCGCTTGTTCTGCACGTGCAGGAGAATCTCACCGCGGGTTCGACAACATACGGCCTGATCCTCGCAGTCGGCGCGTTGGGCGGGGTGTTTGGCGGCGTGATCGTTTCACCGCTGCTGAAGATCATGAGCAAAGGAGCGATGGCGCAATGGACGGCGTTGGCATCAACGCCGGTGTTTCTACTCATCGCAGCGGCACCGGGACCAATCACCGTGGCAATCGCCCTGTTCATTTTTTACCTGACCGGGATCATGTGGAACACGCTGTCGATCTCCTATCGGCAACGCGTTGTGCCTGATGAAATCCGCGGACGAGTGAATAGCGTCTACCGCCTCTTTGCATGGGGCACGATGCCGTTGGGGTTGCTCGCATCGGGCGCGGTGGTGAGCTTTGCTGAGGGGGTCATGGGGCGAAACGCAGCGCTCGTGATGCCTTTTTTGCTCGCCGCGCTCGGCGTATTGATCCTATCAGCGCTATCTTGGCGCGCCCTTGGGCGGGGGTTTGGCTGAGCCAGTGTCCGCGTTTGCTGACCAATGCCGGTCAGGTCACCGGGTTGCGAGCACATCCGCAAGTGACATCGGTGCGCGTCCGAGGATCTCAGCAACCCCCTTCTGCAAATCGGCGTAGCGACCCTGGCTTATCGAAACCGCCATGCTTGAGAAGGCGTGCGGCCAAGGTGCCGGCTGCTCTTGCAGCAGCTTGTGGAGGTAGTCGGGGTGAGGCATCGGCTTGTACTCGATTGTGCGCCCCCAAGCCTCAGATGCGATTGCCGCGATCTCGTCGCCCCGGAGCGACTCTGGGCCGGATAGCGACACGTGCGCGCCCTGCAACTCTGGTCGCAGAACAAGCGCGGCGCAAACCGCCGCCACGTCAACGCGCGACACTGGTGCAATGGCTCCGTCACCAAATGGGGCGTCTAGGTGAGAGCTTGCTTTTGCAGCGCTTAGAAAGTGGTCCCGCACAAACTCGGCGTAGAGATTGCAGCGTATCAGGGCGTGGGGCAACGAGGCATGATCTAGCCGCTTCTCCGCGTCCCGATAAACCGGGGTGAAGTAGAAAGGCGAGGTGTCTTCCAGATCGACGATGCTAATGAAGATCGTGAAGGCCACCCCTGCTGCACGCGCGGCGGCAATCAGGTTTGCGTGATGCTGAAGCACGTCACATGCATCGCCATCGCTCGGGATAAAGACAAATCGCTCGACACCATGAAATGCAGCGGTCAGCGTGCTCGGATCGGTGTAGTCGCCGATGCGGAGCGGCACCTCTTTTGGCAGCTGGGAAGCCGCTTTTTTCGGGTCACGAACAAGGGCGATCACGGGCTTGTCCACCCCGTGCAGCGCTTGGACCACCGCACAGCCAATGTTCCCTGTGGCACCGCTGACAAGGATCATCTGATCTGCTCCGCCCCCACCCTGGCGCATTAGAACCCTGGGGTAACCCGCCCAAACAATCTTAAAGTCGTACGCTAGATGGCGAAGGCCGAGCTCATCACCAGACGTATAAGTGCCCCGGAAAGCGCGGCGAAGACAAGGATCATCGGGATCCCCCATTTGTATCGGAATGCAAGAAACGCGCTGACCAGAAAGAGAGCGGTTGCTAGGTATTCGATACTGGCAAGCTCGGGCTGCCAAAAGGTTAGCCAGCCAAATCGCTCCTGCGACACCTGGTTAAAGAAGACATGGAGCGCGAACCAAAGCGATAGATTGAAGATGATGCCGACAACTGCTGCGGTGATGCCAGACAGGGCATTCCGCAGTCGCGGTTGGTTTGAGATCCACGCAATGTAAGGCGCGCCAGCAAAGATCCACAGGAAGCAGGGCACGAAAGTAACCCAAAGCACGACACAGGCCGCTGTGAAACCGAGGACAATCCCGCCCTCCTTAAAACCGGCGATAAAGCTGACGAATTGCGTCACCAAGATGAGCGGCCCGGGCGTTGTTTCGGCCAGCGCAAGCGCGTCAATCATTTCGCGTGCTGTGAGCCAGTTAAAGCCAGCAACAGCGTCCTGTGACATGTAAGCGAGGACCGCGTAGGCGCCGCCAAAGCCAACCGCCGCCAAAGTTGAAAAGAACAGCCCGATATCGATCAGGATCTCCGGCGTTCCCAATGCAAACAGGGCCAGAAAGGGTGCAAACCAGATGGCGAGCCACGTGATGATGGTTCGCATTGTTCGAACAAAGGCTACCGGCTGGCCCGGCTCTTGCGCCGCGTTTTGGCCCGCATCCAAGGTCAGCGTGCCGATCAAAGCTGCCGCAAGTAGGATGAGCGGGTACGGGATCGCGAGGAAGAAAATGCTGATAAAGGCCAGGACAGCGATGCCGTAATGGGTTCTGCTGAGCAGCGCTTTCCGAGAGAGCCGCAGCAAGGCTTCAGCCACAATAACCAAGACCGCCGCTTTGATCCCGTAAAAGAGCGCTTCCACCAGCGGCACCGTGCCGAAGCTGGCGTATGTCGCAGCCAGGGCCATAATGACCGCCGCGCCCGGAAGCACGAAAAGCAGGCCCGCGATAAGACCGCCTGCGATACCGTGCTGCCGCCAACCGGCATACGTGGCCAACTGCATCGCTTCCGGCCCTGGGAGAAGCATGCAAAAACTGAGCGCGTTAAGGAATTGCTGCTCAGTCAGCCAGCCCCTCTCTTCTACCAACGCCTTCTGCATCAGCGCGATTTGCGCGGCCGGACCACCGAAAGACAAAACGCCAATGCGCCACCACAAAGCTGCGGCCTCACCGAGCGAGGGGCGTTTTTGCGTTGCATCGCCCATCTGCGACTGTCCTTTCCCACGAGCAGAGCCAGTGCGCCGGATGTGAGCGGATCCTGCGCTCTGCCGCGCGCATCAAATCACACGTCCTTTGGATCAGTGCTGACCGCCCCGCGCAATACGGCTTCAACCCCGTCGAACGGGTCCAAGCCAGGCACACGGAGCGCCAGTGCAGTTTGCACCCTTCTTAACTCCAAGATTGCGACAAATTTGAAAGAAAATCAAAAATCAATCCGTCTCCATTATTATAATTGTAACGAATTGCCACAATACAGACATCTGTATCGGGTTTGAGTGTTTGCACGTTTCCAGATTTTTAATATTTGGCCGATATCCGGTTGTGGCATCGAAAGATGGTTCGATCTCTGGATAGTATTGTCAGAATGACAAAGCTTGCCGAGTGGCGTAATTTTCGACAGAAGGACAAACAATATGTCAAGTATTCTGACTAACACGAGTGCGATGGTCGCGCTGCAAACATTGCGGGGCGTCAATTCCCAATTGGCGACAACGCAGAGCGAGATTTCAACGGGTAAATCCATTTCCAGCGCGCGAGATAGTGCTTCGATCTGGGCTATCTCCAAAGTGATGGAGTCTGATGTAAAGGGTTTTCAGGGAATTTCTGAAAGCCTTTCTTTGGGTCAATCAACGATCTCTGTCGCGCGAACGGCGGCAGAAACCGTGACCGATCTTCTTACAGACATGAAGGGCTTAATCGTCTCAGCCCAAGAAGAAAACGTCGATCGATCAAAGATCCAGACCGACATTGAGGCGCTCTCGGATCAAATCAATTCGATCACCGGCGCTGCGCAATTCAACGGGTTGAACCTTGTCAGCGGCACCGACGACGTCAATGTGCTGTCGTCGCTCGACCGCTCCTCTGACGGTTCCGTTCGTGCCTCTGATATCACGGTCACGCGGCAGGACCTCACAACCACCAACGGGGTCTTCGGCGCCGGCACCGGGCTTGCCGGTAATGTGACGGCGACCAACGGGTCGAACTCCTTGGCAGGCGTCGCCGGAACTGAGTTCTCCGGTGCTGCGAACACGATGGAAATCGCGGTCGCTGCCGGCGCCAACAATGAGTTTTACACGCTTCAGGTCGCCGGAACGACGGTTACCTATGCTGCTGACGGTACCGCGACCAATGATGAAGTTGCCGCTGGTCTTGTTGCCGCTTTGAACAATGCTGGTATTGAAGGCATCACCGCAGTCGTCGACGGGGTCACAACCAACCAAATCAACATTTCTTCGACCTCGAAGTTCCAGGATGTTGAGGTGAACCTCGATTCCTCGGCTGCAGCCACCTTCGCCGTTAACGGTGCTGCTGGCGCAGGCGCAGTCACCGGCGCTACCATCAATGCCCGTGCCTCCGAGGTCGAGTTTTCGAGCGGCGGCGTTGGCGCTGCGAACACTGCAGGCGTTTCAGAGGGTGATGGTTACAGGGTGACGATCGGCGGTCAGGTATTCGACTACGTCGCTGGAAAAAATGAAACTTTCAACGATGTCGCGAACGGCCTCAAACTCGCTATTGATGCCGGGGCTCTCCCGAACATCTCAACCAACGTGACCCAGGACGCAACCACGGGCAATTGGATCCTTCAAGTTGACAACGATGGCGCTGATCAAGCCTTCGCGGTGACAGGCTCCGATACCGGTACTGGCACGGCAACCGGCGGCTTGTTCGGCATGGACGATATCGATGTGACAACAGATGACGGCGTCGGTGCAGCGCTCTCCAACATCGAGGTGTTGATCCAAAACTCGATTGACGCCGCCGCATCGTTCGGATCGGACCAGAGGCGCATCGATACGCAGATGGAGTTCGTCACCAGCATGATGGACGCCTTGAAATCCGGTATCGGTTCACTCGTCGATGCCAACTTGGACGAGGCTTCTGCCAGATTCCAGTCACTGCAGGTTCAACAGCAGTTGGCGATCCAGTCGCTTGCGATCGCAAACCAGGGGCCGCAAAATATCCTCGCCCTGTTTAGGTAAGACATTAGCGCAGAGGTTTCAAAGCCTCTGCGCTTTCGACGACACTAATCATCTCGGAATTTTCGCTAATTGGGGCTAATGAGCGGTTTTTGACGTACGGTTACACGGAAAACGCAAGCGCGGTGAGCGATCCGCGAAAAACTGAGTTTGCTGCTTTGGCCCGCATTACCGGAGAGCTGGAAAAAGCAAACAAAAATAAAGAAAAAAATCACGGTTATTTTCTAAATGCATTACATAAGAATCGCATGCTATGGACCTATTTCGCTAGGGCAGTAGCCGATGAACACAATGCTCTTGAAAAGGAAATACGCGCGCAGTTGTTTTTCCTAAGTGAGTACACCATGCACCTGACGGCGAAAGTGATATCCGAAAACGCGGACCCGCAACCGCTTATTGAAATAAACAAGTCACTCATGCAGGGACTTAACGGCAAATCACCTCAGGGATAACAATATCTAGGTGTTGCCGATCTAAGCATGCGTATTTTGTTAGCTAAAATTAGTAATAACATTTTTTAGTCGATAAACCTTTTTTTAGTAAGCAATGGTTTTATATCAGAAAGCAAATCAATTTCTGATTTTGCATATTCTATTTTAAAAAATAAAAATTTGAGCACATGCTGAATAACTTAGAAATTGTTCAAAATTCGGTCCGCTTAGGATCGTATGCGTTGCTCAAGCTAGAGCGTATCGCCGAAAACATTGCAAATGCGGATACGCCGAACTATCGGCGGAAAACGGTAGCGCCGTTCGATAGCGTATGGGACGGCCAGAGCGATCGGCTAAAAACCCGCACGACGCGCTCTACCCATATTCCTTTTTCGGCAAACCAAGATCGATCTCTCGCGGACACACAAATGTTTCATCCCAGCACTTCAGTAGAGCCGAACGGTAACACAGTAACTCTGGAAAGAGAGATTGCCGCCTCTGCCCAGGCCAAACAGTCTCACGAGCTTGCCCTAACGGTTTACGACAAAACGCGTGCGATCCTCCGTTCTGCCATCGGAAAGCAATAAAAATGCCTGCTGATTTTCAAAACACCATTGAGATTTCTTCTAGCGGAATGGAGGCGCAAGCGCGAAGAATGCGTCACATCTCAGAAAATATCGCTAACGTTGACACGCCAGGATACCGAAGCAAAACCGTGAGCTTTCAAGGTATACTTATCGGTGGCCTTGAAACTGGGCGCGTACAAGTCGGCGACGTCAAATTAAGTCGGAAGGAGCTTACTCAGATTTTCGATCCATCTCATCCCATGGCGGATGACACTGGTTATTATTCGGGATCGAACGTTGATATTATTGTTGAGGTCGCAAATTCCCGGCAGGCCAACCGAAGCTACGAGGCAAACTTGCAAGTTTTTGAGCAAGCACGCCAAATGCATAGCCGTCTGCTCGAATTAGCACGCCGATAGGTAACCCATGGATGAGATTAGAAGTAGTTTTTCAACACTATCCCAAAGCGGTCTGCGGCCCACGCAATCGATGGATCCGGCCGCCGAAAAAGCGATGTCATCATTTGCATCGATGTTTTCAGACACGATAAAAGAAGGCGAACGTACCAGCGCCAGTGCGATCTCTGGCCAAGAGGACCCGCATAATCTTCTGGTCTCTCTTTCGAACGCAGAATTCATGGTAAATACCGTGGTCACGGTACGCGACCGAGCCGTGCAGGCCTATCAAGAGATTTTCAGGATGCCCATTTAGCATGGCAGAGGATATTCTATTTGACCTCATGCGACGCGGCCTTTGGGTGTCTTTTTTAATTTCTACGCCGATTTTAACCGTTGCGTTACTAACGGGCATCGTCATCGGTCTTCTTCAGGCTCTTACCTCGATACAAGAAATGACACTCACCTTTGTGCCAAAGATGGCGGCGATAGCTTTAGTCTTCTGGTCATCTATGAACATGATGAGCGAGGCAATCGTTGACCTGTTTTCTAACGAATTGATCCCTGTCATCGTGAGTGTATGATTTGCAAGAGAGTGCGTATATCAGCCTCGCTCGGCAAGTCGGCCTGTCTCGAGAGTTGGGAAACATCGCCAACAATATCGCGAACGTTTCAACAGTCGGGTTTCGTACGGAAAAGGTGATTTTCGCTGAACGAATCCATCGCGACCAACGTCCGTTTCCGGCTGTCTCAATCGCGCATGTGCACGGACGAGCGATCAGTAACGCGCCAGGACAATTAGAGAAGACGGATGGTTTGTTCGATCTTGCCATCGATGGAAATGGGTATTTCCTCGTTTCAACGCCAAACGGAAATGCTCTAACCCGCGCTGGTCATTTCCTGCCAAACCAGGATGGTGAATTAGTGATGGCCGATGGCGCGCAGCTTTTGGATATCACCGGCGCGGGCATACTCGTTCCGCGTGAGTTCACCGGTGTCGCTGTTGCCAGCGACGGCACGCTGTCAATTGACGGTCAACCGATTGCCCAGATCGGTGTTTGGCGCCCTCGGGAGGGCACCCACCTTCCGCGCGCCGCTGGTGCAAGGTTCTTTCCGGAGAATGGTGTTGAGCTTGAGGATAGTGGGCGGCTTCTGCAGGGTTTTCTCGAAAATTCTAATGTTAACCCAATCCTTGAAATTGCTCGACTAATAGAAGTGCAGCACGCGTATACGCAAGGTCAGAATTTACTTGAGCGCGAAGACGAACGCATTCGCAATGTCATTAGAACGCTAGGCAGGTAGTAGGTAGAATGAAAGCTCTCCAGATCGCAGCCACAGGCATGAGCGCCCAGCAGATGCGCGTTGAGGTGATTTCAAACAACCTCTCGAACATGTCGACCACCGGTTATAATGCACGCCGCATTGAGTTTTCAGATTTGCTCTATCATCAAGTCGCACAACCGGGAACAATTACGTCGCGAGATGGGAGCGTTCTTCCAACGGGTGTCCAGATCGGGCTTGGGGTCAGACCGACGTCAGTGTCGATCACTTTAGCACAAGGCGGCCTTTCTCAAACGGGTCGGGATTTAGACCTTGCCATCGACGGGAAAGGCTATTTCGAAGTGGCGCTACCGGACGGTCGGGTTGCTTTCACCCGCGACGGCGGCATGAAGAGATCGCCGGATGGTTTGGTTTTGACCTCGGATGGGAATGCGCTCGTCCCCGAAATCGTTATCCCGAATGATGCCATCTCAATTTCGGTGAATGCTGCTGGCGAAGTGTTTGCGTATTTCAACGATAGGGTTGACCCCGAGGAGATTGGCCAAATCACACTGGTTGGCTTTGCGAACCCTATGGGTCTAGAGGCTGTTGGCAGCAACCTGTTTGTTGAAACAAGTGCTTCTGGCGGACCGAATGTTGAATTACCGGGTACAAACGGGCTCGGCACCGTTCGGCAGGGTTACCTGGAAGAAAGTTCCGTGGACGCGGTTCGAGAGATTACCGAGTTAATCGAAGCGCAGCGCGGTTATGAATTAAACGCGAAAGTGATCACCGCTGCGGACCAGATGCTTGCGGCCACGGCCCAGATTAAATGATCCGTCTCTTTTTAGCTTCACTTATCATAGCAAACTCTTTTGCGCCGGCGTTTTCGGATATCGTTATTGCCGAGCGGAATATCCCAGCCTGGTCCGTCATAACCGCGAGCGATTTGAAAATGGCTCCTGGCGATGATCCATATGCAGCTTCAGATTTAATAGAGGTTGTCGGGATGCAAACCAATACAGTGATCTTTCGAGATCAACCGGTGCTACTCCGGCAGATCTCTAGCCCGATTCTCGTCGAGAGAAATCAGATTGTAGTCGTAATTTTTGAGCGCGGCGCCTTGAGAATTGAATCTGCGGGGAGGGCTCTAACGCGCGGATCGCTGGGCGATGTTGTTAGATTTATCAATGTAGATTCAAAGAAGGTGGTCTCCGGAATTGTTCAAAGCGACGGAACGATCTCAGTCGGTCAACCCTAGGCGAGGCGCGATGGGACTTGTGTTCTCTTGCGTCGCTATGGGCGTGCTAACCGCCTGCACTCCCGAAAAGACGGGGTCTAAGGACCCTGTTTCAACGTCGAGCGACTATAGATCAGTCGTGCCGACATCACCGATTGTCGTATCGCCCGCATTCCCGGGCTTTAGCCGGGCCTCGCTTTGGACCGATGAGCAGACTTCGCTTCTCGGAGATCGCCGCGCGTTACAGCCGGGAGACATCTTGACCGTCGTTATCGAAATCGATGACAGCGCTGAGTTTTCTAACAGCACGAACACAGGACGCGTCGCGACTGAGGGTCTCGCGATCCCCCAACTTTTCGGGATACCACAGCGGGTTCAAAGCGAATTTCCGCCTGGCGCTGGATTGGATACAGCGATCGATTTTGAGAGTTCGAGCGAGTTTTCCGGTGATGGGAGAATAAGGCGTAACGAGCAACTGACACTGCGGGTCGCGGCGAGTGTTTACGAAGTGCTCGATAATGGCGTGATGCGCATATTTGGTAGGCAGAAAATTCGCGTTAATCACGAAACCCGTGATCTCGTGGTTGAAGGATATGTCCGACCGCAAGACATCTCCCGGCGCAACGAGATCTCCTATGACAAGATTGCCGCAGCTCAGATATTCTATGGCGGAGACGGATCAGTAAGTGCAGTGCAAAAACCGCGTTGGGGTCAACGCTTTCTGAACAAGATAATCCCTTTCTAAATGAAAAAGATCCTATTCATCATTCTGCTAGTTTTATGCTCGCTCGGAGCCGGCGCGTTCGGAGTGTTTTACTTTGCGCCTCAGCTTGGTTTTTTCGAATCCGACGTGCCAGCTGAAGAGATCGCTGAGGACGATGCAAGCCAAGATGATTTCGCCTATCTTCCGATGAACAACCAATTTATCATACCCGTCATAGAAGACGAGAGTATTGAAAGCCTGGTTGTTTTGACGATCACTCTAGAGACTTTTGCCGACCAAACTGAAACTGTATACGAGCGTCAGCCGAAGATACGCGCGACCATCCTTCGAACGCTCCTAACGTATTCGAATATCGGCGGTTTCAGCGGAAACTTTACAAGTGACATGCGCATGGATCGATTAAACACGTTGCTGCGCGACTCCGTTGCATTGGAGGCTGGAACCCTGGTGAACGATGTTTTGATCCAAGACATTGCGCGTCAGGACGTCTAAACGAATGCCCCCCGTGAAAAAACCGGTGGGAAGAACCGATGAAAAAACAATGCCCAGGAAACGCGCATCCGCGACCGACGCCATCCGGGACCCGGACGCGGTGGCGACTGTCAGCCGGATCCAACCACGACAAAAGCCAACATGTCGCAATGCACGCACTTGTTTTTCAAGGACCGTGCAGATTTTTCCGACGACTCGAGTGCCAACTTGATACGACAATGTGCGCCTTGCCATAACGCAAAACACTAGACTACGATCCCGCCTCATCGCCCGCGCCCCTTCTACGCCGCATCGAAGGGGCCGCCAGCAATTGGGCATCGGTAAGGTGGCGTGGATGTTGCATGACGATCAAGTTTCTTCTCAACGGAGAGACGGTCGAAACAAACGTCGAAGAGCCCACAGTCACCCTACTCGACTGGTTGCGCGAGGCGCGTGGTCTGACCGGCACGAAAGAGGGGTGCAACGAAGGCGATTGTGGCGCCTGCACTGTGATGGTCACCGATCACGCGGGGGCCAAAGCGCTGAACGCATGCATCCTGTTTTTGCCGCAGCTGCAAGGAAAGGCGGTGCGGACTGTTGAGGGCATCGCGGGCCCGTGCGGCGCGCTTCACCCAGTTCAGGACGCGGTCATCGATCACCACGGTGCGCAATGCGGTTTTTGCACGCCCGGCTTCATCGTCTCGATGGCCTGCGCGCACCTCAACAAACGACGCGACTTTGACGACGTCTTGGCCGGTAATCTGTGTCGTTGCACCGGTTACGCGCCGATCGTTCGGGCTGCGGAAGCCGCCGCCGACAAGCCGGTCCCGTCTTGGATGCATGACGACCAGCCGCGCGACGTCCGCGAAGATGCGGAGGAGACAAACGGGGCGTTCTTACCGCGCACTGTTGGGCAACTCGCCACTTGGTACGCCGATCACCCTGACGCCACGCTTATCGGCGGCGCGACAGATGTTGGGCTTTGGGTAACGAAGGGTCTGCGCGCGTTGCCGAAGGTGGCATTCCTGAGCAATATCGAAGCGTTGCGAAAGATTGAAATCGCCGACGCTGAGATCCGGATCGGCGCTGCAGTGACGATCAGTGAATTACAAGCGGCGATGGCCACGCATCATCCAAGCTTCGCGGAATTACTACGCCGCTATGGTTCGCTGCAAGTCCGCAACGCGGCGACGCTCGGCGGCAATGTCGCAAACGGTTCGCCGATCGGAGACAGCCCGCCGGCCCTCATCGCCCTCGGCGCCAACGTGCATCTGAGGCGGCGGGATCAGCAACGCACAATCCCTCTCGAAGATTTTTTCATCGCGTACGGAAAACAAAACCGCGAACCCGGCGAGTTCGTCGAGGCTATCTCGTTTCCGCGTCAGCAAGATCGGCTGCGGTGCTACAAGTTATCAAAGCGGTTCGATCAAGACATTTCTGCAGTCTGCGGCGCATTCTCGATCAGGGTTGAGGGAAACCGCGTTGCTGAGGCGCGTATCGCGTTCGGGGGCATGGCCGGCATCCCAAAGCGGGCCGTTGCGGTCGAAAGGGCGCTAACCGGACAACCCTGGACGATAGAAACGATCGAGCGTGCGGCCCCCCTTTGGACGGAGGACTTCACGCCGCTGAGCGATATGCGGGCCTCGGCGCAGTACCGGTTGGAGACCGCGCGCAATATGCTCACGCGCTATTTCCAGGAAGATCACGGCAGCGTGGCTCATGTGCTCAAGGTGGCGTCATGAGTGTGCATAAGCCGCTGCCGCACGATGCAGCGCGCCTTCATGTAACGGGTGCCGCACGCTACATCGACGACATCCCGGTGCCGGCGCGCACATTATCGTTGGTGTTCGGGCTGGCCACCATCGCGCATGGTGAAATCAAGGCGATGGATTTAGCCGCTGTCCGCACCGCGCCCGGGGTTGTCGGTGTATGGACGGCGCAGGACCTGCCCGCCGCAAACGATGTCTCCGCGGTGGCCCATGATGAGCCGCTGCTCTCAAACGGAAAAATCCTGTTCCACGGTCAACCGATCTTCCTGGTCGCCGCCGAAAGCCACCTGGCAGCGCGCAAAGCCGCGAAACATGCCAAAGTCGAATACATCGAAAAACCGGCAATCCTATCGATTGAGGAAGCGCTCGAAGCCGACAGCCGATTTGAGAGCGGCCCGATTGTGTGGCGCAAAGGAGATGCCGCCGCAGCAATAGCGAAGGCACCCTGCGTCATCGAAGACCGGATCGAAATGGGCGGGCAGGAGCATTTTTACCTGGAAGGGCAAGCGGCCCTCGCCTTGCCGCAGGAAGGCGGCGACATGGTCGTTCACGCCTCGTCCCAGCACCCGACTGAAATTCAGCACAAGGTGGCCGGGGCCTTGGGGGTGCCGATGCATGCCGTGCGGGTCGAGGTGCGGCGCATGGGCGGTGGGTTTGGTGGTAAGGAAAGCCAAGGCAACGCGTTGGCCTGCGCCTGCGCGATCGCTGCTTCGTTCACCGGTCGCCCGTGCAAGATGCGCTATGACCGCGATGATGACATGGTGATCACCGGCAAGCGTCATGATTTTCGCATCGAATACCGTGTCGGCTTCCAGAAAGACGGGCGAATAGACGGGATTGAGATGCGCCATTTCACACGCTGTGGCTGGGCGCAAGATCTCTCACTCGCGGTGGCCGACAGGGCCATGCTGCACGCCGACAACGCCTATGACCTGCCTGCAGCGCGCATCGAGAGCCACCGCCTGCGCACGCATATGGCCTCGGCGACAGCGTATCGCGGCTTTGGCGGCCCGCAGGGGATGCTGGGGATCGAGCGCGTGCTTGACCATATTGCCCATGCGCTCAGGGCGGATCCAATCGACATCCGCCAGCGCAACTACTACCGCATGCCAACCAAGCCGGCACAGGCATCGCCCACGACCCCGTATCACATGCCGGTCGAAGATTTCATCTTGAACGAGATGACTGAGGCTTTGGCAGAGCGATCGGATTATCGTGCGCGGCGCGATGCGGTCGCCCAGTGGAACGCACAGAACCCCATTCTCAAGAAGGGCATCGCGCTGACGCCCGTGAAGTTTGGGATCTCGTTCACGCTGACGCATCTCAACCAGGCCGGCGCGCTGGTGCATGTTTATCAGGACGGTTCAATCCATATGAACCATGGCGGCACAGAGATGGGCCAGGGCCTGTTTCAGAAGGTGGCGCAAGTGGCTGCGGCGCGGTTTGGCGTGCCCCTCGACGCGGTCAAGATAACCGCCACCGATACGGGGAAAGTGCCCAATACATCTGCCACCGCGGCGTCTTCGGGCTCCGATCTGAACGGCATGGCCGTCAAAGCGGCGTGCGACACGATCCGCGATCGCATGGCCGAGCATTTGGCCGCTGAGCATCAGACAAACGCGGCCTCAGTGCTTTTTCGCGATGGCCAAGTCGAGGTTGGAGGTGCGAGCTATAGCTTCGCCGAAGCCGCGGCTGCCTGCTACCGAGCCCGTGTCAGCCTGTCATCGACGGGTTTTTACAAAACACCCAAAGTCACGTGGGATCGCGTGAAGGGCCATGGGCGTCCGTTTTTCTACTTCGCCTACGGCGCCTCGGTGACGGAGGTCGTGATCGACACGCTCACCGGCGAGAACCGCATTCTGCGCGCCGATATCACTCATGACGTGGGCAATTCGCTAAACCCGGCGCTTGATATCGGCCAGGTCGAGGGGGCTTATGTGCAAGGTGCGGGCTGGCTGACGACCGAGGAGCTGGTCTGGGACGCAAAAGGGCGGCTCGCGACCCATGCGCCCTCAACCTACAAAATCCCGGCGTGTTCCGACCGGCCCGATATCTTCAATGTCTCATTGTGGGACGGGGAGAACAAAGAAGAGACGATTTATCGCTCCAAAGCAGTTGGTGAACCGCCGTTCATGCACGGCATCTCGGTACTGATGGCGCTTTCCCATGCGGTCTCCGCTTGCGGGGACATATACCCCAGGCTCGATGCACCGGCGACGGCCGAGCGTGTTCTGTCAGCGGTGACGCGGGTAAAAACGGCATGAGTTTCGATCTCGACAGCATCCAAAAGGCGGTTGCCGAACATGGCGTGGTCAACCGCATCCTGGTGGCAGATGCGCAAGGATCTGTCCCACGCAACCCGGGTACGTCGATGCTCGTTTGGGAAGCCGGGCAATCTGGCACGATCGGTGGCGGTCGTCTTGAATGGGATGCCGTCGCCCAGGCGCGGTCAATGGATGGCGCATCTGCAGTGGTGCGGGTGCCCCTTGGGCCGGCAATCGGTCAGTGCTGCGGCGGGCGCGTCACGCTGGTTTTCGAACAGTTTCGCGCAGGCCACCTTCCCGAGATCAGCGGGCCGGTTTTTGTTCGCAGGGTCGAAGGCGGAGAAGAGATGCCGCTTTCCGTGCATCGCGCTGTCAACGCTGCGCGCAATGCGGCGGACAAGTCGGGCTTCCTCTTTGACAAAGGCTGGCTCATCGAGGCTATCGCGCCAACAAAAGCGCCTTTATGGATCTTCGGTGCGGGCCATGTCGGCCGCGCCATTGTCAGCGTCATCGCACCGCTGCCAACTTTTGCGGTGACTTGGGTCGATACCGACGAGGCGCGTTTCCCCGATACGTTACACGGGGCAACACCGCTGATCGCAAAGAACCCTGCGGATGTCCTACGATTTGCCCCGCCAGACGCGCATCACCTTATCCTCACCTACTCCCACGCGTTCGACCTTGAACTATGCCACCAAGTGCTGAGCCATAGCTTTGCCAGCGCGGGATTGATAGGTTCGCGCACGAAATGGGCGCGTTTCCGGTCCCGTCTAAAGGCACTCGGCCACACCGACGCTCAAATTGACCGCATTGAATGCCCAATCGGTGATCCGGCACTCGGGAAACACCCGCAAGCCATTGCAATCGGCGTCGCAAACCGGCTTGTTGAGGCGCAACGAAGCTCAAATAAGATGCGCCAATGGCAGAGCCGCTCCTGATCCTAGACGCCCTGACGAAACAATATCCTGGGGTCATCGCCAACGACGCTGTCTCGTTTGAGATCAACGCGGGCGAAGTTCATGCATTGCTAGGCGAAAACGGCGCTGGCAAGTCAACGCTCGTGAAAATGATTTATGGCCTGGTCGCGCCAGATTCGGGCGCGATGCAATTGCGGGGCCAAGCCTTTCAGCCCGCGACACCGCAGGCTGCTCGCGCCTCGGGCATCGCCATGGTGTTTCAGCATTTCTCCTTGTTTGAGGCGCTGAGCGTCGCCGAGAATGTGGCGCTCGGCATGGAAAAGCCGCCATCGCAGCGGCTTTTATCTGAACGGATTGAAACAGTGGCCCGCGAATACGGCCTGCCGCTCGACCCCCATAGGATTGTCGGCGATTTGTCTGCGGGCGAGCGGCAGCGCGTTGAGATCATCCGGTGCCTGCTGCAAAACCCGAAGCTGTTGATCATGGATGAACCGACATCCGTTCTGACCCCGCAGGAAGTTGAGATCCTGTTCGATACGTTGCGGCAATTGCGCGGCGAGGGTACATCGATCCTCTACATCTCGCACAAGCTAGAAGAGATCCGTCAGCTTTGCGACACAGCGACAATCCTCCGCCAAGGTAAGGTCGTTGGCATGTGCGACCCAAAGGAGACATCGGCGCGCACGATGGCCGAAATGATGGTAGGCGCCGCGCTGCATACACCAGAGCGGACCGCGAAAGCCGGGGGTGAGACGGTGTTGCAGGTGAGCGGCCTGAGCCAACCCGCTTCGTCGCCCTTTGGCACCTCGCTCGATGACGTCTCGTTCTCGGTGGCGGCGGGCGAAATTCTCGGGGTCGGCGGCGTGGCTGGCAATGGCCAGGATGAATTGCTGTCGGTTCTGTCGGGAGAGACCTTAACCGCGCCCGACAAGATAAAGCTTCACGATCAATCGGTGGGCCAGCTGGGGCCAAATGCGCGACGACGTCTCGGCATGCTTGCAGCACCGGAAGAGCGGCTGGGTCATGCGGCCGCGCCAGATATGACCTTGATTGAAAATGCGGCGCTTACCGGTGCCATTCGAGAAAACCTGGTGGCGCGGGGGTTCATGCGCTGGCACGCGGCGCGCGACTTTGCGGATCGCGTGATTGGCCGTTTCGATGTCCGCACGCCCGGCGCGCACAACACAGCGCGGTCGTTATCGGGCGGCAACTTGCAGAAATTCGTGATTGGCCGCGAGATACTCCAACGGCCGGTTTTTCTCGTCGTCAATCAACCCACTTGGGGCGTCGACGCCGCCGCCGCTGCGGCCATACGGCAAGCGCTGATGGATCTGGCATCTCAAGGCGCCGCCGTCATGGTCATTAGCCAAGACCTAGATGAGTTGATGGAGTTATGTGACCGCTTCGCCGCTCTGAATGCGGGGCGCTTATCAGCGTCACGTGAGGTGGTTGGGCTCAGCGTCGATGAGATCGGGCTTATGCTGGGCGGCGCAGACCAAGGTGAAGCGCGTGCCGCCCTTGTTTAATTTTGTGACGAAGTCTTGGGCCAGCGGAGCGACCCATGGTCCGGCTTGAAAAGCGTCTCGAGACCTCGCGCTTGTGGGCCTATGCCACGCCCCCGATTGCCGTGATCCTCACGATGATTGCGGGCAGCGTGATGTTCGCGTTTCTCGGCAATGACCCCTTTCTCGCAATCAAAACAATCTTCTATGATCCGCTTTTTGGTGAATTCGCCTTCTACTATCGCGGTCAGCTTCTGATCAAAGCGGGGCCGCTTATCCTGATCGCGATTGGGCTTTCGCTAGGGTTTCGGGCCGGTATCTGGAATATCGGCGCTGAGGGGCAATACATCTTGGGCGCCATCTGCGGCGCGGCGGTGGCGCTGGCGTTCTACCCAATCGAGGCACGGTGGCTGATTTTCCCGCTTATGGTCATCGCAGGTGCGGCGGGCGGGCTTGCCTGGGCGATGATCCCGGCAATCCTCAAAACGCGCTTCAAAACCAATGAGATCTTGGTGTCGCTTTTGCTGGTTTATGTCGCCGAACAACTGTTGGCGTCGATGGCCTTGGGCGCGCTGCGCAACCCCGATGGCGCAGGGTTTCCAGGAAGTCGCAATCTGCAGCAATATGCCTCTGCGGCGAACCGAGAGTTGATCGCGGGCACCGGGATCCATTGGGGCGTTATCGCAGCGTTCATCGCGGTGGTCGCGGCCTACATCCTCCTGAGCCGCCATGTTTTCGGCTTTCAGATCCAACTGACCGGGGTTAGCGCCAAGGCAGCCCGCTTTGCCGGCGTCAAACCGAACCGATTGATCCTGACCTCGATGGGAATATCAGGTGCGCTGGCTGGGCTCGCTGGGATGTTCGAGGTTGCTGGCCCCGCAGGCCAAATCAGCATCGATTTCAATTCCGGCTACGGCTTTACCGCGATCATCGTCGCGTTTCTAGGCCGTCTTCATCCGATTGGGATTTTGTTAGCAGGGCTTTTACTGGCGCTCACCTATATCGGCGGTGAGGCTGCGCAGGCGAGCCTGGGCCTCCCGGCAGCAGCGATCCAGGCCTTTCAAGGCATGCTGTTGTTCTTCCTGCTCGCCATCAACACGATCGTCGATTTCAGGATCCGGCTATGAACGCGGTAGCGCTGCCAAACGTTTATCGGCTGCTTCCCAGATCGAGGCCCGAGACGGAGCGCGTGCCGCCCTTCACCGGAGCGGTGCTAACGGTCGTCGGTTTCGAGGCTGATTTGCCCTTAGCGAAAGCCTCGGTTTCCCAGCCGCTTGCCAGAAGAGCGGTGATCGCGAGTGTGTTTACCAATATCCTCATAACCATGGGTCGTTTCACGTTACCTCGCGGTTCATTCTTTTTTCGCGGGCCGGACCGGGTCGTGGCTAATACGGAGGGGAAGTCGCGTGGCAGGCATTGATCCCGCAGTCTTGATCGCATCGCTTATGGTCGCGGCAACGCCCATTCTTCTGGCGGCGATTGGCGAGTTGGTGGTTGAGCGTGCAGGCGTTCTGAACCTCGGCGTAGAAGGCATGATGATTATCGGCGCGATCTGCGGTTTCGCGACCGCAGTGGAAACGGGCGTGCCTGCTCTCGGCTTTATCGCTGCCGCGCTCGGCGGGGCGCTACTGTCGATGACGTTTGGCGTGCTGACACAGCTTTTTCTCGCCAACCAGGTGGCTACCGGCTTGGCGCTCACTCTGTTTGGTCTCGGGCTCTCCGCCCTGATGGGCCAGGGCTATATCGGGATCAAACCCCCCTCGACTGGTGACTTGGAGCTGGGCTTTCTAGCGGCGCTGCCTTTCGTAGGGACTGCGTTTTTCGAGCACGACGTGATCGTTTACTTGTCCCTTGCCCTGGTTGCTGGTGTTTGGGCTTTTCTGCGGTATGCGCGGCTTGGGTTGGTTCTGCGCGCTGTCGGCGAAAGTCATGACGCTGCGCACGCTTTGGGCTACCGCGTGGTGGCGGTGCGTCTTTGCGCTATTGCCTTCGGAGGCGCCTGTGCCGGTCTCGGCGGCGCCTATCTCAGCCTGATCCGGGTGCCGCAATGGACCGAAGGCATGACCGCGGGCGCCGGTTGGATCGCGCTCGCCATCGTCGTGTTCTCAGCCTGGCGTGCCTGGGGTGTCCTGGTGGGAGCCTATCTCTTCGGAGGCGTCGCGGTTTTACAGCTCAATCTACAGGCCGCCGGTGCGGCGATTCCGGTCGAGCTGCTATCGATGTCGCCTTACATCATCACGATCGCGGTTTTGGTATTCATGTCTTCGGGGCGCAGCCGCGCATCCAGGAACGCGCCCGCTGCGCTGGGCCGTATTTTTCACGCGACAAACTAGAGACGCGACGGCGCATTTGATCACATTTTAGGCGTTCGCGATATTGGGCTTAATTGTCTGGCGCTGCGCCCGGCTTGGCCCTTGCACCCCGGGCTTGAAACCGATGTGATCACCCGACGCTCGCAGCCAGACAGGGAGAAATCATGAAACGCAGAACACTACTCGCAAGCGGCGCCGCGGCAGCAGCGCTCGGCATTACGCCGCGCGGCGCGCAAGCAGGCGGCCACCTGCCCGTCAAAGTAGGCTTTGTTTACGTTGGCCCCATCGGGGATGGCGGCTGGACCTATGAGCACGATCAGGGGCGGCTCGCTGTTGAGGCGCATTTCGGCGATCAAGTTGAGACCGTGTTTCAAGAAAGCGTGCCCGAAGGAGCCGATGCGGAACGCGCGATGACCCAGATGGCCTTGCAGGGCGCTGATCTTATCTTCACCACTTCCTTCGGCTATATGGATGCGACGATCAACGTCGCCGGGAACTTCCCTGATGTGAAGTTTGAGCATGCAACGGGCTACAAGCGCGCCGACAATGTCTCGACTTACTCTGCGCGTTTCTACGAAGGCCGCGCTATTCAGGGCCACATCGCTGGTAAGATGACCGAGACCAACAAGATCGGTTATATCGCGTCATTTCCGATCCCCGAGGTGATCCGCGGTATCAACGCGGCTTACCTCCACGCCAAAAAGGTGAACCCCGATGTCGAGTTCTCGATTATCTGGGTCTACACCTGGTTTGACCCACCCAAGGAAGCCGATGCCGCCAACGCCCTGATCGAGCAGGGATGTGACGTGGTGCTTCAGCACACCGACTCGACTGCGCCTCAAGCCGCAGCACAGGCGGCCGATGGCGTAATGACGTTCGGTCAAGCCTCGGACATGGCTGAATACGCGCCGTTCCCGCGTGTCTCATCCATCATCGACAATTGGGCCCCATACTACATCGCTCGGACCCAAGCGGTGATTGATGGCAACTGGGAATCGACCGATACCTGGGATGGGATCGGCCCCGGCATGGTTGAGATCGGTGAGATATCCGATGCGGTGCCCGAGGACATTCGCGCTGAGGCCATCGGTATGCGCGACGCGATTGCGGCGGGCGAGTACCATCCCTTTACCGGACCGATCAAAAAGCAGGACGGCTCGGATTGGCTGGCCGAGGGCGAAATCGCCGATGACGGAACGCTCTTGGGCATGGACTTCTACATCGAAGGCATCGCCGACACGGTGCCCAGCTGAGCAATGCACAAAAAAACGCCCCGGCGGAAAATCCGGGGCGTTTGCTACTAGCGTCTTGGTGTTCCTACCAGCCGCCGACGGACTTGACCTCAAGAAAGTCTTCCAGCCCCCAGACGCCGCCCTCACGCCCGTTTCCAGATTGGCGATAGCCCCCGAATGGGGCCCCTGTCCCACGGGATTGGCCGTTGATCTCCACCATGCCACTCCGCAACCGCCGCGCCGCGCGCCGCGCTTTCTCAACGTCCTGCGTTTGCACGTAATTGGTCAACCCGTACGTGGTGTCATTGGCCATATCGAGCGCCTGCTCTTCTTGGTCGAAGGGCGTTATCGCGAGGACCGGGCCAAAAATCTCTTCGCGCCAGATCGTCATGTCGGGTTCGACATCAGCGAAGACCGTCGGCCGCGCGAACCAACCCCGGTTGAGCCCTTCAGGCCGACCATTGCCCCCCGCGACAAGGCGCGCGCCTTCATCGATCCCGGTTTGGATCAAGGCTTGGATCTTGTTCCACTGCGTCTCGGAGACGACCGGGCCGATGTGACGACCGTCTAGCTCAGCCGCCGCGACCGAGGTCTGCTCCGCCACCGCTTTGGCGGTTTCGACAGCTTCGTCGTAGTAGCCGCGCTCTACCAGCATCCGCGTTGGCGCGTTGCACGACTGACCGGAATTCTGGAAGCAATGGCGAACGCCACGCGCCACGGCTTTTTCGTCGGCGTCCGCGAAGATGATGTTCGCCCCTTTGCCGCCCAACTCAAGCGTCACCCGCTTGATAGTATCCGCTGCATTCTTCGTGATCAGGCGCCCTGCGCGCGTCGATCCGGTGAAGCTGACCATATCAACATCGGGATGCACCGAAAGCTGCGTGCCAACACCGGGCCCGTCTCCGTTGACCAGGTTAAACACACCGGCCGGGATATCGGCCTCATCCATGATCTCGGCGAACACATAGGACGAGAGCGGTGCCACCTCGGACGGTTTCAAGATCACCGTGCATCCAGCCGCCAAAGCCGGCGCGACCTTGAGCACCACCTGATTCATCGGCCAGTTCCACGGCGTGATCAGCGCGCACACACCGATGGGTTCCTTCAAGATCCGCGCACCCGGGTTGTCGGCGCCGAGATCGTGCTCAAACTCAAACGCCTTCAACGTCGAGATCGCGTTCTTCATATGATAGAGACCAGCGCCCACTTGCGCCGTCCGCGCCAACTCAATCGGGGCACCCATTTCCTGGCTGATAGCGCGGGCCATATCTTCCGCCCGTGCTTTGTATCCCGCATAGATCCGTTCAAGTGCCGCGACCCGATCACCGACTGCGCTGGCAAACCAAGCAGGGAAAGCGGCTTTCGCGGCTGCCACCGCTGCGTCGGTATCGGCCTGACCACCCAGCACAATCTGAGCGAAGGGCTCTTCGTTCGACGGGTTTTGCACCTCGAACGCGGTTCCCTCCCGCGGCTCAACCCAAGCGCCATTGATGTAGAATTTACGTGCGTCCTGCATGTGGGCCCTCCTGTCCGATTGAACGCGGCTGTCGTCAATTAGCCAGCCGCCCTGTCCAGCCATGCGCCGACCGGCATTCGCCTGCACGCTATGCGCCGCCCTGATGTATGTCCAGCGCTCTTGCCCCTTGCTGGGGCCGGGTTTAGGCCTTGGTGCATGGAGGCGCGACCATGACAGCTGAGTTGTTGACGAAATCGGGTAGACGGGTATCTGAATTCTGTTTTGGAACGATGCAATTTGGCGGCAAAGCCGACGCGACCCAGTCTCGAGCGCTGTTCGAGGCATGCCGCGAGGCTGGGATCACCCATTTCGACACCGCCTTTGCCTACACCAACGGCGCGTCCGAGCGGCTCTTGGGGGCGTTCGCGGCCCATGAAAGGGACGACCTTTTCATCGCGACGAAGTGCGCTCACCCGGGCAATGCCGCGCCAGATCTTATCACCGAGCAATTCGACGAAAGCCTTGCGCGGCTCGATATGGATTACGTCGATCTGCTGTATCTGCATCGCTGGGATGACGGAACGCCGCTGGAACTGACGTTCGAAGCGCTCGCCAAAATGGTCGAGGCGGGGCGCGTTCGCCATATCGGCTTGTCCAACTTCGCGGCCTGGCAGGTGATGAAGGCTGTTGCGGTGGCCAAGGAGTTTTCGCTGACCATCACCGCGCTGCAACCGATGTACAATTTGGTAAAACGCCAAGCCGAGGTAGAGATTTTGCCGATGGCGCTGAGCGAAAGCATCGCTATTCTACCGTACTCACCGCTGGGCGGCGGGCTTTTGACGGGCAAATATAACCGCGGCAATGGCGGACGCCTGAAAGATGACGCGATGTATGCCGCGCGCTATGGCCAAGACTGGATGCATAAGGCGGCGCAAGCGCTTCACGAACACGCAGACAAGGCGGGCGTGTCGCCGATCACGCTCGCTGTGGCTTGGGTGGCAAGGCATCCCGGGGTGACCGGCCCGATCATTTCCGCCAGCAATCCCGATCAGCTCCAACCTTCTTTGGATGCAATTGATTTCACGCTCAGCGATGAAGCCTATGCCGCGCTGTCAGGTTTAACGCCGACCCCACCACCGGCCACCGACCGCAGCGAAGAAGCGTGAGCGACTTTCTCGTCATTGGCGGCGGTATTGCCGGGCTGTCGGTTGGCGCCCGCTTAGCCGCGCTTGGCAAAGTAACCCTATTGGAAGCAGAGCCCGATCTCGGCTACCACGCCTCCGGCCGATCGGCGGCAATGTTTGAAGAAAGCTATGGCGCGGCGCCAGTGCGTGCCCTCAATCGAGCCAGCCGTGCGGATTTGGAAGCGCGGGATGTGCTATCGCCGCGAGGGCTGATGCTGGTTGGTGGCGCGGGCGAGAAAGCCGCTTTCGAAGACGATGCAACCGCGATGCACATGGAGCGGATCACCAGCGCTGAGGCACGCGCGACACTACCGATCCTCGATACCGACGCGACCCCCTATACCGCATTTCATTCTGACGCCTGGGACATTGATACCGACAAGCTGCTGCAGAGCTTTCGGCGTGATCTGCTCAAAAATGGTGAAATCGTCACACGAGCCCGCGTCGAGGCGTTGTCACGCGTCGGCGACATTTGGGAGGCACAATGCCCTATCGGTACCTACGCCGCGCCGATTGTCGTTAACGCCGCCGGCGCTTGGGCAGACCGGGTGGGCGCGCTCGCCGGTATCGCCCCGATTGGACTGCAACCCTATCGGCGATCCATGGCGCGCGTTCCAGCGCCTGATGGCCATGACGTTGCGGCGTGGCCGATGGTCTTTGGCGCGGGTGAAACCTGGTATGCCAAGCCAGACGCCGGTGCGCTGCTTATCTCGCCAGCCGATGAAGACCCGATTGATCCGATGGACGCATGGGCCGATGACATGGTGCTGGCGGAAGGCATCGCTCGTTATCAGCATCACATGACCCACCCGGTGACGCGCATGATCAGCAATTGGGCAGGCCTGCGGACGTTTGCGCCTGACCGTGCCCTAGTCATCGGGTTTGCCGCCGCTCACAAAGGCTTTTTCTGGCTCGCCGGGCAAGGTGGCTATGGGTTTCAGACCTCGGCTGCGGCCTCGCAGCTTGCCGCTGATTTGATCGCCGGGCGCCAGCCAGTGCTGCCCCATGACATCGTTGCCGCGCTTTCACCTGATCGGTTTGCCTGATCGCTGGACCGCACAGGCAAATTCCGCCAAATCTAACGCAAATCCTTAATATCTCTCGCATAGCGGAGTGTCTATGAAACGTATTTTGCTGGCCTTTCTTGCTCTTTTCACTGTTGATCCGGCCCTTGCAGGCGAAGGATCGTCGACCACCTTTTTGAATGTGCGTACCGGGCCCGGAACGGGAAACCCCGTGGTGGCCGGGCTGGCGCCTGGTGAGGTGGTAGACATCCTGCAATGCAGCGGTGATGGCTGGTGTCAAATCGCTGGCGGCGGTAAAGAGGGTTGGGTTTCCGCGCGCTTTCTCACCGCACCGCCCAGCGCCGGTCAGGCAGATCCGCGATGTCGCTGGGATTTGGACCTCACGGGCATCGATCCTGTGTTTCGGGCCGTTTGCCCTGCTGGCGTCGTGCCGCCTGAGCCGCCACCCCCGCCCGGCGATCTTGCCTGTTTTTACGCCGATAAGAATTACGGCGGCGCAAGGACATGCTTGGACCCTGGCGATTACGCAACGTTGGACGCAGGCGTCGACAACACGTTTAACTCTGTTCAAGTGCAGGGTGAGGCGCGTGTCAGGCTATGCACCGAGCCTGATCTTGGCGGGATATGTATGGATTGGCTTGAAAACGCCACCGTTCTCGATCGCCGCCTCCAGAGCCAGGCATCATCCGTGAAGGTTTATGTAGGCTTCCTTCCGCCGCCACCGCCACCGCCGCCCATCGTCCATGTGGAGGGCACAGTCACCATCCCGATTAACGGGCGCGCTAATTTGGATACCGGGCGGCCCGGCCCCGCGGGCGCAGATATCTGGTGGCGGCGCGACGCCGACGGCATTCGTCTGCTCCCGGTCAATGGCGCGCAGCTGGGCCTCGGCAACGGTAGCGACCGGTCCTTGTTTGAATGCCGCGAAGAGGCGTTTACCGAAGCGGCTGTCGGCAGCGCGGCGTTGCTCCCGGGCACGGTGGTTTGCGTGAAAACCAATCTGGGCCGCACCGGGCGTGTCGAGATTGGCGCCAGCGAAGCAAGCGGCGTGGAGGTCATGTTCATCACCTGGGGTGAGTAGCGAAGGAGCGGGTTTATCCCCTGGCAGGGACACCGGATAGGTGTGGGGCGCGCTGTCTTATATGTGATACTGCAACACTATGCCTCGCCCGCGGCGCTTGCACCCGAGCGGCGCGTTTCTTACCGATGTGGTTATGGACAATCATGCTTTGCTGACCGCTTTCCGCGATGCTGTCGGGAAGCGCCGCGTCTTTACCGGAGCCCGCGCCACCGAGCGGTTCCGTCGTGGCTTTCGTTCCGGTGAGGGCGATGCGCTTTGCGTCGTGCAACCGGGTACGCTTCTCGAGCTGTGGCGGGTGCTTCAGGCATGCGCCGCGGCCGACAAGATTGTGATCATGCAGGCCGCCAATACCGGGCTGACCGAAGGATCAACGCCAAAGGGCACCTACGAGCGCGACGCGGTTATCATCAACACGCGACGGATGGACCGGATCGTGCCGATCTCTGATGGGGAGCAAGTCATCAGCTTCCCCGGCGCCACGCTGTTTTCATTGGAGAAACTGCTCGCGCCGCTTGGACGTGAGCCGCATTCCGTGATCGGTTCGTCCTGCATCGGCGCTTCTATCGTCGGCGGTGTCTGCAACAATTCGGGTGGGTCGCTTGTGGAGCGCGGGCCCGCCTACACCGAACTGTCGCTCTACGCGCGCATCACCGAGACCGGGACCCTAGAACTGGTTAATCACCTGGGCATGGATCTGGGCAGCACGCCTGAAGAGATCCTAACAAACCTGGAAAAAGGCCAATTCGACCGCAATCCGCCACCAACCAACCGTCGCGCATCGGCCAGTGACTATGAGACCATTGTTCGCGATGTCGATGCTCCCACACCGGCGCGGTTTAATGCCGATAAGTCTCGGCTCTATGAGGCGTCTGGCTCTGCTGGCAAGTTGGCCGTCTTTGCTGTGCGGCTCGACACGTTTGTGAAGAATGAAGCGGAAGCCGTGTTTTACATCGGCGCCAATGATCCCGAGGATATGAGCGTCCTACGGCGTCACATTCTGTCGGAATTTGAATCCTTGCCGGTATCGGCAGAGTATGTGCATCGCGATGTCTTCGATATCTCGGAACGCTATGGCAAAGACACCGTGGTGATGATCGACAAGCTGGGCACCGAGCGTCTTCCCACATTTTTCGCCCTCAAAGGCGCCATCGACGCACGGCTTCGCAAAGTGCCATTCCTCGGCAATTTCACGGACCGGGCGATGCAGACGCTGGCGCGCGTTTGGCCTCGTGTGTTGCCCGCGCGGATGACCAACTATCGTGACCGGTTTGAGCATCATTTGATCCTGAAGATGAAAGATGACGGTATCGATGAAGCCGCCGCTTGGCTGCCCGCGTTTTTCAAGGATCGTGATGGCGACTACTTCCGCTGTGACGCACGGGAAGCCAAGATCGCAGGGCTACACCGGTTCGCAGCCGCCGGGGCAGCCGTGCGCTACATGGCGATCCACAGCAAGGAAGTAGAAGACATCATCGCGCTCGACATCGCCTTGCGTCGCAATGACGATGCATGGCTAGAGGTGCTCCCACCCGAGATCGATGCGCAACTCGTGCACAAGCTCTATTACGGGCACTTCATGTGCCACGTCATGCATCAGGACTACGTGGTCAAAAAGGGCGTCGACGTCAAAGCGCTGAAAGCTGCGATGCTGCAGCTATTGGATGAGAGAGGCGCAGAATACCCGGCTGAACACAATGTCGGGCATCTATACGCTGCCAAGCCTGACCTAGCGCATCACTACCGCGCCTGTGATCCGACCAATTCCTTCAATCCCGGCATTGGGAAGATGTCGCGATTGCGCGATTACGGCTGATCAAAACATCCGCGCGCCAGGCGCCACGTCGTGATCAGGGGCAAGCAGAACAACCGCCCCCTCTGCGTCTGGCACACCCAAAACCAGCGCTTCTGACATAAACGGCCCGATCTGACGGGGTGGAAAATTGACGACACCAAGCACCCGGCGCCCCACCAGCGATGCTGTATCGTAATGCGCGGTGATCTGGGCCGATGATTTTTTCTCGCCGATCTCAGGACCGTAATCGACCCACAATTTATAGGCCGGTTTGCGCGCCTGCGGAAACTCTTCGGCGCGGGTGACAATGCCCACGCGGATATCGACTTTCATGAAGTCGTCAAACGAGATCTCAGCCATCGCCCCTATGCTCCTAGTTCTCTCGATCGCGCGGCAGCCGCCGCAACCGCCCGCCGCATCAGGTCGGGGAAGCCGCTTTCTTCATCCATCAGGACCGCCAAGGCCGCCGCCGTTGTTCCGCCGGGCGATGTTACGTTGACGCGCAACTGCGCAGCGTCTTCCTCGGCCTCCTCGGCCAGCAAGCCTGCCCCCGCGACAGTGGCGCGTGCCAATTGAAGCGCCAGATCCTGGCTTAAGCCTTCCGCGATCCCGGCCTCGGCCAAGGTTTCGATCAAGTGGAAGACATAAGCCGGCCCCGATCCCGAAACAGCAGTGACAGCGTCCATCTGCGCTTCCTCCGACAAGCGGACAACTTGCCCAACCGCCGAGAGAAGCTCCTCAGCCAGGTCAAGCTGTGCTGCGCTAACGCGGGCATTGCCGATGATTGCCGTAATGCCCCGACCAATCGCGGCAGGTGTGTTGGGCATTGCCCGGACAATCGGCGACCCGCCACCCAACGCCTCCTCGAAGGACGCAAGCGTTGTGCCGGCGGCCACGGACACAAACAGCGTTTCGCCATCGCCGTATGGCGCGATCTTCGGCAGCGCATCTCCCATCATCTGGGGCTTCACCGCGATCAGGATGACGGCTGGGTCGGGCGGAAGCTCGGCATTGACGTTCACACCACGGTTGGCCAGCACATCGGCTGGCGCGGGATCGATGATGTATACCGATGCGGGGTTGAGACCGCGCTCAAGCCAGCCCATCAGCATTGCAGACCCCATCTTGCCGCAGCCGAGCAAGACCAATCCGCGTTTTGATATGTCATCCATCGGCAGCACCCCCTATAATCAAGGGCGCAGCCTAGTTCCGCTGATGCGCAATGAAAACCGAGATTTAAGCCCGACCATACGCCTCGGCGATGGCGATCTGGATCGCATCCTCGGGCATCTCATCGCTCCACGAAACCAACTGGAACGCTGGATAGAAGCGCTCAGCCGACTTCACCGCGGACGAGATCAGCCGATCAAGCTGTTCGGGGTTGGCCGATTGCCCTCCCGCGAGGACCAGGCCATAGCGAAACACCATAAGCCGCTGCTCGGCCCAGTACGTGAACCCGCCGGACCAGCACATGTCGTTGGCTTGATTGAGTGTCTCGTAGATCAGCGGCAGTTTGTGCTGCGGCGGATCCATCTCAAATGTGCAGATTAAGCGGAGCGTCTCGTCAAAGCCCGACCAGGCGAGCGTGATGGAGTATGTGCGCCACTGGGCCTCGACGGCCATGGCGATCTGGTCATCCCCGACACGGTCAAAATCCCACGCGTGATGCGCGGCGATATGCTCAACGATGTCGATTGGATGGAGATCTTCTGTATGAAACTGCTCAACGAGTGACATAACCCGGCCTCTCTAAATCGGCTCACGGATCGTTTCTGCGCCCGCGAACTCAGTGCCTGCTCTAGGAACGGCGGTCTTCGCCGCGCTTCCTACGATATATGGTAATGGTAGGTGATTCGGCCTGTAAAGTACTATTTGCGCGCGCACTGCAATAAGTTGGGGATTATCTCTGCCGCAAGGCCCATTCCCGTAACAATTCGATGAACACGCGCGTCTTCGCGGGCAGGAATGCGCGGGACGGGAACAGTAGCCACGCACCGGTGTCAAAGCGCGTTGCCGCCCACTCGAACTTTGGAAATGGGTCCACAAAGGCGCCCGACACGATATCATCCGCGATAAGCCAATCCGCCAACAGGGCAGGCCCCAGACCTTCCAACGCCGCAGCCCGTAGCGCCATAGCGCCTGAAATCTCGACAGCTCCTGCTATCGGGATATCGACAATTGTGCCGTCGGCATCGCGCGCGCGCCACAAGTCTCGAAAGCCAGCATACGGGAAGCGAAGGCATTGCCTTTTCGACAGCTCCATTGGTTCGGATAGCGGGTTAGCAGCAATGTATGAAGGAGATGCGACCACGCGGTAATGCGTCGTCGTGAGCCGCGAGACAATCGTTTCCGGTGGCGCGTCAGGGGCCAGCCGGACCGCTAGATCAATCCCACTCGCGATCAGGTCGACCTGAGCATCCGATAACGTCAGGCTCAGCTCAATATCGGGGTAGCGGGCCTGAAAAGGCTTGATCAGCGGAACCAAGATTTTCTCACCAAAGGCAGTTGAGGCGGAGACACGCAAAAGCCCCTTCGGCGTTTCCACCAGCGCCCGAGCAGACTCGGCGGCCTAATCGAGATCAGCCAGGATCGGTTTGATCCGATCCAGATACGCAGTCCCCGCTTCGGTAAGCGCCAGGCTTCGCGTGGTGCGCTCAAACAGGCGCATCGACAGCTCATTTTCCAAATTTGCGATCACGCGCGACACCGAGGACGGGTCAAGGTCAAGCACACGCGCTGCGGCGGCGAAGCTACCGTGCTGCGCGATCGCCGAAAGCAGGTGTAAAGCCGAGATATCCATTCGTGCAAATATAGCATGAATAAGATGATTTATCTCTCTTTATTTATCTGTGTGCATTGAAAGTATGGGGCGTGGATCAAGGAGAAAGGCATGACACGCATTGCTTTTTTGGGCCTCGGCGCGATGGGACGCAGAATGGCGTCCCGTTTGGTGGACGCCGAGTATGACATAACGCTCTGGAATCGAACCGAATTACCCGAGGATATCCTGCCGGGAACCCGTCGGTCTGCCACAGTCAAAGAGGCCGTTTCAAAGGCCGACTTGATATTCTCGATGGTCACCGATGATTTGGCATCAAGGGCCGTTTGGACCGGCGAAGACGGGGCCATCGCCGGTATGGAGCCTGGGGCGGTGGCCATCGAATGCAGCACCTTATCGCCAGCTTGGGTGGCAGAACTGGCCAAGGCTGTAGCCGAGGCTGGTTGCGCGTTCGCGGATATCCCCGTTGCCGGATCCCTACCCCAAGCCGAAGCAGGCCAGCTTATCTTCCTCGCAGGGGGCACGGATGCCGTCGTCAGCCAGCTCACGCCGATTGCGAACGCGATGGGCCAATCTGTCCTGCACGCAGGGGGTGTCGGTCAGGGAACAGTGCTTAAGCTGATGGTTAACGTGCAACTTGCGATCCAGACCGCGACGATGACAGAGCTTATGCGGTTCGCCGATGCGCGAGGCATGGGAAGGGCTCTTGCGCTCGATTTGTTGTCTCAAACACCGGTGCTGAGCCCGACGTCCAAAGCAGTCGGCGCACAGATTTTGGCGGGCGCCGACGACCAGATGTTCACGATTGATCTGCTGGTCAAGGATCTGGGATACATGCTGGACACGGGCCCTTGGCCGATCACAGACGCCGCGCGCACAGTCTACTCAGCGGCGCAGGGCCGCTCCCTTGGGAGCCGTCATATCACGGCGATCGCGCGTTAACCTTTTGATTTCGGTTTGGACGTAGCCTCTAAGGCGTCAATCCGCGCCTTGAGGGCCTCGTTTTCCTCGCGCGCCTTTTGCGCCATCGCGCGCACTGCGTCGAATTCATCCCGGGTGACGAGATCGCGATCCGCCAGCCAACGGTCGACCCAACTTTTCATCGCTGTTTCAGCTTCTTCACGGGCGCCTTGGGCCACCCCCATAGCGTTTGTCATAAGCTGGCCGACGTCGTCGAGGATCTTATTTCGCGATTGCATCTGTTGCCTCCGTTGATCGCTGGTATATGGGCGCCAACGCCGCGGCTAGCAAGGCCGACCTTGCCTGCGCGCGCAAACCATGGAGGCGCTGGTGCACGCTGTTCTCGCCTTCCCGAATATCGGGCCAGAGATCTTTGCGATCGATTTCGGATTCTTCCGCTTCGGCCTGCGATGGTATGCGATGGCCTATATCGTAGGCATCATCTTGGGCTGGCGGATGGCCGTCTTTCTTGTCCGTCGCGAGAGGCTTTGGCAGGGACGCGCGCCGCTCACCAGCAGCCAAGTCGACGATTATGTCACCTGGATCATCATAGGCATCATCGCCGGCGGTCGTATTGGATATGTACTCTTCTACAAGCCTTTAGACTTTCTCGCGCGCCCTTGGGAAATACCGATGATTTGGCAGGGCGGCATGGCTTTTCACGGCGGTGCGATCGGCGTGGCGCTGGCGATCTACTTCTTTGCGAAGCGCCAGGACGCCCCGCTGGCCAATGTCGCTGACATGACCGCCATGTGCATCCCGCCCGGCATATTTTTGGGACGCCTGGCTAACTTCATTAATGCGGAGCTGTGGGGGCTGCCTTCGACAGTGCCCTGGGCCGTCGTCTTTCCCACGGTCGCCGCACAGGATTGCCCGGGCGTCGAGGGGGCCTGCGCGCGCCATCCGTCACAGCTCTACGAGGCAGGGCTCGAGGGGCTTTTGCTCGGGTTGGTGATGTTTTGGCTGATCTATGCGCGGGGTTGGCTCAAAACGCCCTGGGCCATCACCGGTGTTTTTCTTGCGGGCTACGGGGCGTCGCGCTTCTTGGTCGAGTTTTACCGCCAAGCGGACGCGCAATACATCACGCCGGAAAACCCGCTCGGCTACGTGATCGAGCTTGGCTTCGTCGGCCTCAAGATGGGTCAGCTTTTATCGCTACCAATGATTGTTGGCGGTATCGCCCTTCTTGCGCTTGCTCGACGCCAACGCGAAGTCCAGCGCGATTCGGCTTGACCCTCTTGGCTGAAACGCGAAACCTAACCGCGTCTTGGGTGTATCAACCGGCAGCTGTCATGCCAGATCAGAGATCAAAATCATGACATTGCAAATCCTGACCTCACCGATCCTCGGGGCGGTAAGGCACGGGTTTTTCACAAGAATTGGGGGCGCGTCTTCGGGCGTTTTCGCGGGGCTGAACTGTGGCACTGGATCATCGGATCAAGCCGAAGCGGTGGCGATCAACCGCGCGCGCGTGGCCGAAGCGATGGATCTAGACGAGCAAGACCTGGTCACCGTGCATCAAGTGCATTCCGCTGAGGTGGTAGATGCGGAAAGTGTCGCGCCCGACAATCGACCCCAAGCTGATGGGCTTGTTACGACGAAACCCGGCATCGCATTGGCCATTCTGACCGCGGATTGTCAGCCCGTGCTATTTGCCGACGCCCGGGCGGGTGTCATCGCTGCTGCCCATGCGGGATGGCGCGGCGCGCTGAATGGTATCCTAGAAGCGACGATTACCGCTATGGAGGCCCGGGGCGCCGCACGGTCCAACATTGTCGCGGCCATCGGGCCCGCGATCAGTCAGCGCAATTATGAGGTTGGGCCGGAACTGAGGCAGGCATTTACCGACGACGATTCCAGTGCTGATCGCTTCTTCGTGCCGGGCGCCGGTGATCGGCTTCGGTTTGACCTGCCGGGTTACTCCCTGGCGCGCCTGTTCGCTGCGGGGGTCACCCAGGCACAATGGGTGCGGCATTGCACCTATGCGGATGTTGACCGCTTCTTTTCCTACCGCAGAAGCCAGCACTTGAAAGAAGCGGATTACGGCCGGTTAATCTCGGTCATCAGATTGTGATTTTCGGGCGCGGCGCGCTGCTACAAGCCCCATTTTAAACGCAATCCAGTCGGAAATCTCCTTAGCCCAGTCATCGTCAGGCCCAATTGCGCGCTGATTGTCGAGCTTGAGGGCAATTGCTGCCCAAGGGGAAACGACGCGCGCGAGCGCGCTGCTCTGCCAAGCGGGAAGGAGCCGAGGGATGTCGGGAAAACAGCGTTGGATTACGGCCGCCTTGAAGGAGGCAGCGCTGACGGAAGTGAAGATGCCCTGGACACGCGGCAAGATCCGAACTGCCTTCATTGAAAAGCGCCTCTCCGTTCCCAAAGGCGCCGAGATGACCAAAAAGGCTGCCGCTGCGCGCGGCTGACACGATTGTACACGAGTTCGCCCGAGTCGCCGCTTTCCCGGCAGACTTTGGGCCACGTTTCACAGGAAGCATTCAATGACCATCCCTCAGAAACCCCAAAGCCAAATGCCAAACCGGCCGCTGATGCAGCAGCAATGGACAGCGCGACGCACCAGTGTCCAACCGCAGGTGAACTTTCCGATGCGCCGGTTCGAGGCGATGGCGCTGATGCCAAACGGGCAACTCGCGGAGATCGTCAAACGCGCACCGGCGCACCCACTCTTTGAAGGGGCGTTTTGCGCGCTCGCACGCGGCTCAATCATTGCCACCGAGGAGGGTCCGACAGCGGTCGAGGACCTGGTCCCGGGAATGCGAATTGAAACGCGCGAACACGGCTTTCAAACGCTTACGTGGCACAGCACGATCACGCTGGTGCCAAATCAACAGCCCGGCCAAACGCCGCCGCGGCTATTCCGGCTGCCGGTTGACAGCTTCGGGCCGTCGAGACCGATGCCTGATCTGATGCTCGCGCCCCATGCGCGTTTGTTGCATCGTTCCGAGCGGTTGCGCCCGCTGGTGCAAGGCGACGCTGCGCTCACCCCGATCACCGCATTTGAGGACGGCCATAGCGTGATCCGTGTCGCGCCGCTTTCGCCCGTGAGCGTGTACCATCTTGGGTTTCAGGACCATCAGATATTGCGCGCCAACGGGATCGACATTGAAAGCTTCCACCCCGGAACGGATCTGAGCAATCGCATCGCTGGCGATGGCTTGCGCCTTTTCATGTCATTCTTTCCGCATCTCCAAAGCGTCGCGGATTTTGGGCCGCTTTGCACGCCGCGGCTATCGACCGAAGAATTCGCCGCGATTCAAGCTGCTTAGGCCGTTTGCGCCAGCCGCTCTTCCAAAACCTCGAACGGCACGCTGGGCTCATCTTTCGCGCCCCGTATCACCAGTGAGGTTTTCACGCTGATGACGTTTTCGGCCGAGGTCAGCTCATCGGTTAGAAATGTTTGGAATGTCGACAGGTCTGGCGCGATACATTTGAGGATGAAGTCGACTTCGCCATTGAGCATATGGCACTCGCGGACGAGAGGCCATGATTGGCAACGGGCTTCAAAACGGGACAGATCAACTTCGGCTTGGCTTTGCAGGCCGACCATCGCGAAGACCTGAACTTCGAAGCCCAACTGCCGTGCGTCCACATCTGCATGGTAGCCGCGGATAAACCCATTTTCCTCAAGGGTCCGAACCCGCCGCAAACAGGGCGGCGCCGAGATACCAACCCGCTTGGCTAGCTCGACATTCGTCATACGACCGTCTGTTTGTAATTCTGCAAGGATCTGACGATCAATCGGGTCAAGCTTGGCGCCGGGCATTTCGTCCTCAGGGTATTTTCCAAAACCTACGCAATTAGCGCAAAACGCGCAATATTATTTCAACTAAGCGAAAAAATCTTGCCGAGCCTGTCGCGTGAATGGTCTCTTTCACGATTGTGTTGGCGTTGCGAAGAGGGTCTGAGTTGGGCCTTTCGAACACGCGGCGGGATGCGTATATCAGCAAGACACAGGAGGGTTGAGATGGCAGGCGTGACACATACCAAAGTTCTTATCATCGGCTCTGGTCCTGCCGGTTACACGGCGGCAGTTTATGCCAGCCGCGCGATGCTTGAGCCGATCTTGGTGCAGGGCATTCAACCTGGCGGGCAACTCACTATTACCACCGAGGTGGAGAATTGGCCCGGCGATACCGAGGTGCAGGGCCCTGACCTGATGGTGCGAATGGAAGAGCATGCCCGCGCGGTCGGCACGACAATCATCTCCGACCATATATCGTCGATCGATCTCTCTCAGCGGCCTTTCACAGCTCAAGGCGACAGCGGTACTACCTACACCGCCGACGCGGTCATTCTGGCCACCGGCGCTCAGGCAAAGTGGCTTGGGCTTCCGAGCGAGGAGCACTTCAAGGGTTTTGGCGTCTCGGCCTGCGCCACGTGTGACGGCTTTTTCTATCGCGGCAAAGAGATCGTCGTGATCGGAGGCGGCAACACCGCTGTTGAAGAGGCGCTGTTTCTCACAAACTTTGCAAGCAAGGTAACCCTGATCCATCGTCGCGATGAGCTGCGCGCCGAGAAGATCTTGCAAAAGAGGCTTTTCGAGCATCCCAAAGTCGAGGTGCTTTGGAACCACACAGTCGAGGCGGTGATCGGGGCGAGCGAGCCGCGTGGGGTTGAAGGCGTCGAAGTGAAAGACACCAATACGGGCGCCACCAGCACCTTGGCCTGCGCGGGCGTGTTCGTTGCGATCGGCCACGCGCCTGCCTCAGAACTGGTGAAAGAGCAGCTTGAAACGCATAATGGCGGCTATGTCGTGACCAAGCCCGACTCGACGGAAACATCGATCCCGGGGGTTTTCGCCGCCGGTGACCTTACAGATCATATCTACCGGCAAGCCGTGACGTCAGCAGGCATGGGCTGCATGGCGGCGCTTGAAGCGGAGAAGTTTCTGGCGGAGCACGGCGCGGACGCGTCTGTGGCCGAGCCACACGCTGCCGAGTAGATCATCAATCAGGTCCCGCATCAGCGGATTGTATCGCGCTCAATCAGCGTTTCCTTCATCGCGCCTTAGTATGCCTAGACACGGTCGAATTCGAGGAATAGAGCGACCTCGTTTTATCAAGCGGCGCCCAGACGCCGAAACCGAGTAGGCAGACGATGCAAATGAACAATTTAGCTCCGATCCCGGAGCTCTATGTATCTTACGACAGCGCGCAAAAGCTCAAAGTGGAAGCTGGTGAGTTAATCAGCTGGGATTTGACGCCCCGCCAGATTTGCGACCTTGAGCTATTGATGAACGGGGGTTTCAACCCGCTCAAAGGGTTTCTGAGCGAAGCAGATTATACCTCGGTTGTCGAAAACATGCGCCTGGCAGACGGTGCGCTTTGGCCGATCCCGATCACGCTCGACGTGTCCGCTGCGTTTGCCGACACGATCGAAGCGGGGCAAGACATTGCGCTGCGGGACCAAGAAGGCGTGATCCTGGCGATAATGTCGGTCACTGATAAGTGGGTGCCGAATAAGGCGCGCGAGGCCGAGATGGTCTTTGGCGCCGATGACAGCGCCCACCCTGCTGTCAATTATCTGCACAACACCGCCGGAGATGTCTATTTAGGCGGCCCGATCACCGGCATCCAGCAGCCCGTGCATTACGATTTTCGTGCGCGACGCGACACGCCGAATGAACTGCGCGCCTATTTCCGCAAACTTGGCTGGCGCAAGGTCGTGGCATTCCAAACCCGCAACCCCTTGCACCGCGCGCATCAGGAACTCACCTTTCGCGCCGCTCGCGAAGCGCAGGCCAACCTTCTGATCCACCCAATCGTCGGGATGACGAAACCCGGTGATGTCGACCATTTCACGCGCGTGCGCTGCTATGAGGCGGTACTCGACAAATACCCTACCGCCACAACGACGATGTCGCTTCTCAATCTCGCGATGCGTATGGCCGGCCCGCGCGAAGCGGTGTGGCACGGTATCATCCGCAAGAACCACGGATGCACCCACTTTATCGTCGGGCGCGATCATGCAGGGCCCGGCAAGAACTCAGCCGGTGACGATTTTTATGGCCCGTACGATGCTCAGGACTTGTTCCGCGAGCATGAGCAGGAAATCGGCCTGGAGATGGTCGACTTCAAGCACATGGTCTACGTCCAAGAGCGGGCGCAGTACGAACCTGCCGATCAGATCGAAGAGGGCGTCACGGTTCTCAATATCTCCGGTACCGAATTGCGCCGCCGCCTTGCTGAGGGCCTGGAAATCCCCGAGTGGTTTTACTTTACCGAGGTGGTCAGCGAATTAATGCGCACGCGCCCGCCACGCGCGCAGCAAGGCTTTACCGTGTTCTTCACCGGCTTTTCCGGCTCCGGCAAATCGACAATCGCCAATGCGCTGATGGTCAAGCTGATGGAAATGGGCGGTCGGCCCGTCACCTTGCTCGACGGCGATATCGTCCGCAAAAATCTATCGTCTGAGCTGGGTTTCTCCAAAGAGCATCGTGACCTCAACATTCGCCGCATCGGCTATGTGGCGTCTGAGATCACGAAGAACGGCGGCATCGCTATCTGCGCCCCGATCGCCCCTTACGCAGCCACCCGCCGCGCTGTGCGCGAAGATATCGAAGCGTTTGGCGCCTTCGTCGAAGTCCATGTGGCAACCTCGATTGAGGAATGTGAGCGCCGCGATCGGAAGGGGCTCTACAAACTTGCGCGTGAAGGCAAGATCAAAGAGTTCACCGGTATATCAGACCCTTACGATGTGCCGGACAGCCCGGAGCTTCGCGTTGAGACCGAAAACGTCGAGGTGGACAATTGCGCCCATCAGGTGCTGCTCAAGCTCGAATCCATGGGCCTGATTGCTGCGAACTAATGCGCTTGAGACAGCAAAGCCCTGATCTCTAAATGATTTGGCTTTGCTTTCGCCGCGTCCCCTGCTGAGCGCCGCGTTGAAACGGCACATCAGCTAAGTGTTAGAAAGGCTGCGGTCGCCTAGTGCACGTTCACCGGCGCAAGGTCGTTTTGTCTCGCCAGCATGAAAGCCATGCCGCGGTCGCGTACAAGCGCTAGCCGCTCACCTTCCGCGTTGTGTACGGCAAAAAGGGTTTCGATCCCGTCCGCCTGCGCCTGTACCTCACGCGGCAATTCCGAAACAAGAACCGGCCGGACATAGACGATATTAGCGTCAATCTGACTTTCGAACTTGAACTCAGCATTCATAGTAATCACCCCGCTACTTCGCTGTGATCTTCACAGTCTGCACCACCCGATCAGGCTCTGACCGCGATAGATCGATATGGAGCAATCCGTTCTGCAGATCCGCTCCGTTCACTTCAACGCCCTCCGCTAATACGAAGCTGCGTTGGAATTGCCGCGCGGCAATCCCGCGATGCAAAAAAACCCGCGCATCACCGTCGTCATTTTGACGGCCGCGGATCATCAGCTGACGATCCTCGACGGTAATCGATAGATCATGCTCGGCGAAGCCAGCGACAGCCAATGTAATGCGATAGGCATGCTCACTGGTTTGTTCGATGTTGTAAGGTGGATATCCGTTTTGGTCGGATTTCGCGGTGCGCTCAAGCAGGCGCTCCAATTGCTCAAAACCCAGCAAATAGGGGTGTGAGCCTAAGCTCAGTTTGGTCATGGCCTTGCCCTTTATAAGCGACACAGCAGGTAAGCCCCTTACGGCAGCTTACATTAGATATGGTGCTTGATTACCTGCCCTGCAAGGTCGCCTGGGTCACGAGCAATAAAAGCCAGCATTTATAAGCAGTAAGCGGAGAATTTTGTTTATTCCGCGTTTTGCGATAGAACCACCTCATAAAGCAGACAAAAACGGGGAGGGGTAGATGAACGACGCAGCGACGATGAACACCAACGAGGTGCTTAGGGTCGAGCTTGAGGTGCTTCGCCGTGAACATCGAGACCTAGACGACGCGATTGCTGCTCTACAGGAAACCCAACGCGCCGATCAATTGCGTCTGAGCCGACTCAAAAAGCAAAAGCTCGCGTTGAAAGACAAGATCGCCCAGATCGAAGATCGGATCCTGCCGGACATCATCGCCTGAGATCGTGCGCGGATTGCATCGCCGCGTGCCACGCCTATAGTGCGCGCAGTCACGGGTAGGGGCCGCAATGACAGCGCATGTCGGCATCATCATGGGCAGCAAAAGCGACTGGCCAACCATGCAAGCGGCTGCCGAGATTCTCGACGTTTTGTCGATACCCTATGAGACGCGCGTGGTCTCCGCCCATCGCACCCCTGATCGCCTCTGGGACTATGGGGCGACAGCGGTGGAACGCGGTTTGAAGGTGATCATCGCCGGGGCCGGCGGCGCGGCACATCTGCCTGGCATGATGGCGTCGAAAACGCGGGTACCCGTTGTCGGCGTGCCGGTTCAGTCCAAGGCTTTATCAGGCGTCGACTCGCTTTACTCCATTGTCCAGATGCCGCGCGGGTACCCCGTGGCGACCATGGCGATTGGCGGAGCGGCGAATGCTGGGCTGATGGCGGCGCAGATCCTGGCAATCTCGGATGAGGGGATCGCGTCGCGCTTGGACGCATGGCGCCAAGACCTGGTGGCGTCGATCCCGGAGACACCTGAGTAACCGATGAAGCTAGAGCCAGGCGCCACCATCGGTATCCTCGGCGGAGGCCAATTGGGACGGATGCTGTCAGTTGCGGCGGCCCGCCTTGGCTTCCTCACCCACATCTTTGAGCCGTCAGATCGGCCGCCGGCGGGCCAGGTGGCGGCGCAAATCACCACCGCGGCGTTTGACGATCATGAAGCATTGGCAGCGTTCGCCGAGGCCGTGGACATGGTGACCTTTGAGTTTGAGAACATCCCCACAGCGGCACTCGATCACCTTGAAGCGCGGTGTCCAATTAGGCCCGGGCGCCAGGCCCTGGCAGTGAGCCAAGACCGTCTGACGGAGAAGCAGTTCCTGACTGATCTAGGGCTTCGAACGGCGCCATTTGCCGATGTTGCGCGTGCGTCAGATCTGGACCAGGCGCTCGCCCGCTTCGGCACGCCCGCGATCCTTAAGACGCGGCGCTTTGGATATGACGGCAAAGGCCAGGTGCGCATCGCCGATCCGAAAGACAGCGCAGCGGCTATCGAAGCGATGCAAGGGGCCCCCGCCATCCTAGAAGGGTTCGTCGCATTTTCCCGTGAAATCAGTGTCATCGCTGCCCGGAGCGCGGAAGGCGATGTGGCGGCATTCGATCCTGGTGAGAACGTTCACCGTGATGGCATTTTGCATAGCACAAGCGTGCCAGCGCAAATCCCCTCGCGGCTCGCCACTGACGCGGTGCTTATCGCTGGCAAAATCCTAAACGCGCTCGACTATGTTGGCGTGCTCGGCGTGGAGCTCTTTGTTACCGCGGATGGTCTGTTGGTGAATGAGATCGCGCCGCGCGTCCACAATTCCGGCCATTGGACTCAGAACGGATGCGCTGTCGACCAGTTTGAGCAGCACATACGGGCCATCGCGGGTTGGCCGCTGGGAGACGGCGCCCGCTGTGCAAACGTGGTCATGGAAAATCTCATCGGAGATGACGTGGGCCGCGCATCTGCACTGGCCAAGGAGAAGCACGTGGCGCTGCATCTCTACGGCAAGGCAGAAGCCAGACCCGGCCGAAAGATGGGCCATTTCAATCGGATCATGCCGTTGGCCTAAAGCGGCCCCGAGAAGCATACCGGTTTGCCCGTTAAACCCTGCACTTGCCTGTCAGTGAGCGGCGCTATCGTTTTCGCGCGCGGCGCACCTTCCGCGCGGTTTTTGGGGTCTTCTTGCGCGCTTTCACTGCGGCGCCGCGCTTTGGTCGCCCGCGCCCGACCGAGCCGCGCGGCAACGTTTGACCGCTATGCTCGACCAATTCGAGGATCAAACCGCCTGTCACTGCATCCGCTTCGGCGAGGCGCACTAAAACCGTGTCTCCGATTGAGATAAGCGTGCCGGTATCAGCGCCCATTAAGGTCTGGGCGTCTCTGTCAAAGTGAAAGTACTCGCGGCCGATCTCACGAATTGGGATCAAACCGTCGGCGCCGCTCTCCTGCAGACGAACGAAGGCGCCAAACCTTTGGATCCCCGATATCCGTCCTGCGAATTCGTTGCCGACCCGCTCCGCCAGATAAGCGGCCAGGTATCGATCATTAGTATCACGCTCGGCAATCATCGACCGCCGCTCTGTCTCCGAGATATGCTGAGCGGTCGCCTCAAGCCGCTCTTCATCGTCGGGGCTAAGCCCGTCGTCGCCCCAACCTTGATGCGCCGCGATCAAGCCGCGATGCACGACCAAATCGGCGTAACGGCGGATCGGAGAGGTGAAGTGAGCATAGGATTTCAGCGCAAGGCCAAAATGCCCAAAGTTAGCCGGGCTATAGTAGGCCTGCTGCATCGCCCGCAACGTCGATAGGCTGATCAACTCACCCGCGTCGCTGTCCGCGGCTTGCGCCGGCAGCGCGTTAAGATGCTTGGTCATCAGCACTTGACCCTTGGCCAAGGTAAGGCCCGCCGCTTGCGCCACTTCGCGCAAAGCTTGCAGCCGCGTCGGATCGGGCTCCTCATGGACTCGGTAAAGCAAGGATTGCCGCCGCGCGAAAAGCGTCTCGGCTGCAGCCACATTGGCGAGGATCATGAACTCTTCAATCAGGCGGTGTGCGTCGAGCCGCTCTTTGAACGCAACCGCCTCCACCTTGCCGGCATCCGACAAAACGATACGCCGTTCGGGAAGGTCCAAATCGAGCGGTTGACGTCGTGCTCGCGCTTTCTGAGTGAGCGCATACGCCGCGTAGAGCGGCTTGATCACCGTCTCCATCAGCGGCGCACAGGCAGCATTCGGCGCACCGTCATATGCCGCTTGCACCTCTTCGTAATTCAACGAGGCCGCCGACCTCATCAGCCCGCGCACAAAGCGATGGCGTCGCTTGGTGCCATCCGCCGCCAAGACCATCTCCACGGCAACGCACGCCCGAGGCACCCCTTCGTGCAGCGAGCAAAGATCGCCCGATAGCCTGTCGGGCAGCATGGGAACCACCCGATCAGGAAAGTAGGTGGAGTTACCGCGCTTGCGCGCTTCGCGATCCAGGGCCGCGCCGGGCGTCACATAGGCCGCGACATCCGCGATGGCGACCCAAACAACAAAGCCGCCTGGATTATCGGGGTCATCGTCCGCCCGGGCAAAAACCGCATCGTCGTGATCGCGTGCATCGGCGGGGTCGATTGTGACCAAGGGCAGCGCGCGCAGATCTTCCCGCGCGCCCAGATCGATCGGCTGCGCGGCATCGGCTTCGGCAATCGCGTCATCGGGAAAATGATCGGGGATCCCGTGTTGGTGGATGGCAATCAGCGAAACCGCTTTCGGCGCGGCGGGATCACCGAGACGCGACACCACGCGCGCCGCAGGAAGACCGATGCGCACGCGCGGTCCGATGCTTTCTGCCTCCACCAATTCGCCGTCTTTGGCGCCAAACATGTGATCAGCCGCAACCTGCCACTCCTTGCTCGTCCCTTTGTCAATCGGAACGATGCGGCCACCCTCGGAAGCCTTGCGGAAAACACCCAAGATACGGGTAGGGTTGGCGCCGATGCGGCGGATCAGCCGTGCCTCGTAAGCATACTCCTTCTCGGCAACCTCTGTCAGTCGCGCCAAGACCCGATCACCGCCCCCCAATGCCGGGTCGCTCTCGCGGAGCAACAGCAAAACCTGCGGCTCAGGCCCCTCGCCAAGCCATTCCAGTGGGCGGGCGAACAGATCGCCATCGGGATTGGGTGGCAAGACTTCGAGCACGGAAACCGGCGGTAGCTTATCAGGGTCGCGATACGTCTTGCGCCGTTTCTGCAGATGCCCCTCGTCTTCGAGGTCCCGCAACATGCGCTTGAGATCGATCCGCGCCTGGCCTTTGATGCCGAAAGCGCGCGCAATATCGCGCTTACTGGTCTGCGTTGGGTGCGCCGAAATCCAATCGAGGATCTGTTGTTTGGTTGGCAAGCTGCTCATGGGCGAGCGGTAGCACGCGTCGCCAACCCCGTCATGCGGAAAGCTTAGGCGGAAAGGCTAGGCGGAAAGGTCCGCAACCTCGTCAACATCCGACAGCACATCGCAATAGCCAAGGCGCGCACCGCGTATTCCCGAGACGGTGTCGCGAAGGGTGTGCTCGGTTGACCAGCGAACCCCGCCAAAAAGGTTACGCGGCAAGCGATGACGCACACCGACAAGCCAAAAACCGCCATCCATCGCGGGGCCAAAGACCGCGTCGCGCCCTGCAAGAACGCGGAACGCCTGACCAATATGGCGTGGGGTGACGCCTGGTATGTCAGCGCCGATGATGATCCGGGGGCCCCGGGGCACGGCGAGAAAAGCGTTCGTCATTCGTTTGCCTAGGTCACCGCGCCCTTGCGCGATCCGCGGTAGGTGCCCCGGCCAGACCCGGCTCATGAGCCCCTCGCGATCTGGGGTGACGGCGAGCCACAAGCGCCAAGGACCGCCATCCAAACGCCGGATCAACCGCGAGGATTGATGGCGAAACCACCAAGCGGCGGGGACATAGCCGATGTCCCGTGCCAGCCGTGTCTTCACCCTGCCGGGGCGCGGTTCCTTAAGCATAATGATGACGTGGCGCACGGGAGACTCGGGCTAACGCTCAGGCAAAGTAGTCGCGCAACACACGCGAATAGACCGCTTTAAGCTGATGGATCTGATCGATCGGCACGTGTTCGTCGACTTGGTGCATCGTTTTTCCCACCAAGCCAAACTCGACCACCGGGCAATGGGATTTGACGAAGCGCGCATCCGATGTGCCGCCACTGGTGGACAGCGTAGGCTGCACCCCGGTTTCCGCCCTCACCGCCCCTGCGACAAGGTCAGACAGATCGCCCGGCGGCGTTAGAAAGCTCTCGCCCGACACCTGCAGCCTCAGATCAAAAACAACGCCTGTTTCGGCTGTGACACCGTCCGCGACCTCCCGAAGCCAGCCCGATATGCTGGCGCTGTCGTGATGGTCATTGAAACGGATGTTCACGGCGGCAGAACAACGGCCCGGAATGACGTTGGTCGCGGTGTTTCCGGTGTCGATCGTGGTAATCGCCAGCGTCGATGGATCGAAATGCGCGCTGCCCTCATCGAGCATATGTTGCGTCAGGCGATCGCAGAGCCGGGCCACCGCAGCAGCCGCGTTTTTGGCGCGGTGCGGGTACGCTGAATGGCCTTGCACGCCGGTTGCTGTAAAGAACCCCGTCATCGAGCCGCGCCGCCCAATCTTGATCGCGTCACCCAAGGTCTCGGGGCATGTCGGCTCACCCACGAGGCACACCGACATCTTTTCGCCCTGTGCCTCCATCCAATCCAAAAGCGCGGTTGTCCCGTCGGTCGCATCGCCTTCTTCGTCACCGGTAATGGCGATGATGATGGCACCGTCGGGCGGGGTTTGCTCTACAAAATCAAGCGCTGCAGCAACAAACGCGGCCACACCCGACTTCATATCGGTGGCGCCCCTGCCCCATAGCATACCGCCCTCGATCTCGCCGCCAAATGGCGCCTTTGTCCAAGCGGCCTCGTCTCCAACCGGCACAACGTCAGTATGGCCGTTAAAGCCAAATGCCTTGGCGTTGCCCTTGGGGCCCCAGCGCGCAAATAGATTGGCGACGCCGCCCCGATCGACCCGCGTACAGGCAAAACCCGCTTGCGACAAAAGCCCCTCCAAGAGCACCAGCGCGCCCCCTTCAACGGGGGTGACGGAGGGGCAGCGAATGAGATCTTGCGTGAGCGCAACAGGGTCAGTGGACATGCGTGATCCTAGATGCCTGGCGACATAGGAGACCCGTTTGGCGCCATGGCGAAAATGTGGCCAAATCGAAACAAGTTTTTGTTTCCACGTCTTCTTTAGCGTTTTTTCCTCGTCAGATTCCAGGCGCGACCACACAATCAGCGCCAAATAAAATAAGAGCAGGCATTAGGTGCTGCGCGGGCATCGCTGAGCGGGCCCCCTCCAAGCAGCACCCTGCTCCCCCCAGAGGCAGGCGGGAGACAAATTGTGGTTACTGTAAACACGGGCGCAAGCGCGGCGCAGATGGCCGACTCCATTTTTGGTGACGGGGTCACTGTCGTTGGGGCGACTTTCATCGGCGATAACCGGTCGTCGGGGATCTTTACCGCGGACAATGCCAGTGACCCACCGGAGGCCGTGCCGAGCGAGAGCGGCGTCATCTTGTCGACAGGACGCGCGGATCGCTACAGCCGCCCCAACGGCGACCCCAATCAAGTCGCCAACCAAACCACCAATACAAGCGGCCCCAATGACGATCCGGATTTCAATGCGCTGGCCGGCGCGCGCACGTTCGATGCCGCATTCCTCGATGTCGATTTCATCCCAACGGGCGACAAAATCACGATGCAGTTCGTGTTCGCGTCTGAAGAATATCCCGAATTTTCGACATCGATTTACAACGACGCGGTCGGCGTTTGGGTTAATGGCAATCCGGCGACAATCGCGGTGGGCGACGGGTCGACGAGTGTCGGAAACGTCAACCAAACCAACAATATAAACCTCTACCGCGACAATACCGGAGACGCGTTCAACACCGAGATGGACGGGTTTACGCAGACGATGACGCTGACCATCGATGTCATCCCCAACGTCACCAACTCGATCCGTATCGGTATCGCTGATGTGGCGGACGTAAACTTTGATTCCAACATCTTGATCGCTGCTGATTCAGTTCAGTCGGTTTTGATCGCGAACGAAGATCAAGTGCGGCTCGATCCCGGCACCAGTAAAACAATTGACGTCCTTGGGAATGACTTTTCTCAAACCGGCGCGACGCTGACGATCACCGCGATTAACGGCGAAACCGTCAGCGTCGGCACCATGGTAACTCTGCCCAACGGGCAGGAGGTAACCCTGAACGCAGACGGCACCCTAACGGTGCTCGCCGACAGTGATGTTGAAATCGCGGATTTCACCTATGCAATCTCGGATGGGCTGGGGCAAACCGATACCGGCTTCGTCAAGGTCTCAACCATTCCCTGCTTCGTTGCCGGTACGCTAATACAAACCCCGCGCGGGCAGGTCCCGGTTGAGCTTCTCCGCCATGGTGATCTGATTACGACGCAGGACAACGGCACACAGATGCTGCGCTGGATTGGCATGAGGCGCGTGCGTGCATTCGGTGACATGGCGCCGGTCAAAATTGCCGCGGGTACCTTCGGCGACCACCGAACCCTGCGCGTGTCGCCTCAGCATCGGATTTTGGTGCGTGACGCGCTTTCCTCGCTCCTGTTTGGGGAGGATGAGGTGTTGGTCCCAGCCAAGCACCTGGTCAATGGCCGCACCATCACCCAGGTCGAGGGCGGATGGGTTGAATACGTCCATCTGCTGTTTGATGCGCATCAGGTCGTGATCTCCGAGGGCCTTGCAACTGAGAGCTTTCTGCCCGGGCCGCAGACCACGGGCGTGTTCGAGCCAGATGTTTTGGCTGAGATTTGCGCGATCTTCCCAGAGTTAGACCCCGATACAGGCGAAGGGTACAGCCCGGCTGCCCGCCGCACGTTGCGCGAGTACGAGGCGAAGGTGCTGATGTCTGCTGCGAAGGCCGCTTAAGGCGCGCGGTGATCCCATGGCCTGGATTGCGATATCAGACGGCGCCCGGCCGACTTGGCTAAAAAGCTGCGGCGATCGGCTGTTGCCGCGCGGCAGCCTGTTGCTGGAATGCCTGCCAGACCCAGACCGAATTACGGCGCAACGCGTAATCCATATCGATCGTGACAGTGAGTGGCGACATCGCTTGTCGGTCACGCTAACCGACCGTGGCGTGGTGGAAGTGGAGCATCAGCAGGGCCGCTCTCACTTTTTTGCCGCATTGAAAGAACCCAAGCGACGCGCGGATGAACCTTTGCGGGTGACCTTTAGCTGGGACGCGCCGCGCCGTGTCGCGACGCTTAGCGCGGAGGTGCCCGCGACCGGCGCTATCGTGACCGCACAATTCGACGACCCGCTTCCGCTTCCACGCGAGGATATCGATCCCATGATGCGGCATGGCCCGCAAACGCTAAACCTCTCGCTTTTCGCGCTCTCCGATTGTCTTGAACCTATTGGCCCGATGCCGAGCCTTGCCGAAGACACGAAAGTCGCGACCCGCGCGGGCACCAAGTTGATCCAAAACCTCAGACCCGGTGATTTGGTGATGACCAAGCCTGGCTTCTGTGCGCCGGTGCGCCACGTTGTAAGTCGCGAAGTGCCTACTTTGGGTGAGTTTAGCCCTGTTTGCTTGCGCGCCCCGTATCTGGGCCTGGATGCAGACTTGATCGTCTCGCCGCATCATCGCCTGCTGCTACATGGCACTGATACGGAGTACTTATTCGGCACCGAAAGCGCGATGATCGAAGCCCGTCATCTCGCGCCGATGCATGGGACCACCCAAATCGCACGACCGCGCGTACAGCGTTACTGGCAAGTGGTGTTAGATGAGCATGCCTCGATTTGCACCAATGGCACCTGGTCGGAAAGCCTCTTCGTTGGGGCGCTTAACCGTAGCCCGGTCATCAGGGCGCGTTCCTTGCTGGCGCGGTCAGAACCGAATTTGGTGCCGCTTCACCGCACCCTCGCCGGACCGAGGCTGAAGCCTTATGAGGCAATTATGCTGGTCTCTAACTTATGCGCTTAACGCCTGATCCGTTTCGACTTAGGGCCGCGCACTATGCAACGAAGTGGAGCACGTCCCAATCGCCGTCTTCGTTTTGATCAAGGGTTTCCTCTGGCACGCTCACCATCTCCTCGTCGAACGGTTCAGCCACGGCGATATGAGAGGGCGCACGGGCTTCAAAAAGCGGGGCGTCGAAGCCGGGATAGCCGAACCCGCTAGCTTCTGCGAGCAGATCACCTTGAGCCGCGGCAGCCGGAGCGGGTGAACCAGAGGCTAAAGCGCGCGGTAAGTCATCCGAGCTTGGGCTGTCTTCATCGAAAAATCGAAATGAACCGCGCGATTGTGCCAGGTCCTCGGCGGAGACGTCCTTGAGCCGGACTGAGATAACCTCGCCGCCGTCGCGATCGAACACATCCATGAGCGCATCCGCGTTTTGCTGTTGAATGGCGATGCGGTACTCCGCCGTGATACCTCCAGACCCATCCGTAAACAAACGCGAGCCGGACGGTCCGCTGATTTGAACCGCACGCGCGCTTTGAAAGAGATCGGCCAGATCGATCTCGTCTCGGCCTAGCTCAAAGTCTCGGATCACGCTTTGATCGCCGACAACATTGTACTGAAATCTGTCGGCACCCGGGCCGCCGACAAGGGTGTCAGTGCCAGCGCCACCATTCAAAAGGTCATCGCCAAGCCCGCCATGGAGCGTGTCGTTGCCCGCCTCGCCATACAATCTGTCGCGCCCATTGCCGCCAAAGGCACGGTCATCGCCTTCGCCACCGACGATCAAATCGAACCCACCACCGCTAATGAGCATATCGTCCCCCGCGAGGCCGTGGATACGATCACTCGACAGCGTTCCCGAGATCCAATCGGGATCGGGTGAGCCGGACATGCTGTCGGATAAAGCGACTTGCACCTCGGCGACTTCAAAGCTCTTGGCGAAGTCCAAGACGATGCCATCGGGCGTAAACAGATCGGTCAGCTGGGTCAGCACGGGGATCTCGTAAAGCCTCGCCTCGGCGTCCTCGATGGCACCGTTGAAGCTGGGGTCGAGCCGAGTGCTCAAAAGCTCGGCCGACATCAATCGGATGTTATGGAACGGTCCAAAATCCAACGCGACGGACGTGTTCGAGGCTTGAAGCGTGTTGATGGCAATGTAGGACGTTATCGTTTCGCTATCGCCGAATGCGTAGGACATCACGGCATCGTCACGGCTGCTTGGTGTGAAATCGTGGAGCAACTGCGAGCCGGGAAGCGCGTCAGCCAGCATTCGAAACATCTCACCGCTATGGCTTAGATAAAGGTCGCCGCCCTCAATCTTCGTGACGGAATTCAGGTTATGCACATCGACGCCCCAGATCGCCGCTGCGTCCACCCCGATGGAGGCATATCCCGCAACGCTTTCCAAAACCACAGAGGCGGCGCGCAGGCCATAATCATGCCAAACCAAGTCAATGTTATCAGGGTTGTTGGTCGAGCCGCCGACCGTCCACGCCGACATGAACAGATCCGGGTCGGCGGTTCCGCCCGCTGCCTCAATCGCGTCCTTCCATTCCATAAAGAACGCGTCTGCCATCTCATACCGGTCAAGATCGGGAAACTGATCTTTGTTGAGGTTTCGCAGGCTAATCGGCAAGGAGTGGAAGACCACGGAGTCGGTGACCGACAGCGCTTCCGGCGAAAACTGCGCAAGAATATCGGCGTTCTCCTGAGCTGAATCGCCCATCTGCACGGCCACGTTGATGTGCGCGCGCTCTTCTGCGGTGAGGTAAAGCGCGCTGCTTTCGCCGATCACCTCGGCAAAACGCGCGGCAATCTCGCCATAAGCAGCCGCATCGTCGCGAAACTCAGGCAGGGCGTAGTATTCGTTGCCCAGTTCGAGGGTAAATTCGCGCGGCAGGGCGCCGTACTTGCCGGTGAACAGATCGTCGAGAAAATCGCTCAGATGCGCCTCACCCTGATCAATCGCGCCGACATAGCGCGCGGTTGGAACAACCATCGAGAAATGCAGGTCGTGCTCTACCGCGTAATCCAGAGAATCGGCCAGATCCGGGCGTGTGCGGTCAGGATTGTGTTTCCAAAGATCGGTAGCGTCGAACAGACCCTCGTGTTCAAGCCCATACACCTCGGGGCGCGTCTCCGCCAAGGTGCCGCCCGGCCATCGAAGCAGCCCGATGTCGAAAGCGCGTGCAGCCGCGTCGAACCCTGAGAAGTGATGAAATCCAGTCTGCACCGCGCCGAACCAGTCTCGTCCGATTACCTCGGACGAGCCTGATCCGCCGGTTGCCGCAATCGACACCGAACTTGGCATAACCAACCTTCACTCGTACTCAACAGTGGGTGTTTTGGCTGAAGAGTGGCGCAGAGCCGCGCCGGAAATACGGAAGCATTGGGAACAAGCGCGACGATTTTAGCTAAAGGCGCGTGACTTTCGGCGTTCTCTCCGCGATGCTGCAGCGCAGAAACTCAGCGCAATTGCGAGGCAGCGATGCCAAGATCGAAGCTTGACCGCGAAATCAAATCGTTTGGCAAAACCGTTTTGGTACTGCAGGGCGGCGGCGCCCTAGGGGCGTATCAGATCGGCGTCTACGAGGCCCTATCTGAGGCGAAGGTCGAGCCCGATTGGGTTATCGGCACATCAATCGGCGCAATTAATGCCTCGATCATCGCGGGCAACGCGCCTGAGGATCGGGTGCCGCGCCTGGAAGCGTTTTGGAACAGCGTTACGCAGGATTCGCCGTTTCAATTTGGCTTTGCTGATGCGACCGCATTCTTACGAGACATGGGCACGCTTACCTTTGGGCTGCCCGGTTTCTTTCGGCCTAATCTATCGACGATGCTGAACCCGTTTGCGACACGAGGCGCTGAGACCGCCGGGTTTTACTCAACCGAACCCTTGCGCGAGACCCTGTCCAGCCTGATCGATTTCGATCGTATCAATCGGGGTGTCACCCGTTTGACGGTCGGCGCGGCTTCGGTGAGCGACAGCGAGATGCGGTATTTCGATAGCGCCGATGAGAAGCTAGGTCTCGATCACACAATGGCGTCGGGCGCGCTGCCGCCAGCGTTCCCCCCGGTGCGCATCGGTGGCCAATTATATTGGGACGGCGGCCTGCTGTCTAACACGCCGATTGAGCATGTCTTCGAGGAAGAGCCGCGGCGCGATGCCATGATCATCACGGTGCAACTTTGGAACCATGAGGGCGCTGAGCCCGCCTCGGTTTGGCAAGCGATGAACCGGCAAAAAGATCTTCAATTCTCTAGCCGCGCCGACGCCCATATCGAGCGACAACGCGAACTGCACCGATTGCGCCATGTGATTGGCGAACTGGCCAAACATCTGCCCGATGCCGAGACAAAGAAAAACTACGTCCAAGGGCTCACATGCCTGGGCTGCGCTTCTCGGTTGCACGTCATTCGCTTGCTGGCACCGCCCCTTGAGGGCGAGACCCAGTTCAAAGACATCGACTTTAGCGCAAGCGGGATACAGCAGCGGCGCAGCCTGGGCTATCGCGACACGAAGAACATGCTGGCACGCGCCCCATGGCGGGACCGCTTTGATGAGCGCGAAGGCCTGATCTTACATGATTGCCGCGACGGTATGGTTTTGCAGCCGCCCTCGGTCTAGCTTACCGGTCGTTCAGCCCAGCCAGCGAAGATCTTTTCGAGCGCCACCACAACGTAGTAGAGCGCGATACCCATAACCGCGAGAGCGATCAGCACCGCAAACATCAACGGGTAGTCCGCGCTTATTTTGCCGCTGTCGAAAAGCGCGCCGAGCCCGCGGCCATGCGGTGAAACGATCTCCATCAGGTTGGTGCCGATGAAGGCCAGCGTCACCGCAACCTTCAATGCGCCGAAAAACTCAGGCAGCGTTTTTGGGAGCGCGATTTTCCAGAAGATCTGCGTTTTTGACGCCCCGAGCGAGGCGAGGATATCGCGGTATTCCGGCTCGAGCGTTGACAGGCCGATCGACACCGACACGGCGATGGGAAAGAACGAGATCAGGAACGCCAAAAGCACCGTATTGAAATTATGCTGTCCCACGAAAAGCAGCGCGATGATCGGCACCACCGTCGCCTTTGGGATCGCGTTGAACCCGACAAGCAACGGATAGAGCGCATCGCGCATCATCTTGGAAAAGCCCATGACCATGCCGATTAGCACGCCCACAATCACCGCAAGCACCAGCCCGATCACTGTGCGCCACAGCGTCTGCCAGCCCATCACCAGGAACAGGGTGGAGTATTTGCCATAGGCCTGCGGCAGATCGGAGGGCGAGGCCATCACGTAATTGGGCCAATCCATAACCCAGACAAGCGCTTCCCACAGAACCACAAACACGATAATCGCCACAATCGGCGCGACGACCGCGCGGCTCTTAAGGACGGCGGCGACACGTTTGACGTCGATAACGCTGGCGCGCTTGGTCGCGGTTGCTGTCCCGGGTACATCCGTCATGCTGCTGCCTCCGCGCGGCCTTGCGCGATTTGGATTTGATGGCGCAAGACGTTCAACGCCTCAGCGCTTTCAGGCGTGTAGAGGTCGTCGATTGTCCGGTCGCCTTTGAGGTGCACCTCCATGACATACTGCGTGCGCGCCGGTCGCCCAGACAGCACGACCACCTGGTCCGCGAGAAAGATGGACTCGCGTAGATCGTGCGTGATCAACACGCCGGTAAAGGGTTCTTCTTGTTTGACCCGGTGCATCGTTTGCCAAAGGTCCTCGCGCGTGAAGGCATCAAGCGCGCCGAAGGGTTCATCCAGGATCAAGACCTCAGGTTTGTGGACAATCGCCCGACAAAGCGAGGCGCGCTGACGCATGCCACCCGACAGTTCGCTTGGCCTTCGGTCCTCAAACCCCGACAGGCCCACCAGGTTGAGCAGGTGACGCGCGCGATCCTCTTTCTGTTTTCGCGACATCCCGGTCGACACGATTTCGAGCGGCAACATCACGTTTTCCAGGATGGTCCGCCACTCCAGCATGACTGGGTTTTGAAAAGCCATCCCGACAGTCGATTTCGGCCCGGTGACGCGCTCGCCATGAAGCCAAACTTCCCCTTCGTCAGGCCGCATTAGACCCGCGATCAGGCGCGTTAAGGTTGACTTGCCGCAGCCCGACGGCCCCACAACAGCCGCGAAGCCGCCCTCCGCGACCAACAGATTGAGCCCATCGAGAACTGGAAGCGGCCCGGCCTGCGTCGCGTAGGCATGGCGTACATCGTTGATTTCAATCAGGTCTCGGGCCAAGGGCAAAATCCTTGGAAAGGCGCGCGCAGTTTGTACACGCGCCCTTCAGATTATGGCTATTTGAGCATCCGCATCTCGGCATCGGGCAGATACGCGTCGGTGAAATACAAGCTCGCATCCGGCTCAGTTTGAAACTCATAGGTTTCGGCCAGTTGCGTCAGCGCGGTGGCCATGCGCTCGGCGTCGATACCGCCCATGCCATTGGCTGAGACGTACTCAGTCATCACATTGGCGTCGATCGCCAGTTGAAGACGGCGCTCTTCCAGTGCGGCATCCGCGGCCGGGTTACGCTCCACCAGCGACTCAATGGCCGCGCCGGGCTCAGCAATGGCATCTTTCCAACCTGCAGCAACGGCGCCGAGGAAGCCGGTCACCAATTCAGGGTTCTCAGCCGCGAAATCGGTGTTCACGATAATCGCGTTTCCGTAGAGCGCGAGACCATGGTCGGCCATCAGGATCGTTGAGATATCATCTTCTGGCACGCCAAGGCGGACAAGGTTGAGGAACGACGAGAACGAAAAACCCGTCACCGCGTCGACATTGCCCTCAGCCAAACTGGGTTCGCGCGCGGGAAAGCCTACCGGCTCGACGGTGATTTTCGAGACGTCGAGATTGTTGGCGGTGGCAAATGCCGGGAACTGCGCCCAAGCGCCATCAGGCGGCGGCGCGCCGAGGATTTTACCCTCAAGATCGCTCGGCTCCGCGACGCCGAGAGACTTGCGACCAACCACCGCGAAGGGCGGCTTATCATAGACCATCATCACCGCCGTGACCGGCGCACCGGGGTTTTGGTCGAGAAACTTGATCAGCGAATTGATATCGGCAAAGCCAATCGGAAACGCCCCGGTCGCGACCTTCGGAATAGCATCAAGCGAGCCTTGTCCCGCAGAGATCTCTACCGACAGGCCAGCTGCCTCAAAATGACCGTTATCAATGGCCGCGAAGTATGGTGCTGACGGCCCCTCAAACTTCCAATCCAACGCGAAAGGCATTTCCGTCTGTGCCTGGGCACCGAACGCAAACGCAGCCATCGCCGCCGCCGCGGCAAATGTATGTCTTAGCATCGTTATCTCCCTCACTGGTTGGCGGCACCCTGACTAATGCAGCGGTCAACCGAAATGGTTGCCACTTTTCTCGGCACTCCGCTGATGAAGTGTGCCAGTCTTTTAAGCAAAACTGTGCCGTGTGCCGATTATGCGTGCAACCCAAAAGGAAGGGCTCAAACACGTGTCGGTGTCTGTTCCATGAAGGCGAGCGTGTTTTCAAGCGACTGCACACCCGCCTGCGAACCTAGCCCCGTCGCGTTTTGTGCAGATGAGGCTTGACCCAACCGAATACAGCCTTCGATGTCGTGGCCCAGATGCAGCCCGGTCGCAAACCCCGCGTTGAAGCAATCGCCGCAGCCGCAGGTGCAGACAACGTCAATCGCATAGGCCGGAACGTCGATCTTGGTACCTACCTGATCTCGATACATCGCGCCTTCGGCACCGAGCGTCAGGATCACCGCACCGACACCTTGGTCGAGAAGAAAGCGGGCGATATCCTCAAAGTCCGTCAGGCCGGATAGGGCCATCGCTTCTTCTTCGGACGGCATGAAATAGTCGGTATGCGCCAGAAGCGGCTTGATCAGGTCAAGGTCGTCGGGTGTGGAGGCGAAAACGTCCAAAGTGGTGATGCAACCCCGTGCTTTGGCCTCGGCCAAAACCTCCGCGTTGCGCCCCTGATCCATGGCATCCATCAGACCGACACCGCCGATATGCAAAATATTGGTCTTGAGCAGCTGATCGATCCGGTCGTCGCCGATGAAAAAGCCTGCCGTCGCGCCGCGTTTGTGAAGCGCTGGCCGCGCGCCGTCGGGTCGGGTGGTGACGATGCTAGAGGAGGTCATAAAATCAGCGCATCGGTCCATCAGCGCCGTGTTGACGCCAAACTCAGCGAGGCGCCGCAGAACCCAATCCCCCATCAGATCGTGGCCAACCCCACCGACCGCCTGAACGCTGAGGCCGTGCTTGGCCGCCACAATGGCCGCTGAGCCAGCAGCGCCCGATACCGCCAGCGCGAAGTCTTCGACAAAGAAGGTGTCGCCGCCCGGAGGAATGTCCGTCACCGGGCGGCACAGCGCGTCGAAGGTGAAAAAGCCAACCGAGGTGTAATCGAACGTCATCTGTGTGCCCTCAGCGCAGCCGCGCGCCGCTGGCCGTATCAAAAAGAAACAGCCGCGAGCGATCAAACCCAACATAAGCGGGGCTGTCGAGCTTGGCGCGATAGTCACGCTCGGCTTTGATCTCGAGAAGGCGCTCGCCCGCCTTAAGCGTCAGGTAGGTCACATCACCGGTCGGCTCGACGCCAAACACGGTACCGCGGGCGTCAGCGGCTGCGTCACTCACGCGGCAATCCTCGGGGCGAACACCTAAGGTCACCGCGCCGCTGTGACCGCTGTTTAACCCGTCTACCGAGATCCCCGCTGCCTCGAAGCGCCCATCGGACAGCGTTCCGTCGATCAGGTTCATCGGCGGCGCACCGATAAAGCCAGCCACGAAGGTATTGGCTGGATCATGATAAATTTCGTCGGGCGTCCCGGTCTGCTGGATCGAGCCATTGCGCATAACCACGATACGATCAGCCAAGGTCATCGCCTCGATCTGATCGTGCGTCACATAGACGGTGGTGATCCGAAGATCCCGCTGGATGTGCTTGATCTGCACCCGCATCGCCTGCCTTAGCTTGGCATCGAGGTTCGAGAGCGGCTCATCCATCAAGAAGACTTGCGGCTGGCGTACGATGGCGCGTGCCAAGGCCGCGCGCTGCCGCTGTCCGCCTGACAAAGCGGCTGGTTTACGGTCGAGAAAATCGGTCAGCTCAACCAAATCGGCCGCTTTACGCACGAGGGTATCTTGATCGGGCTTGGGCACACCGCGCATACGCAGCGGAAAGCGAATGTTCTCGTAAATCGACATGTTGGGATAAAGGGCATATCCCTGAAAAACCATCGCCACATCGCGGTCGCGCGGGTCAATGTCGTTCATCACCTCGCCGTCCATTCGGATCTCGCCATCCGACGGCTCTTCAAGCCCGGCGATCATCCGCATCGTCGTCGTCTTCCCGCAGCCGGACGGCCCGAGCAGAACCAAAAACTCCTCATCGGCGATGTCGATATTGACGTCGCGCACCCCGTGGAACGCGCCCCAACTCTTTTGGATCCCGGTTAACTCGATACGTGCCATCGCTAACCCTTGACCGCCCCCATTGTCAGACCGCGTGAGAGATGCTTTTGGATCGCGACCACGACCAGGAAAATTGGCAAGAATGCGAGGAACGCGACCAGCGCGATGGCGTTGTAAATCACCCCGTCTGAGCCGCCGGTGAAGTTCGCGAGTGCGACTGACATCGTGTATGCGTCTGGGGTAGACGCGATAAGCAGCGTGAAGAGAAACTCGTTGATCGCGAAGATCATCGCGATGACGCTTGCGGTGATGATGCCTGGCCTGATCGCGGGCATGATGATCTCCCACAAGATACGCAGATCGGAAGCGCCATCAGTGCGCGCCGCATCTTCAAGCTCTTTCGGGATATCCATCATGTATGAGCGGATGATCCAGGTGACGACGCTGAGATTGACCGCTGCGTAGACCAGCATCAGCGCCCAGATGGTGTCGAGCAATCCGACATTGCGGAACAAAAAGAAGATCGGGATCGCGACGATAGCGGGCGCCATCATTCGGGTCGACAGGATGTAGAAACCAATATCGTCGCGCCCGCGGTAGGTGTACCGGCTTAGGGAATAGGCAGCCGGGATCGCAAGCACGAGATCGATGAGCACCGAGCCGATAATCGCCAGCACCGAGTTGCGCAGGTATTTGGCCATCGGCCAGTCTTCCCAGATCATATGCCAGGCATCGAGGCTGAAGGTCGGCCAATAAATGGGTTGTGGCGTGATGATCTCGACCCTGGGCCGAAGCCCGATCGACAAAAACCACAAGACCGGCACCAGACAAAACAGCGCCCAAGCCCCGAGGATCAGGTAACGCACAAACAGATTTTCTTTTCGAGACCGCCGCTTCGCCGCCATCATCAAGCCCTCGCCGACACAAATGCGCGCTTTACCACCAGTTGCGCGACGATGATCGTCAACACGAGCATGATCACCGAGGCGGCCGACGCGTAGCCGAAATTGAAGAATTTAAAGCCGGTTCGGTAGATAAAGTAACTGATGGTTTCCGTGCCGAATGCCGGGCCGCCTTTGGTGATGATAAAGACATTGGCGAACATCGTGGTGATGTCGATGCCGCGCAGGATCAGTGCAACGGCGATCACCGGCTTCATCAAGGGCAGCGAGATGTTCCAGAAGATCGAGAACCAGGACGCACCGTCAAGACGCGCCGCCTCTTCCACTTCTTGGTCTTGGCTCTGTAGCCCGGCCACAAAAATGATGAATAGGAACGGTGTCCATTGCCATACATCGGCGATGATCAACAAGCCGCGGCTCATCCAAACCGACGACTGAATCGCCAGGTTACTTTCGATCAGGCCTACTCGGATCAAGAGGTCGGAGAAGACCCGGGCGTCCAGGAACGCGAGTTTGTATATGAAAGCAACTGCCGACGGCATGAACAGCATCGGGATCAGAAAGACGATCCGCCAGCCCTGCACCCAGGGATCGCGATAGGCAAAAAACGCCAGCGTCAGCGCGATCACGCATTGCAGGATCAGCGATATCGACCCAATCACGAACGTGTTCCAAAGCGCGCCCCAGAACTGATAATCCACCAACAGGCGCTCATAGTTTTCGAGGCCAACAGCGCGCCAAGGGCCGAACTTGACTGCGTAAAAGCTCTGAACAATTGCGAAGATGCCCGGATAGAGCGTGATCAACAGCAGATAGGTGACAGCCGGGGCAACAAGCAAATAGGGAAACCAGCGCCTCATCCGGCTGGATCTGCGCCGCAACACCCGCTTGGCCGGCTTACTGAGCGCCGGATTACTGGCCACGGATGAGGGGATGTCAGTTGCCATGACTGCTGTTTGCCTCAATCCGGCTGCCCGTCAAAGACGCGAAACGGGTTTGGCGCGCCTCTCGCTAAGTCAAGGTGGTGACGCCACGCATGCGCAGCGCCACCCAGGGAGGTTTCTAGAATGGCAAGTCTTTGCCTTCACCCACATAAAGGCCAGGGGCGGCCGCGGCGTAATCCACCGGATCGTTGCCCGCATAGAAGCCATTATCGGTCATGATCTGCTTCACAGCGGCAGCGGCGTTATCGAGCGCCTCTTTCGCAGTGATCTGGCCGACCACGGCGCGGTTGATCTCGTTTCCGATCGCCTGCTCAATTGGGAACGCACCGGGCAAGCGCGGCGAGCACCACGCGTGATGAAGCGAGTCGCCCCATACCTTCGCGGGCTGCGAGACCGCCTGCAGGTTTTCGTTCTCCAGCACCGATTGGTAGCCAGGGGCAACGCCGTTCGCGTTGGCCTCGTTCATGGCCATGATCGATGCTGTGGTCAGGAAGCCGAGCATCAGGAACGCCCCTTCAGGGTTCGCCGCCGCTGCCGACACGCATGAGGTCGAGCCCGCGATATTTGGCGGCGCAAAACGCCCGCCCTCAATGCGCGGCTCGTAAATGGTGACGAAATCATCGACGATCTGCGATTGGTCAGGGCGCATTGCCTGAGTGCCGCTGTCCTGCCAGGAGATGTTGGTCGCAACCTGACCGCCGAGCCATGCCGCACGGTTTTCCGGCCATCCGGCGCCTGCGTGACCAGGATTGGCGTTCTTGGTGAGTTCGAGGATGATCTCCATCCCCTTCATGCCCGCATCGCCGTTGAAGATCGGCTCCCAGCTTTCGTCGAACAGCATCATCCCGGCTTGCGCTGCGATATGCTCCCACGTGTAGGTCGACCAGAAACCCGGCGCGACCATCAGGCCAACGCCCGACACGCCCGGCTCGACATTGTTCAACTCAGCCGACAGACGGATCAGCTCGTCATAGGTGGGAACCGAGTTCACCTTGTCGATCGGGCCGCCCAGTACTTGCTCGACAAAGCCCCTGCGGAGGTGGACCATCTGAATATCGCAATCGAACGGGATGCCGTACATCTTGCCGTTGAAGAAGCCGTAGTTCAGGCGATAAGTGTCGTAGAAATCGTCAAGCGGAAGGCCCCACTTCGCGGCAAAGTCATCGAGCTCAAACAGGAAGCCCGGCGCTGCGAAATCGCCCAACCACGGCGAGAAGAATTGCAGCGCGTCGAACGACGCATTCCCCGAGAGGAACTCGGAAACCACCTTGTCGTACATGCTGTCATCTGGGATCGGAACCAGCTCTACCTCGATACCCGAGAGCTGTTTGAACGGCTCTAAGCCTTCAGCGGCAGATTCAGTATCTGCGGCACCGATGGCAAAGCGCACTGTCGTGCCACCCAATTCAGAGCGCACCTGCTCCCAATCGACCGTGCGGATCCAGTCTTTGGAACTGTCCCAAATCGGCTTGTCATCGGACATACCGTAGAGTTCGCGGTAATCCTGGCGCACATATTTACCGATTGAGATATCGGCTAGAACGCTTGCCGGGTCCGGCAAATGCGAGCCAGCGATTGCGGGGGCGGCCAGCCCTGTCCCGGCGGCGGCGAGGCTTGCGGCAGAGCCCTTCTTCAAAAATGTACGCCGCGAATAGGTGCCCAAAGTCTTCATTTTTTCCTCCCTTTGAAGCCACGTAAGCCAGCTTAGCACTGAACATTGATCGAGCCTACGTTACCGTTGTTCATTGATTTCGCTCAGTCAAGCTTTTTGGTCCCCTATTTCGCAGGATCGAGCAGCCCGCTTGAACATTTGAATTGACAAATTCACTTTAGTTCGTGATCGTCCGGCCAATCGAGAACCGCCCATGGACGCTTTGCGATGGCTTCAAACATCTCTCTTACGGGTCTCGCCAAGGATCTTGCACAGCGTCAGGCCACCGGCTCCCCCATTCGCATCGGGCTTATCGGGTGCGGCGAGATGGGAACCGACATCGTTACCCGCACCGGCATGATGGACGGCATCGATGTCGCTGCAATATCCGAGATTAACCCCGCCGCAGCCCATAAAGCCGTAGAGATTGCTCTACGCGATACGGGCGGTAGCGAAGACGCGGCCAGCAGAGACCAACTCAATAAGGTGGTCGAGCAGGGCAAAACCGCGGTGACAGATCGCGCCGAGGCCATCCTGGAGAGCGGCTTGATCGATGTGGTGATCGACGCGACCGGCATTCCCGCCGTCGGCGCCGAGATCGGCCTCGCCGCGATGGAGCGTGGCAAGCACTTAGTGATGATGAACGTGGAGGCCGACGTCACCATCGGCGCGTATCTGCGACGCGAGGCGGAGCGACTTGGCGTCATCTACTCCCTGGGCGCGGGCGATGAGCCGTCGTCTTGTATGGAGCTGATCGAGTTCGTCTCGGCAATGGGCCATAAGATCGTTTGCGCGGGCAAAGGCAAAAACAATCCATTGAATTTGGACGCAACGCCCGATGCCTACGCCGAGGAAGCCGCACGGCGCAACATGAACCCGCGATTGCTTGTGGAGTTTGTCGACGGGTCGAAAACCATGGTCGAGATGTCGGCGATTGCTAATGCGACAGGGTTGATCCCCGATTGCGACGGCATGCACGGCCCTGCGGCAACGCGGGAAGAGCTTGCCAAAACGCTGATCCCGCGGGCTGATGGCGGCGTACTCTCAGGCATCGGACGCGTCGATTACTCTATCGGCAAAGGCGTTGCGCCCGGCGTGTTTGTTGTGGCGGAAGCCGAGCACCCGCGCGTGCATGAACGCATGAGCGATTTGAAAATGGGCGACGGGCCTTACTTCACGTTCATGCGGCCCTACCACCTTACCTCGCTCGAAGTGCCCCTTACCTGCGCGCGCGCGGTGCTGTACGGCAAAGCCGATATGGTGCCGCTTGAGCGGCCGGTTGCAGAGGTGGCTGCTGTCGCGAAGCGGGACCTTGCCGTTGGTGAAACACTCGATCAAATCGGCGAATACACCTATCGAGCATGGTCGATGGAGACCGGCCGTGCGCGAGATGCGAAGGCGCACCCTGCGGGCCTTTTGACAGGTGCGCGGGTGACAACGCCGATACCCAAAGGCGGGTTGATCACCGCTGAAAACACAACGCTCCCCGACACGCCAATCGTGACCTTGCGGCACCGACAAGACGCCTTGCTTTACGGGGCAGCTCTCGAAGATGCTTGACGCCAACACGCCCTACGCGATTAGGACTTACCCGGCCGAGACCCTGCGCGCTGCTTTGCGCAAGATGTACTTGATCCGCAAGTTCGAAGAGGGCGCCGAGGCCAGCTATATGCGTGGGCTGATCCACGGAACAATGCATCTTTCGATCGGGCAAGAAGCGTCTGCAGTTGGCGCGTGTTTGTCTCTGACTGACGCGGACAAGATCACCTCAACCCATCGCGGGCATGGCCATTGTATCGCGAAAGGCGCCGATATCGGGCGCATGTTCGCCGAGTTCTTTGGCAAGGAGACCGGGTATTGTAAGGGGCGCGGCGGCTCGATGCATATTGCCGACCCGTCAAAGGGCAATCTCGGCGCCAACGGCATTGTCGGTGGTGGCCTGCCTATCGCCGTAGGCGCTGCGCTTTCCGCCAAACGGCTCGGGCGCGACGATGTCACGGTGTGCTTTTTCGGGGATGGGGCAAACAACGAGGGCGCTTTTCATGAGGCGCTCAACATGGCGTCCATATGGACCCTGCCGGTGGTTTTCGTTTGCGAGAACAACAAGTACGGCATGTCGACGTCGATAGAGAGGTCAACTGCGGTCAAAGCCATTGCGGATCGGGCTGCTGCCTATGCGATGCCCGGTGTTACCGTTGATGGCAACGACCTGTCAGCCGTGACCGAAGCGATGGATGCGGCGCTCACGCGGGCGCGGCGCGGCGAGGGGCCTAGCCTGATCGAGAGCGTGACCTATCGCTGGCGCGGCCACTCGAAATCGGACCGCAACCGATACCGCACCAAGGAGGAGATTGCGGATTGGATGGAGCGTGATCCGATCAAGCGGCTTGGCGATCTCTTGGTCGAGCACAAAGTGATGACCCCTGATGAAATAACCGCGCTCGACGAGGCCACAAGCCAAGAGATCGAGGAGGCCATCGCCTTTGCCCAATCAAGCCCGGCCCCCGACGTCACCGCGGTAGAGCGCGACGTCTATACACCAAGCGGGCCAGTATGAACGCTGCCGGCGAAATCGAAGCACGCAGCATCTCTTACGCGGAAGCCATTCGCGAGGCCATGGACATTGCGCTGAGCGAAGATGACCGCGTCGTCTTGATGGGTGAGGATATCGGCGTTTACGGCGGCGCATTTCAGGTTACCGGCGACCTTGTTGAGAAATACGGCACGGATCGGGTGATGGACACGCCGATTTCGGAATTGGGCGGCGCCGGTGTCGCGGTGGGCGCGGCGCTTACTGGTTTGAGGCCGATTTTTGAATTTCAGTTTTCCGACTTCGCCGCGCTGGCGATGGAGCAGATCGTCAACCAAGCCGCGAAGCTGCGCTACATGCTAGGCGGTGCGGTTTCGGTGCCGTTGGTTATGCGGTTTCCCGCGGGGTCAGGCACCGGCGCCGCCGCGCAGCACTCGCAGTCAATTGAAGCCTGGCTTGGCCATGTGCCCGGTCTCAAAGTGGTGCAACCAGCGACGCCTGCTGACGCAAAGGGCCTTTTGTTGGCGGCACTCGACGATCCCGACCCGGTGATGATTTTCGAGCATAAGCTGCTTTACAAGCAAAAGGGCCCGGTACCTGAAGGCCGCTACACCACCCCGATCGGCGTGGCCGAGATCCGCCGCGCGGGCACGCAGCTCACCATCGTGGCCACATCAATGATGGTGCAAAAGGCCCTGGACGCCGCTGATACGCTCGCCGGAGAGGGCTTTGATGTGGAGGTAATTGACCTCCGTTCGATAAGGCCCATTGATCGCGACACTGTGCTGAGTTCGGTTCGCAAAACCGGCCGTTTGCTTTGCGTTTATGAGGGCGTGAAGACCCTTGGCATCGGTGCTGAGATCAGCGCGATGGTGGCGGAAAGCGACGCCTTCGACTTTCTTGACGCGCCGATTGTCCGCCTCGGTGGCGCCGATTGCCCCATCCCCTACAATCCCGAGCTTGAAAAAGCCGCAGTGCCGCAAGTTGCGGGCATCCTTGAAGCGGCGCGCGCGCTGGTGACCGGGGCCGTTTGATGCCTGTCGAGGTGATTATGCCCAAGGTGGACATGGATATGGCCGCCGGAACGCTGATGACGTGGCACAAAGCCGAGGGCGATACGGTCACCAAGGGCGAGGCGCTTTTTGATATCGAAACCGATAAGGCCGCGATGGAAGTGGAGGCGGAGGCAGACGGGATCCTGCATCACCTGCTGCCCGAAGGCACCTCGGTCGATATCGGCAAGCCGGTCGCCTGGCTCTATCGGGCAGACGAGGAAGTGGGCGCGGCACCCAATGGCGAAGGCCCCGCATCATCGGTGGCGAGCGGAGAACCAACTCAATCAGAGCCTGCAAAGGCCCCCGTCGTCGATGCCGCTTTGTCCGCGGCCGTCGACGTTACCCAAGGCGTCCGCGCTACCCCGCGCGCCCGGTCTCTAGCACGTGAGGCGGCTATCGATCTTGCTGCTGTGACGGGTAGCGGCCCGCGCGGTCGGGTCCAAGCGCGCGACATCGCAGAACGTGCCGCGCCCCGTGAACCAACCGTGATAGCCACTTATGCAGCGTTGTCGATTACCCGTAGCGGTGGTGAAACCGGCACGCCTGTCGTGCTGTTACACGGGTTTGCCAGTGACGCCACATCATGGGCACGGATTGAAAAAGCCTTGCATCCGCGTCCGATCATTCGCGTAGACCTCCCTGCCCATGGCGAGTCGCCTTTGATCGCGCTCCAGAGCTTTGAAGAGATGGTTGGCATCGTGCGACACGCCGTCGACGGCCTTAACCTGGAGGCGTTTCATCTCATCGGGCATAGCCTTGGCGGTGCTTTAGCGCTGGCCTTGGCGGATACCCGGGCGCGGTCTGTCGCATCGCTTGCGCTCATTGCCCCTGCCGGTCTTGGCCCTGGGATTAATGCCGCTGCGCTTAACGGGTTATGCGGGGCCACCCGGGTCGAGAGCCTGGCGCCTTGGTTGCGCGAGATGGTGGCGCCAGGCAGTGACCTCATCACCGACCAGTATGCCCGCCTCGCCATGGCAGGCCGCGAAGACCCGGACAAAAGAAAAGCCCAAGCCCGTTTGGCAGATGCGCTGTTTCCTGACGGGACCCAGGCTTTCGACCTACGACCAGCGCTTCAGCGGCTGTCGGTACCGGCGCGATTGATTTGGGGCAAGCAAGACGCGATTTTGCCTTGGCAACACGCGCTTTGCGCACCTGGCACAGTCGCGATCCATCTCTTTTCCGGCGTAGGGCATATGCCGCAGATCGAAGCGCCAGAGGCAGTGGGAAAGCTGCTGGCGGCTCTCTCATGATCGGCAACTCAACAAGTGACGGGGCGCGACATGCCGGACGATCTTAGAAAAGGCACTGCGCAGGCGCGGGAAAGCTCTGCTGCCGATCCGCATTCACAAATGCGCATCCGCGCCGCGTGGCTCTACCATATTCAAGGCATGACGCAGGCGGAGATCGCCGGCAAGCTCGGCGTTAACCGCATTATGATCACCCGTTTACTGGCGGAAGCGCGAAAACGCGGCGAAGTTGTCATCCGCATCAAATCCGAGATGGCGCCCTTAGCGGCGCTGCAAACCGGGCTTGAGGATCGTTTCGGGCTGGAGCGGGCCATCGTGGCGCCGAACCATGACCCTGTTTCCGATCCGACGCGCCTGATCGCTGCGGCGGCGGGCGCCTATGTTTCCGGTTTGATGGATCACAACATGACGATCGGCGTCGGTTGGGGTCGCACTTTGCATATGATGCTGCCCCATATCGAAGGCCGAAAACTGGACGGCGTGCGTGTTGTCTCGCTGCTTGGCGGGATCAGTCAGGCACGGCGGTTCAACCCCGCTGAATTCGCGTGGCAATTCGCCGAACAATTCGATGCCGAGGGGTTCTTGATCCCAGCGCCTGCGCTGGTTGATTCCGCGCAAACACGGTACGCGCTGCTTGAACGCTGCGGTCTCGAACAGGTCTTTCAGATGGCCGAGTCTTGCGATGTCGCCTTGTTGTCGTGCGGTGGGATCTCGACGCTCACCACATCCTATCGGTTTGGCCATGTCACCGAGGCCGAGCGCCGGTCGATGATTGAGGCAGGGGTCGTCGGTGACGTGCTTTACACGTTCCTCGACGCACAAGGCCGCATCGTCGATCATCAGGTTAACGAGCGGTCGGTTTCCGTCGGTTTCGCCAAGCTGTCGAGGATCAAGACGCGGGTTTTGATCTCTGGCGGCCCCGAAAAGACCGGTATCTTGCGCGCGTCGATGAAGACGCTGCAACCGCATGTCCTGGTAACCGATGAGCAGACGGCTTCGCTGCTGCTCGCGTGATTAGCCCGCGCGCGTGGTATCAGACGGCTGCTGTTTCATCGCATAATGATACAGATCCTCGACCATCATCGCTTTCGCGAAAGCATGACCTTGCAGGGTGTCGCATCCGAGATCGGTGAGGACGCGCGCGTGGTCAAGGGTCTCGACGCCTTCTGCGGTCACGCTCAAACCTAACAGATCCGCCATGCCGATGATCTGCTTCAGCATCCCGCGTGCCGTTGGATCTGTCGTAATCGGCTGAATCAATCGCTGATCAACCTTCATCGCATCCGGCAGCAGCTGTTTGAGGCCAATAATCGATGCGTGGCCGGACCCGAAATCGTCGATCTCGATCATCACACCCGATTCTCGCAACCGGTCTAAACTAAAGGAGAAAAGATCGGATTGCTCTTCGACGAGCACTGATTCCAAGATCTCGAAACTGATCCGAGGACCCCGTGAAAGGTTATCCTTGATGATCTCAAAGCTGTCCTGGCTTTGGATCCGCTCCGCTGTCACGTTGAAGGACACCTTCGGGATGGCAACACCGCGTTCGCGCAGGCCGACTATCTGATCGATTGCCTTGCGAAAGATGATCGCGTCAATCTCATCGATAACCGAGAGATGTTGCGCCACCGGCATAAACGCCCCCGGCGCCAACACTCCGAGCTCCGATGAATGCCAACGCGCCAGCGTCTCGACGCCGACAATCTGGCCGGTTCTGGCATCCACCTGAGGCTGAAAGTATGGCTCAAACTCATCATTCCCAATGCCGCGGCGAATTTCGCGGGCTAGCGCGCGCCGCCCGAGCACTTCGCGATGAAGTTCGGGCGAGTAAAGGCGTACAGTACTGCGCCCGCGTCCCTTGGCATCGTACAGGGCGGCATCGGCGCCAATGATCAATTCGTCGAGACCGAGAAGTCGATCAGCGGTGCTCGCGATCCCGAAACTGGCGCCCACGCGCAGGGTTTTATCCTCGAAGACTTTCGGCGAACAAATGCGATCGAGCATGCGATTGGCAACGACCAGGCCATCATCGTCGGTCATGCCAGGAGATAAAAGGATCACAAATTCATCGCCGCCGACGCGCGCGGGTAGATCCCCGATCTTCGTCTCGGTTCGGATAATGTTGGCCACTTCACAAAGGACAAAGTCGCCAGCTTCGTGCCCCATCGTGTCGTTCACATATTTGAAGCGATCGAGGTCGACGCGTACGATGGTGCTGGCTAACGCGTCGCTGTTGCGCCGTTCCTGCAAAGCAAGGTCCAGCGCGCGGCGGTTTGGCAGCCCCGTGAGCGGGTCGTGGTAGGCCTGATGCTCAATCTCGCGGTGGGCGGCGAGGATTTCCTCACGCTGCCGCCGGGACTCGGTGATATCGCGGGAAATGGTCACGAAGCCGTAAATGGTACCGCCGTCATCGTCATAGAGCGGCGACACGCTTTTGGACGCCCAATACGGCTTGCCCAGTTTGCCGTAATTCAGAATTTCCACCCTGATCGGGCGGCGCTCTTGCATGGCTTGATCGACCTGGGCGGCGACGATCGGGTCGGTGTCGGGGCCGCGCAACAAAAGGCCGCTCCGCTTGCCCGCGATCTCGTCGATTGTGTATCCGGTCAGATCAGAAAATGCCGGGTTAACCCAACGCACCCGCGTGGTTTGATCCGTCACTAATATGGCGTCATCTGCGCGCTCGGCGATCGTGGCGAGCTCTGAGAGGGATTGTTGCTGCTCGGCGAGACGGCGATGCGGCTCAACGATTGTCGTACGGCCAAGCCAGGCAAACAGCGAAAAAGCTCCCACTAAGACCAAAGCGATCACACCAGCCGTGCGCTGCATCAGCGCGTTCCCGGCCGCTGATACCGATGCGCTCTCTGGCACTTGAACGAGGGCGAAATCCGCATCAGCGAGTTTCGCGATGACGGCGTTTTCTGGTGCGTTCAAGCGCGCTTCTGCCTCTGTGCGCGCGCGCACGAAGTAGGTAGAGCGCACATTGTCATGGTCCGGCAAGGCCTCAGTCAAATCGAGGGCATAACCGCCGACGAGGACGCCCTCGACCAAGCCATTGTTTAAAACAGGCACGAAAACAAGGGTTTGACTGTCGTCGTGGCCATATTCGTAAAGCACGCGTTCCTGCGCATCTGCCGGGTTTTCCTCGAACCCTTGCACGATCGCTTTGATCCTTTCCGAAGCGAAAGCATCCGTGGCGTCGCCCTGAAACGGATTTTGTGCCAACCGCCCGCCAAAGACATCGTAGAGCGCAAGCCAGCTTAGGGCGACCGGGCGTTGCAGCGACTCGAAGAAGTCTATGACCAATCGCGCGTTATCGTTGTAACCCAAGACTGTGGTTATCACGTCTGGATCGCTCGCGACGATGGATTGGAATATTCGGTAGCGCGACAAAGTCGCCTCGACGCTGCGCGCGTCCTTAAGCGCTTGTTCTGTTATTGCCTGGCGCTGTTGTTCGGCAAGGTATGGGGTGGCGGTGAAGCGAACGGCAAGCGCCGAAAAGAACACGGCCAGAACCAGAACAAGCGCCAAGAGACACCAAAAGCGGCGCGCCACTGCTTTCGATGAAACATCTTGCTTCACAGCGCCTAATCCGCATCAACCAAACGCCCGTCGCTGCGAAAGCGCGCAAGACAGAGATCACTGGCACCCAAGGCCTCATGCGCGTCAGGTTTTGTGGCGCGATACTCGGAGAAAGGCCGGTTATAGATTTGCAAGATACCGAGAACCGGTTTGTCCAAGTTCTCTAGCGCGCGTTTGACGGCGCGTCTTTTTTCCTCAATGGGGCTAGTGGCCCACGGCATTCCGGCAGATGCCTGCTCAATGGCCCGGAGCAAGACCTTGGTCAGATCATATCCATGCACGAAACCCGCCGGGGCGGGCATGTCTGAGAGGGAGCGTGCCTGCGGCAAAACCAATTGTAAGGCATTGGATAAGACCGGATCGCCCAGCCGGTCCCGCCGGAGCCCGCATGTTTGCAGCACCGAGATGTCCAGCGCCGTCCGCACGGAATCGGGCACGCTGTCAGGGAAACCGCCGCCGGTTATGCCCCAATGACTAAAGAGGCGAATGGCGGTTTCTTTTTCATGTAGTGCATGGGCGATGACCGCCCCATGCCGCGGGTTTGAGATTAGGATAACGCAATCGGTACCCTCCTCCCCGAGCTTGTTGGCGAGATCGCGCGCGGTGGCTCTGCCGATTCCGAAAGGGAAAAAATGGGATGAAACCGGCATCGACCGGCTTTCAAGCGCGCGGCGAAGAACCTCGAAGTTAGTCCGCCCCCAACCGTCGTTTTGCAACAGCAAAGAGATCTTGCCACAGCCGCTCCGCAAGGCCTGCGACACCAAGAACTGGCCGGATTTCGCATCGTCGACTGACAAGCGAAAAATCCAGTTCTCCCCGTCAAAACTAGCGCGCGTGATGGGCGCGGCCGCCGACCAGGGCAATAGCAGCAAGACCTCATGCCGATTTATGAAATCTCGGTTGGCGAGATAGGGCTGCGAATGCATGCCGCCGATGACCGCAATCGCATTACCGCTATCCAAAAAGCGCATCATCGTCCTGAGTGAGCGCTTTGCGTTCGCGCGGTGGTCATGCGCGACGATTTCAAGCGTCAGATCGCCGACCTTAAAAGACGCCTCTGTAAGCGCAGCGGTGACACCCAGCTCGATTGCTGCAGCCGCGTCGCGGTTGTGCGAGTAGTCGGCATCAATAACAAGCTGCAAACTCTGCGCACGCGAGGGGAGCGGCGACAGCACCAACAAAAAGCAACAAAGCGCCGCCCAAACGATCCGATCCATTTTTACCCCGATGATTCTGCTCGCGCGTACGATGTCGCGATTTTGCTAATCACCGGTGAAGACCGACTAGAATTGACGCGCCACTACTCAGCCGTGAGGCGAAAATCCTCGGGTATCGCATCGCGTCGTTCAAGAACGAGATCGGCAAGGACTTCGCCGATCAACGGCGCCATGCCAAAACCGATCTTAAACCCGCCATTGGCGATGAAGTGCCCGGGCCGCCCCGGCCAGGGGCCCAAAATCGGCGCGCGCGACGGCGCCCGGGGCCTTACGCCTGCCCAAGTATCGATCACCGCAGCATCCGCCAGCGCGGGCACCAGAGCGCGGGCTTGAGCGATAAGGCCGTCCACCTGTTGATCAACGCCGGTCGGGTCTTCGAATGTGCGCTCGCTGGTCGAGCCAACCGCGACCGCGCCATTGGCATGGGGTACGATGTGCAGCGCATCGGCGAAAAGCTGTGGCCGTGTTCTTGCATCCAGCGCAAAGAGCGCTGCTTGGCCCTTCACGCCGCTTCCCATCCAGCGACCCAGATCATCACTAAGCTCTTGTAGGCCGCGCCAGCCCGTCGCCCAAACCACTGCCCCTGCGCGGACTTTGCTTTCTTCGTGCACGAAGCCGCCGAGCGATTGAATAGCGGCAGCAAGGCTCTGACACGCGCGCATCGGTTGAATTCGCGCGGTGAGGTCATCGAACACAAAATGCCCCGACGGGCTATCAACGGACCATTCTTGCGAGACAGAGGTGATTACTTGCCAACGCGCCGCACCTTGCCACAGCGTGCGTGCGTTCACAGCCCGTTCTCGCGCGCGCGCCACCGCCTTATCATCTGCGAGCGGCTGAATCCGGCCCAAGCGACCATAGCCTGAACTGATACCAGATCGTTCACCCACATCCGCCCAATAGCTCTCTGCCATAAGCAACGACTCAAGCTGAAAGGCCTTTTTCGCGTTCCAATTCTCCGGCACGTGAGGGGCGAGCGCACCCACGATCCCGCCAGAGGCGCCTGCACCCACACCGCTCGGATCAACCACCGCCACTTTGGCGCCGCGGCGCGCGCAGGCATAGGCAACCGACAGGCCAAAGATGCCAGCCCCCATCACCATTACGTCTGCCATTGCCATCTGTGACCGCCCTGTTCATCTTCGCGCCGAAACGACAGGCTTTACATGTACGCCACTCCCGAACGAAGTCCCGCATGGAGCGATGGAAATGTACCGATATCGCGTCGGTATGATGACCCGTACTATTCGCGCGAGAACGGCCTCGCGGAAAGCCGACACGTTTTTTTGGGCGGAAATGACCTGCCCGATCGCTTCTGCGAGGGGTTTCGCATTGCCGAGCTAGGCTTTGGAACAGGGCTCAACCTGATGGCCGCCTGGATCGCCTGGCGTGGCTCAGGGCAAAAAGCGCCGCTTCATTACGTGAGCTTTGAAGCAAATCCGCTTGAGGCGCGCGATCTCGCACGCGCTTTGAGCGCCTTTCCTGAGGTGGAGCCCCTGGTGCCTGCGCTGCTGTCGGCCTATCGAGAGGGGCGCGAGGATGTGGCCGCTGACTTGCGCTTGACGCTGGTGATCGGCGACGCCCGCGCGTACGTGCCGCGCATGACCAAACCCGCTGATGCTTGGTTTCTCGATGGTTTCTCACCCGCAAAGAACTCTGAAATGTGGGACGCACCGCTTTTGCGCGCGGTAGCTGAGCACACGCGAAAGGGCGGTACTGCGGCAACCTACACCGCCGCTGGGTTTGTGCGCCGCAATCTCGAAGATGCAGGCTTCACCGTGACACGGGCGCCTGGATACGGTCGGAAAAGGCACATGACGCGCGCATGCCTGGCATGAATACCGACAATGCAAGGCTCGGCATCGCGTTGATGAGCCTCACGATGTTCATTTTCGCCGCGCAAGACGGGATCTCTCAGCATCTCGCCCAGGCCTACAATGTCTCGCTCGTCGTGATGATCCGCTATTGGTTTTTCGCAATTTTCGTCGTCACGATTACCGCCCGCAGAGCCGGTGGGCTCAAAAACGCTGCGGCAACCCGCCAGCCCTGGCTACAGGCGTTTCGCGGCGCGCTCTTGGCGATCGAAGTCAATGTGATGGTGTTCGCGTTCACGCAGATCGGCCTGGTCGCCAGTCACGCGATCTTCGCGGCTTATCCGCTGATTGTCGCTGCTTTATCCGGCCCTGTGCTTGGCGAACGGGTGGGCTGGCGACGGTGGCTGGCAATCGCAGCAGGTTTTGTCGGCGTCTTGGTCATATTGCGCCCTGGCTTGGCCGTGTTTCAGCCCGGCTCTGCCATTGCGCTCACCTCGGCCACGCTGTTTGCGCTCTACGCGCTTTTGACGCGTTTTGCCGCCCGTCAGGACAGCGCGGCGACCAGTTTCTTTTGGACTGGAACAGTAGGCGCGCTCGTCGCCACAATCATCGGCGCCTGGTATTGGGAGCCGATGGCATTGAACGATTGGGGATGGATGCTCGCTTTGTGCGTTTCCGGCGCCATCGGGCACTATCTGCTGATCCGCACCTACGAGGTTGCGGAAACGAGCACGGTTCAACCCTTCGCTTACCTGCAACTTATCTTTGCCTCCGCAATTGGCTTGATCGTCTTCCGCGAGCCGCTTGCCACAAACATCGTCATCGGCGCCGCGATCATTGTCGGTGCAGGTCTTTTCACCCTTTGGCGGGAAAAGCTGGTGACTAGGACTTGAGCGTCACCAGCGCATGCCGCTTTTTGCCCGCGCTCAGTTTCACAGGATTTGCAAGCGCATCGGCGTTGAGCATCAATCCGGCGTCCAGCAAGGGCTCATCATCGAGCCGCGCGCCATTGTCAGCAATCAAGCGCTTGGCTTCTTTGCCGGACTTCGCCAGCCCTGCCCGCACGATAAGCTGCACGACGGAAACCCCATCGCGCGCCTCTTCCGCACTGAGCTCAAGCGTCGGCAGATCATCACCGACGCCGCCTTTCTCAAACACGTCGCGGGCAGTGGCTTCGGCGGCAGAAGCAGCAGCAGAGCCATGGCACAACGTGGTTACTTCATTTGCCAGCCGAACCTTCGCGTCGTTGATCTCCGAACCGGCGAGCGCACCAAGCCGCTCGCATTCTTCAATCGGCAGTTCTGTGAACATCTTCAGGAACTTGCCGACATCGGCATCGTCGACGTTCCGCCACCATTGCCAGAAGGCATAGGGCGCCATCACATCCTCGTTAAGCCACACGGCCCCGTCCACGGATTTACCCATCTTCTTGCCGTCAGAGCGTGTCACCAAGGGCGTCGTCAAGCCAAACGCATCGCGGCCCTCGACCCTCCTTATAAGGTCAGCGCCAGAGACGATGTTGCCCCATTGATCCGAGCCGCCCATCTGCAAGATGCAGCCATACCGGCGGTGCAGCTCGAGAAAATCGTAAGACTGGAGCAGCATGTAGTTGAACTCAATGAAGCTGAGCGCTTGCTCACGGTCGAGCCTCGATTTGACCGACTCGAAGGCGAGCATCCGATTGACGGTGAAGTGACGGCCAATATCGCGTAGAAACTCGACATAGCCTAGCACGTCGAGCCAATCGGCATTGTTCACAAGCGGGCTGTCGGTTGGGCCATCGCCGTAGGAGATGTAGCGCGCGAAGACCTGGCGAATGCTCTGCGCGTTGGCTTCGATCTGATCGACCGAGAGCATTTTGCGCATTTCATCCTTGCCCGACGGGTCGCCGACTTTGGTCGTCCCGCCACCCATCAACGTGATCGGGCGGTGGCCGGTTTTTTGAAACCAGCGCAGCAGCATGATCTGAACCAGATTGCCGATATGCAGCGATGACGCGGTCAAGTCATACCCGATGTATCCCGTCGCTGGCCCTTTGAGCAGCGCCTCGTCGAGCTCTTGCAGATGGGTGCAATCGGCCAGAAAACCGCGGCGCGAGATCTCATGCAGAAAGTCGGATTTCGGGTGGTAGGTCATCGTTTTTGCATTCATCCTACGGCGCGTGCCGCGTTTGTTTACGCGTCGCACGCGGTGAGGGGAAGTGGATTTGGCGCTGCGCGTAGACCGACCTATCCTGGCCGTCGGCTCGATGTCGGGAACCTCACTCGACGGTGTCGATGTGGCCCTATTAGAGACCGATGGCGTTAGCATTTCCAACTTTGGCAGGTCTGCCTATCGCGCGTATAAGGATGACGAGCGCGCAGTGCTCCGGTCGGCTTTGGGACAATGGCCGGGCGGAGACGCGGTCGCTGCGGCGGCTGAGATCGTGGAAAACGCCCATGCTGCGTTGTTCGAACAGTTCCCGCAGGCGGATCTGATTGCTTTTCACGGCCAAACCCTGGCGCATGAGCCACATGGCCGCGGCACCCATCAAGCGGGCAACGGCGCGGTTTTGGCCGAGGCGCTGGGCCGCCCGGTGGTATGGGATTTCAGATCGAGCGATGTGGCATTGGGCGGCGAAGGGGCGCCGCTGGCGGCGTTTTATCATTTTGCCTGCGCGAAGATGCTTGGTCTCGTTGAGCCGGTCGCGTTCCTAAACCTCGGCGGTGTCGGCAACCTTACATGGCTCGACCCAAAAGCCGCAAAGCCCGAGTTCGATGGCGCATGTCTGGCGTTCGATACTGGCCCAGCCAACGCCCCGCTGAATGATCTGGTGCAGGAGCGGCGTGGCGAGAAGTTTGACCGTGACGGCGCACTCGCCGCCTCTGGAAGCGAAGACGGTGACATCGTGCGCGCCTTTTTGGCACAGGCCTACTTTCATAAGATACCGCCGAAATCGCTGGATAGAGACGCGTTCAGGCACCTGGGCGCGGCAGTGTCACGTCTTTCCGATGCCGATGCCGCCGCAACCTTGGTTGGCTGTTGCGTAGCCGCTGTGGCCAAAGGTCTGGAGCATTGTCCCCTTGCGCCCAACCGTGTGCTGGTGACCGGCGGGGGCCGCTTTAACGGCGCGATGTTGGCCGGGCTTGAACGCGCGCTACCCTGCCCCGTCGATCCAGTGGAAGACGTTGGCCTCGACGGTGACATGCTGGAAGCTCAAGCGTTTGCCTATCTGGCAGTGCGCGTTGCGCGCGGTTTGCCGACCACCGCACCCGGGACAACGGGCGTGTCGGCCCCCGTCGGCGGCGGCCAAATCAGCTACCCAACGACGGGGTCAACGGGCCTTAAGCATCTCAGACAGATTTAGCGCCTGAGGTTCACCGGTAAGCCTCGCGCGGTAAATCGGCACGCTTTCCATCACCCGCATCACATAATTTCGCGTCTCGCGGAACGGCACGTGCTCGACCCAATCAACCGCGTCGACATCGGCGAGGCGCGGGTCTCCGTAAAGCTCGATCCAAGATCGTGGCCGGCCCGGCCCCGCATTGTATCCTGCCGCAACCAACGGATAACTCTCGCCGAATTCGTCGATCAACTCAGCCAGATAGGCGCTTCCCAACGTGGCGTTGAAAACCGCGTCTGTCGTCAGTTTGCCAAGCTGGTAGTCGAGCCCTAACTTCCGCGCCACATTTTGCGCCGTCGCGGGCATCACCTGCATCAGCCCGCGCGCGCCTGCGGGTGAAATAGCGGCGATGTTGAACTCGCTTTCGCGACGCGCGATCGACAACGCCAAGGCTTCTTCCACCGGCAGCGCGATGACCAGGTCAACGAGGGGGAAGTAAGCGCCCACGTCGATCACACCGCGTCGAGCAAGGCGTTTGGCCACGCGGACCGAAATGTAAGGGTCCTCAAGGCTCTCAGCATAGGAAACCAAGGCCGGAAGCGCGGCCTCATCCAAAGTGTCGGCGAGATGGCCTAAGAAACGGATCACTTCCCAGGATTGACCGGCTTGATGGAAGAGACCCGCCGCTTCGGCGATGGCGTTATCGGCAAGCTCAGTCCCCTGCCATGGCACGCGTACGATCTCAGCGGTGAAGGCCGGGTCCATTTCCAGCCCTGCTTTTTCCGCGGCCAACTGGCCATAAAAACTAGACTGGTGCACACCGCCCGCGCGATACGAAGCTTGGGCTGCTTCGCTATCACCCAGCGCTTCATAGGCGCGCCCTTGCCAGTAAAACGCGCGGCCCAAACTGATGGGAGTGAAAACGGCCGCCTCAAAGCGCTGAAAGTGAGCCAGCGCCTGCTCAGGATCGTCGAGATAACGCAGCGCAAGATAGCCTGAGAGCCATTCGAGGTCGGCATAGGCATAGAAATCCTGGGTGTGCGCGATGTAGTGGGTGCTGGCGAGCGCGTAGGCACGCGCCCCGTCTCCGTTCCGCATTGTCTGACGTGCAAGAATGCGACGCCAATTAGCCCACTTCCTTGGCTCGCCGAGCGCCGCCGCACTGGTGCTTTGGGAAAGGATCAAATCGATAGCGGCATCTCTCTGCCGGTTTTCAATGCGCCAAATGACCCGATCAAAGGCCAACCCGCCATTGGCGCTTAAATTCTCCGGCACCGCGTCGATCAGCGCATCGACACCGCGCGCGTCACGCTGAAGCGCCAGTCGTGCATCCGCCAACGCCTGCCAGTCGGCGCCGACACGCGCCCGCGCCCGCAGCGCGCCTTCTCGGTCGCCAGCCCATAGCAGCATCTCCAGACGCGTCTCATGCAGCCCGCTTATAATCTCGCCCCAGTTCGCCAGAAGCTCGGTTTCGACAAGCGCCCGCATCGGCAGTTGCGCCCAAGCGTCTTGGACCACGGCGCTCGCCGCGTCCGCGTCACCGCTGGCAGCCAGCGCGGCGGCAAGTCGCAACGCACCCCGGCCCGTCGACGGGGAACGGTCACCGAAGAGTGTCAGCACTTGCGCTGCGTCCGCCCCCACGGGGATCGCGCGTTCTGCCTGTTGACGCACGCGATCCAAGCCAGGCCAGTCGCCATTGCGCTCCAAAAACGCCAAGTACGCCTCAAAATCCGCTTCGCCTGCGCGGAGGCGCCGCCAAGCAATAACATCCGCCTCAACCTGGGTGCCATCGGCGATGAGGCTAGATGCACGCACCCATTCCTCGCGATAAGACGCCGCCAACGCGATGCGGAAGCGATGGGTCTCAAGCAACGTCGCAGGGCGCTCGGAGGGTAACAGCGAAATCGGTAAACGCGCGACATCGGCCTCGGGCAGCACATCGCTTACCTCATCCACCGCGGGCGCAAGATCGGGACGTGGGCCAGGACGCGCCGGCTCTTGGGCGAGTGCCGGGCCTTCAAAACCGGAGAGAAGGCCCAGAAAAATGAGTGAAAGTAACCGCATAGACAACTGCCCTTGACGCATGCCCCCCAAAAAGGTAGCGGCCCAGCGGCCAAGGGGAAACACACAAACTTGGCATAGCCCGTGTCACCGGCCACCCACCGCCGATTGGGAAGCTGGAAATGAAAGGAAGCGCATCATGATTAAAGGGTCACTCCCAGCCCTGGTGACGCCGTTCAAAAACGGCGACCTGGATCTCGATGCGTTGAAACATCTGGTGGATTGGCAGATCAGCGAAGGCTCGCATGGCTTAGTGCCGGTGGGCACCACCGGTGAGAGCCCGACGCTTTCAGCAACCGAGCACGAGACAGTCATTGAAACGGTGGTGAAAACCACAGCCGGTCGTGTGCCGGTGGTCGCAGGCGCAGGGTCGAACAACACTGCCGAGGCGATCCGCTTTCTGCAGCATGCCGAGGCCGTCGGGGCAGATGCCGCTTTGGTCGTGACGCCCTACTACAACAAGCCCACCCAAGCAGGCCTGATCGCACATTACACCGCGCTGCACGACTGCTGCGCCTTGCCGATCATCATTTACAATATTCCCGGGCGTTCCGTGATCGACATGCAGCCCGAGACAATGGCCACGCTGGCTAAACTGCCGCGCATTATTGGGGTCAAAGACGCGACCGGCGACCTTGCCCGCGTGAGTTGGCAGCGCTTGGCCTGCGGGCCTGACTTTGTGCAGCTTTCGGGCGAAGACGCGACAGCGCACGGGTTTAACGCGCATGGCGGCATCGGCTGCATATCCGTGACGGCGAATGTGGCGCCCCGGCTTTGCGCCGAGCTGCAAGAGGCGTGCGCCGCCGGCGATTATGCGCGCGCGCTTGATATCCAAGATCGCTTGATGCCGCTGCACAAGGCAGTCTTCACCGAACCGGGCGTTTGCGGCGCCAAGTATGGGCTGTCGCTCCTGAACAAGTGCAGCGCTTCGGTGCGGTCACCTCTGCTCGAATTAAGCGATCAGACCAAAGCGCTTATGCGCGACGCGATGAACCATGCCGGGATTGCCGCCTGATAGGTAGCGGCATCCGTGGGCCGTTCGCATGGCCCACGCACCCTAGATTACCGCGGCGACTGCTTTTGCGACGACAGCCATATTCGTCTCGTTGATACCGGCCACGTTAATGCGGCTGTCGCCAACGACGTAAACGCCGTGCTCTTCGCGCATGGCCACGACCTGATCGGCATCGACGCCAATGCGGCTGAACATGCCGCGGTGCTCGGCGAGGAAGTCGAAGCGATCCGAATTGGTCAAACGGCGCAACTCATCCGCCAAGGCCACGCGCATCGCCAGCATGCCTTGGCGCATCGTCTCCAACTCATCCACCCATTCTGCGCGCAGGCCCGCATCGTTGAGGATCATGGTGACCAAGCGCGCACCGTGGTCGGGTGGGAACGAAAAGTTCTGCCGATTGAGATGCGCGAGGGTGCCTTGCGCCAACTTCGTCGCCTCAGCGTCGCGCTGAATGGTCATGACCAGTCCCGCGCGCTCGCGGTAGATGCCGAAGTTCTTTGAACAACTTGCCGCGATCATCACCTCGGGGCAGGTATTTGCCACATGGCGCACCCCTATCGCGTCGTCGTCCAAGCCATCGCCAAAACCCTGATACGCCAAGTCGATCATGGGGATCGCCGCGCGCGTCATGACCGCCTCGGTCACCTGCTTCCATTGCTCGAGCGTGAGGTTCGCCCCGGTCGGATTGTGACAACAGCCGTGGAGCAGCACTACATCGCCAGGCTTCACCTGCGCCAAATCAGCCATCATCCCGGCGAAATCGACCGCGCAGGTTACGTCGTCGAAATAGCGGTATGAACGGGTTGGCATATGCAGATGCGCCAGAATAGTGCCGTGGTTTGGCCAGGACGGCGAGGAAAGCCAAACCGTCGCCTCGGGCGCCGACATCTTTACCAGTTCGAAGGCCTGCCGAACCGCGCCAGTCCCCCCGGGCGTCGCCGCTGCTGCGACGCGCTCCTGCGGAAAATCCGCGCCCAACACCAAATTGCGGAGCGCCTGCGCGTAGCCTGGATCACCGCTAAGCCCGGTATAGGACTTCGTCGTCTCACTCTCCCAAAGCTGTTTCTCGGCGGATTTAATCGCGCGCATGATCGGCGTCACCCCGGCCTCATTCTTGTAGACGCCGACCCCTAGATCCACCTTGTTCTCGCGCGGATCGTTGCGGAACATTTCCATCAGCATCAGGATTTTGTCAGGCACTTGCGGCGTGAGTTCGTTCAGCATTTAGGTTTCTCCGGTTGCGACTTTGAGGTCGCCATACATGCCCCATTCAGCCCAAGACCCGTCATAGACGGCGTGGTTTTGATGGCCGATGCGCTCCAGTGCCAGATCGATGATCGCGGCGGTTACACCTGACCCGCAGGTGCTAATCACCGGCTTGGAAAGGTCGGCACCGCTTGCCTCGAAAACAGTACGCAGGGCTTTGGGTTCTTTCATCGTGCTATCTTGGTTGAGAAGGCTCTGGTAGTGCAGATTGCGTGAGCCCGGAATATGGCCTGAGCGCAGGCCCGCACGAGGCTCGGCGCTTTCACCCTGAAACCGGCCTGGCGCACGGGCATCCAAGATCTCGTGACTTTGCAACTTCGCCGCCGAAGCCACTTGGGTCACATCACGCACAAGATGATTTTGAAATGTCACGGTGATGTGGCGATCGCGCAGGACCGGCGCGAGATCTTCCACCGGGCGACCCTCGGCCTGCCATTTCGGCAGACCACCGTCCAAAACGGCGACATCCGTCTTGCCCATTAAGCGAAACAGCCACCACACGCGCGCCGCCGAAAGCAGGCCTGCGCCGTCATACACAACGACTTGGTGACCATCACCAACCCCCATCGCACGCATCCGGCTGATGAACTTCTCGGGCGGTGGCGCCATATGCGGCAGGGAGGAGCGCGCGTCAGAGAGGTCATCGATATCGACGAAGCGCGCGCCGGGGATATGAGCGGCGTCATATTCAGCCCGCGCATCTCGCTTCATGTCCGGAAGATACCACGACGCATCAAGGATGCGCAGATCCGGATCTTGAAGATGGGTCGCCAGCCACTCGGTGGAGACCAGTGTTTTTGGATCATCGGGCATGCTGCCCTGCTCCCTTGAAAAATCCGCCACTGCCTAACGAGGCGCGCGGTAGAGAGCAAGGCCGGGTAGGCGCGAAACGCCGAGCGCCGCGCTCTACCCGATGCGCTGCCCTACTTGGCCATCATGTTCTTAACAACGCCAACCAGCGCCATTACGACACCGCCGCCAACGCCGCCTCCGGCGACTTGACCGATGATCGCCCCGATATCGAGACCGCCAGCGGTTTCCACTGCGCCCGCTGCCGCGTCAGCAACTTCTGGCGACCCCAAAAGACCCAAGAGTTGCCCGCCGATGCCGCCGCCAACAATACCGGCCACCGAGTTCAGCAGCACACCTAGGTTCAGATTCTTGAGCAGGCTTCCTGCGATGTTACCGCCGGCAGCCCCTGCGATTAGACTAATGAGAAGTTCCATGGTTCCCTCGTAGCTGGCGCTGATACTGATGCCCGTGCGGCACCAAATTCATGCGCGTCACCACGGTACAGATCCCGCGACGCGCAGACCAGGAATTCCCGACAGGCTGCGCAGTTTAGGAGTTTTGCCGCAAAAGGCGCTGCTTTTGCCGGTTCCAATCCCGCTTGGCTTCGGTGGCGCGCTTATCGGCAACCTTTTTGCCTTTGGCGATACCGAGTTTGATTTTGGCGATGCCGCGATGATTGAAATAGAGAACAAGCGGGACCAGCGTCATGCCCTTACGCTGCGTGTCAGACCACAGCTTCGCCAGTTCTTTTCGCGAAACCAGAAGCTTACGGCGCCGACGCTCGTCGTGGCCGAAGGTTTTCGCTTGGGCGTAAGGCGCGATATAGCTGTTGACCAGCCACAACTCGCCCTCTGAGACCTCTGCGTAGCTTTCCGCGATGTTGGCTTGCGCCTGCCGCAGGGCCTTAACCTCGGAGCCGGCAAGAATCAGCCCGCATTCGATATCGGACTCGATTGCATAGTCGTATCGCGCGCGCCGGTTCTCGGCGATCACCTTGTAATTCGGGTTATCCTGAGGCTTAGCCATCGGCAGGATATACGGTGACCGCTAGGCGCTGCCAAGTGAGGCATGACGACGTCTGGCCGATATTTGGCCACAAATGCTTTGTAGCGAGCATCGAAACAGAGGGGCAGTATGGCAAACTACACGATTTTTGTGCTCGCGGAATCCAACCTCACGATTTCCGGCGGCACCATTTTAGACGGTGTGACCCAAGGCGATGGCTCGCATCTGGTGGGCGAGACCATCCGCCTTAACAACAATGCGTGGGAAGCGGTGAACATCACCGATGGCGGCTCCGACACGAACTTCGCCGACAATGACGGCGACCAAACGCTCGATGGCACACAAACTGTCCTGGGAAGCACCTTTACCTCCGGCACCCGTGTCGAAGCTGAATATCAGTTTGTTGTCGAGGACGGCGACGGAAACACCTACACGCTCATCGGCTTCAACATAAGCAATTCAAGTCCGGCTTACGCCACCGTGGAGGGCATTGCCTTTATCGGTACATTTCCCCCGGTCGGTGTTGACCTAGAGGTCGTAAGCGCTTCTGAGGGCCCTTCCAACAACGGCGGTGCGGCAACACCTTCGGGCACCTATGCAGCGCCCCCATGCTTCCTGGCTGGAACGCTCCTCGACACGCCCCGGGGGCAAATCCCGGTGGAGCACATTCAACCCGGCGATTTCGTCAATACGCTAGATCATGGGCCGCAACCGCTTCGCCTTTGCCTTGCGACCAAAATCAGCGCTGCGCAATTGCGCGCTATGCCAACGCACCGACCAGTCCGGATTTCAGAAGGGGCGCTGGGACCCGGCCTTCCGTCACGCGATATCCTCGTGTCGCCGCAGCACCGAATTCTGATCGAGGATTGGCGCGCCGAATTGATGTTTGGCAGTCGCGAAGTTTTTGCTGCCGCGATCCACTTGCTTGACCGCGCGGGCGTGTCCGTCGAGGCGGCTAATCGCGGCGCAGTTTACTATCATCTCGTCTTCGACAGCCATCAGATCGTGTCGGCCCATGGCCTCTTCAGCGAGAGCTTTCTTCCGGGCCAGCAGACGATGAGTGGCTTGAGCGCAATCCAAAGAGCGTCCTTGATCGACGCGTTTCCTCGGCTGAGCGATGATGCGAAGGGCTACGGTGATTGCGCGCGGCTCACGCTCAAACACTATGAGGCGCGCGCCCTCGCGGCATAAAAAAACCCGGGCGCGAACGCCCGGGAGTTGCAATTCGGCTGATGGGAGGAGGTATCAGCCTTTGGAAAACTCTGGATATGCTTCCATACCCAACTCGCCCATATCGAGACCGTTGATCTCTTCCTCTTCGCTGACGCGCAGGCCCATCACCAGTTTGAGGATGTACCAAACCACAGCGGAGACGATGAAGACGAAGGCACCGATTGAGACAATACCGATGAACTGCGTCACGAAGCTGGTGCCGTCGGTGTAGAAGGGCACAGCGAGCGTTCCCCAAACACCGGCGATGAGGTGCACCGGGATCGCGCCAACCACGTCATCGATCTTCATCTTGTCGAGCATCGGCACGGTGAACACAACGATCACACCGCCGATCGCACCGATCCACATCGCGCCAAACAGCGTCGGATCGAGCGGACCCGCCGTGATCGACACCAGACCGGCCAGAGCGCCGTTAAGCACCATCGTCAGGTCAACCTTGCCGTACATGATTTGCGTCAGGATGAGTGCGGCAACAGCGCCGGACGCGGCAGCCATGTTGGTGTTGGCGAAGATGATCGACACGTTGTTGGCCGACCCATTAGCGCCCAGCGCCAGCTCGGAACCACCGTTGAAGCCAAACCAACCCAGCCACAGGATGAACGTACCCAGAGTAGCGAGCGCCAGGTTAGAGCCGGGCATCGCAACGACCTTGCCGTCGCTCGCATACTTGCCGAGGCGCGGGCCAAGGATGATTGCACCGGCCAGGGCTGCAAAGCCACCAGCGGCGTGCACCAGAGTTGAGCCAGCGAAATCGGAGAAGCCCATCTCAGCCAGCCAACCGCCGCCCCACTGCCAGGATGCCTCGATCGGGTAGATGAAGCCGGTCAGCACAACAACGAAGATAAGGAACGGCCACAGCTTGATGCGTTCAGCCAAGGTACCGGACACGATGGATGCAGTGGTGGCGCAGAACATCAACTGGAAGAAGAAGTCAGACGCGACCGAATAGCCTGTCGCCAAATCGGGCTCACCATTCACCGGATAGGGTGAAAACAACGTGCCTAAATAGCCTTCAATCGCCCAGCCGTCGCCGGGATACATGACCGAATAGCCGACGAACCAGTACATGATCGCCGCGATTGAAAACAGCGATATGTTTTTGGTCAGCTGCATCGCCACGTTCTTCGAGCGGACAAGCCCCGCCTCCAGCATAGCAAAGCCGGCTGCCATCCACATCACGAGGAAGCCGCCGATTAGGAATAGCAGCGTGTTAAAGATGAAGTCGCCGTTGATCATGACGTCATAGACGCCAAGCACCGCGTCAGCGGCGGCGGCCGAGGCGTCTTCTGGCGTTGCTTCCTCGGCGATCGCCGCGTCATAAGCAGCGGCTGCCGCGTCGAGCGCCTTTTCCCGGATCGCATCACCGGGCGTCACAAATGCCGCTTCCGCCGCCGCGACCGCTTCGGGAGATGGGCCTTCATCTTGGGCGTAGGCACCGGTCGTAGCGACCATCACCATCATCAGCCCTAAGAGTGCATTTAGTCTGAGTTTCATGTGTTCAGTCCCCTTGCGACGCCGACCTACAGCGCGTCTTCATTTGTTTCGCCAGTCCGCACGCGCACGGCAGAGTGCACGTCGAGAACGAAGATTTTTCCGTCACCGATCTTGCCGGTTGTCGCAGTCTTTTGAATTGCTTCGACAGCTTGGTCGGCCACTGCAGCAGGCACGACGATCTCGAGCTTCACCTTAGGCACGAAGTTCACAGCGTATTCAGCGCCGCGATAAATCTCGGTGTGGCCCGACTGTAAGCCGAATCCCTTGATTTCAGTGACCATCATACCGCGCACGCCGATGGCGGTGAGCGCTTCGCGCACCTCCTCCAGCTTAAACGGCTTGATCGTTGCGATAATGAGTTTCACGCTTTCGCCCCTCAGATTTGGCAGGATGCGACCCTGCAAGTTCTACGCGCACACAAAGAGCGGCGGGGTCGGCTCTGACAATATTTTGACAAAGATTTTGCGTCTCAGAACGGCTCGCAATTGCACAATTTTTGCACAGTTGGGTCATTTTGATTAAAATTTAATCAGTAAGAAAATCACGTGCTGCTCGGTATGTGCTCTACAAAAGCGTCAGAAACGACTAAACTCAGCGCAAATAAAAAAGAATGAGCATGGTTTCATAAGATGAGCGGAACAGGACGACGGCGAGGGCCGCCCCTGGTAGCCGATAGGCGTGCGCGGGTTCCATCCAAGAAGAAAGCAGCGCCGACAAAGCCCGCGGCTCGGCGTGGTAAGTCTTCGCGCGCGCGAAAGACCAAAAGAGTGCGGCGCGGCGGCCTTGTCGGGTTTTTTCGCGCCATTATCGCCTGGTTCTTCCGGCTGTTTTTGCGGCTGACGCTGGCGGGCGCTGCTGCTGTGGCAATCGTCGTCGGTCTCGCAACGGCCAACTTCTACACGCAGTTGCCTGACGTTGACGCTCTCCTCGACGGGCGGACCCGCGGTTCGGTCACCCTCCTTGATCGTGACGGCGCTGTTTTTGCCTGGCGGGGCGAGCAATTTGGCGGCTCAGTTACCAGCGAGACTGTGTCTCCCCATCTCCGTAACGCCGTTGTCGCCACGGAAGACAAACGCTTCTACCGCCATTTCGGCATTAGCCCGCGCGGCATCGCCAGTGCGATACGGATAAATCTGCGCGAAGGTCGCGGCCCACTTTCGGGTCATGGTGGCTCAACCATCACTCAGCAGGTGGCGAAGCTTCTTTGCCTCGGCGTGCCCTATGACGATACGGTTTGGGAAGATGAGGCCGCCTATGAGAACGACTGCCGCCGCGGCACGATGTGGCGCAAGCTCAAAGAGATGCCCTATGCGTTCGCGCTGGAGCTACGATATTCAAAGAGCGAGATCCTCTCCATTTATCTCAATCGGGCCTATGTCGGCGCTGGGGCGCATGGCTTTGAAGCGGGCGCGCAACGGTACTTTGGCAAGTCGTCGACCCAGGTAAATGCAGCGGAGGGTGCGATGCTCGCGGGGCTTCTGACGGCGCCCTCGCGGTTTGCACCGACAAACAACCTGGAACGCGCGCAGAACCGGGCGGATTTGGTGCTCGGTTTGATGCATGACCAAGGATATCTGACCGACGCGGCGTTTGCTGAAGCGAAGGCGGCGCCTGCGGTCCTGAGCGAGGCAGCACAAGCACGCGCTGGTGGATACTTTGCCGATTGGGTGATGGATTCGGGCCCAGGCTTCCTCACCCGCGAGACCACAGAAGACGTCATCATCCAAACCACCTTCGACGAGCGCATCCAGACCGCTGCTGAAGAGGCGCTCCAAGCCGTGCTCGATGCCAAGCTGCGCGAGGGCTCGAACGTGCAGGCTGCAATCGTTGTGATGAGCGCGGATGGCGCGGTTCGCGCGATGGTTGGCGGCAGACAGTTTCGCGGTGTCACCGGCCAATTCAACCGCGCAATCATGGCCAAACGGCAAACCGGTAGCGCCTTCAAACCGTTTGTCTACGCGACCGCGCTCGAATTGGGGTATCGCCTTGACGATATGGTGTTGGACGCGCCGATCACGATCGACGTTCCCGGGTCAGGGCCCTGGTCGCCGCAAAACTACACGCGTGAGTTTCGCGGCGAGGTCACGCTGACAGAGGCGCTGGTGTGGTCTCTCAACATTCCTGCCGTGCGTGTTTCCGAAGCGGTCGGGCGCGACAAGGTTCGCCATGTGGCGGCGGATTTCGGCATCGTCAGCGATCTTGACGCGGGGCCCGCCCTGGCGCTTGGCACGTCTGAGTCGACGCTGCTTGAGATGACAGGTGCCTATGCAGGGATCCTGAATGGTGGGTCCTCGGTGAGGCCTTACGGCTTGGTCGAACTGCGTCTTCAGGGCGAGAGCGAGGCGCTCATGGATCAAGGCGGCGGTATCGGCGAACGCGTGATCTCAGAAGATGCCGCCCGCCAACTCGTCTACATGATGCATCAAGTGGTGACCCGCGGCACCGGGCAACGCGCCCAGGTCCCCGGTTGGCCTGGAGCAGGCAAAACCGGGACAACGCAAGCCGCCCGGGATGCGTGGTTTGTTGGCTTTACTGCCGATTACGTAGCCGGGGTTTGGATGGGATACGACGACAATACCCCGCTTCAGGACGTGACTGGGGGCGGGCTTCCGGCTGAGATATTCGGCGAGATGATGCGACGGGTTCACAATGGTCAATCGCCGCGACCGCTACCGATGATCACACCTGAGATGTTGGCGCCGCGATATGCTGAGCCCGAGTTCGCCCCAAACCCAAATGGGTGGAACAACGGCCGACCGAGGACGATATTCGAGCGTATCTTCGGACAGCCGCTTCGCTAGCTAGCCGGGATTGTACTCAGCAGAGGTGATGAACTCGCTGAAAGTTTCACACCACACGACGATGGTGGAATAGGCGGAAACGTCCACGCCTTCGGGAACTGGCAAGAGAAAACCACTGAAGCTTTTGACGTCACCGATAAGGGCGGCATCCGCTTTCAGCGGCTCGAAACTTGCTTCGTCTTCAACCGGTCCGGTGGTGAGGTAGACCTTATAGTCCGGTCCAGGCGACAACGCGCCTTCATGGACAATTTCTGCAGCGCTAAGGCTGATCCGGCCCTCGCCCCAATGGAGAAAGTCGCTACCAGGTAGGTCCCGGGTAAACTCAGCGCTGTAGAGCGCGCTCGCCGCTTTCTCTTCAAGCATGGCGGCATCAGGCGCGTCGGGAGCAGTGAGAATCGGCAGGAGATAGATCCCAAGCCCCACGCCAATGACCAGCGCGATGCCGTGGGTCACCAGCCAAAAGAACAGCCGCCGCATGCGTTACGCACCAGCGCGTAAAGCTGCGATCATGGCATCGATGTCACCGCGATTTCGGTCCAACAAGGCACCGATCTCCTCGCGCTCGCTAAGGAGCATGCTGACGCCCTCGATGGTGAGGTTGAAGAACTTGTCAGTACCGGTGCGGTCGCTCACAAAAAACGTGACGCTGAAGGGGGCGCTGCCGCTCAGTTGCACGACGGCGCCCACCTCAACCCAATTCTTCACGCGCCGCGCGTTCTGAACTTGGACCCGTCCGCCAATGAATTCGCGAAACCGACGGCCATACTTTGTTGTCAAGTGATCGCCGAAGGCACTGGAAAAGGCAGCGCGCTGGGCATTTGTCGCGCGCCTGGCATCGGCACCCATCGCATAGGCCGCGATGTAGGATTCATCTGCATAACGCTCGAAGATCGCATCGAACCGCGCGATCATCGACGCCTCTGAGCCACCCGCAGCGATAACCTGGTTGATCTCGGCCACGGCGCGGTCGACCAGGTTGCGAGCGCTTTGCTCGGTGAGGGCCATGCTGACGGGGGCGGTGAATGGCAAAGCGACCGCT